>NZ_JAHKQW010000005.1:0-344148 GCF_019345575.1 Janthinobacterium sp. NKUCC08_JDC | reverse complement strand
GCGCGGTGGCGGCCTGCGCGCAAGGCCGCCGCTGCGGGGCCCGCGCCGTCCCGCGCCGCCACGCTACCAGGGCCAGGGGCGCCGGCCACCGCGCTATCCGCCGCCGCCCTTGCCGTATCCGCCACGCTACCGGGGCTGGGGCGGCTATGGCGCCATCTATCCCACCATTTATCCGGCGCCGTATCCCGTGTTCGGCGGCCAGCAGGAGCCGGCGCCGTATCAGGATACGGGCCAATATCAAGACCAAGACCAGGGGCAGGATCAAGGAGCGGATCAAAACCCGGACCAGGATGACGGCCAGATGCAGGGCGAAGTGCCGCCCATCCTGGCGTCCACCCTGGGCCGCGTACCGGGCGCGGCCGCCTTGCGCTACCAGGCGGTGGGCGCGATTCCGCAGGCCGTCAACGATGCGAACGCCACGGGGCCGGGCCTGTATGTGATCGAGTTTGACACCAAGGATGGCCGGCGCGCCTACAGCGGCCAGACCGACGATTTGCGGCGGCGCCTGAAACAGCACCATCTGTGCGGCAAGATGATGGGCATCGACATGAGCGCGCATGACGTCTATGTGGCGCCGCTATCGTCGGCCGCTCAGCGGCGCATTCTGGAAAAGGGTATCCACAGCGACATGTTTACCCACCGGCGCGGCGTGTTGACGAACCAGCGGCGCGAACTGGAAATGGCCGTGCTGGGCGAAATGTGGGGCTGACGATGACAGTAGCTTGACGACTGCGAAGGAGAGCATCATGCACCAACTCGAATGTGAATGCGGGCAATGCCGGCAGCGGGCCGGCGCCGCGTTTGAAGTGCTGGAATTCGGCCGGGAGTGGCCGGGCAAGGGCCGCGCGGCGGCCGTCTTCAGCGAAGAGGAAGAACTGCAGCTGGCCATGGAGTTGCTGGAAGTGGCCAGCGAGGAGGAACTGGAGCAGTTTCTCGGCAATGTCTTCAAGAGCGTGTGGAAGGGCGTCAAGAAAGTGGGCGCTACCATCGCCAAGGTGGCCAAGCCGCTGGGCGGCGCCTTGAAGGCCGTGGCCAAGACGGCCTTGCCCTTTGTCGGCGGCGCCCTCGGTTCGATGATCCCGATACCGGGTGTGGGCACGGCGCTCGGGTCGGCCCTGGGGCGCGCGGCCAGCAATGCGCTGGAGCTGGAAATGGAGAACGCAGCGCCGGCCGACCGTGAACTGGAGCTGGCGCGCCGCTTCGTGCGCATCGCGGGACAGGCGGCGCGTCTGGCCGGTGACAGCGATGGCAGCACGCGCGCCGTGGAAAGCGCGCTGACGCGGGCCCTGCACCAGCAATTGCCGCACTTCCGCTCGCCTGCGCCGCAGCAGGAAGATGAAAGCGGACGCTGGCGCCGGCGCGGCAACCGCATCGTCGTCATGGGCGACTGGCAATAGCGCGGCAAGATGATCATCGATTGCCACTGCCATGCGGGTCCGGGAGACGGTTTGAGCGGGCCGTGGGACAGCGATGCGCCGCTGCAGGCCTACTTGCGCCGCGCCCAGACGGCCGGTATCGCCCGCAGCGTGCTGTTCGCCGCCTTCCACTCCGATTACGCCATCGCCAACCATGGCGTGGCGCGCCTGGTAGCGTCCGATCCGCAGCGTTTCTACGGTTTTGCCTTCGTGCATGCGCGGCGCGACCGTGGCCGCATCCAGGACATGGTGCGCACGGCCGTCGAGCGTTACGGTTTTGTCGGCATCAAGGCGCACCGGCTTGACTCTCGCATCAGTGGCGAACTGTGCGAGGCGGCGCGCTTCTTCGGCTTGCCCGTGCTGTACGACCCGGCCGGCGAGGTGGCCGTGGCCGAGCTGCTGGCGCAGCAGTATCCCGACGTCAATTTCATCCTGCCGCACCTGGGCAGCTTTGGCGACGACTGGGCGGCGCAGCTGGCGCTGATCGACCACCTTGTGCGCCATCCGAATATCCATACGGACAGCTCGGGCGTGCGCCGCTTCGACTTGCTGCAGCAGGCCGTGCGCCGCGCGGGGCCGCACAAGGTCCTGTTCGGCTCGGACGGTCCGTGGCTGCATCCGGGACTGGAATTGCACAAGATCGAGTTGCTGGGATTGCCGCCGCTCGATGCGGCGTTGATCACGGGCGGCAATTTTTTGCGGCTGGCGCGGCTGGCGTGAGGCAGATCAAAAGGCAGCCGGCGGTGTCGCGGCAGTAGCGGCTTGCTCCGCGCAGGTAGCCGCCTTGCGGCGTATCTGCAGGGCGCGGTCGGTCACGCCCAGGCGGGCGGCCGCGCGCTGGTTATTGCCGTGTTCCTCGGCCAGCACCAGGCGGATGGCCACGTCGGTGGCGCAACGCGTGATGTGCGACAGCTTGCAGCCCTGGGCCAGGGCCCGCCGCACGGCCGCTTCGAAATACTGGTCAGGCCAGTGCGGTGCCAGCAGCTGTTCGTTTGGCGGCAGGGCGCCGATGGTGATGGGGCCGGGGCCGCAATGGCGGTGCCAGATGCGCGTGACGGTCTGGCGCAACTCGCGCACATTGCCCGGATAGTCGCGCAGCAGCAGGTATTCGCGCACGGCCGCGTCCAGCGCGGGCGGAGGGCGCTGCGCCAGCTCGGCGAGGAAATGCCGGGCCAGCGGCAGGATGTCGTCCTGGCGCTCGCGCAGGGGTGGCGTCTGGCAACGCCAGCCGGCGATGCGGTAATACAGGTCGGCGCGAAAGGCGCCGCGCGCCACCTCATGTTCCAGTTCGCGGTTGGTGGCGCAGACGAGGCGAAACTGGGTCGGTTGCCAGGTATTGCCGCCCACGCGCTTGTATTTGCGCTCCTGGATGGCGCGCAGCAGCTGCGCCTGCAAGGGCAGCGGCAGTTCGCCCACTTCGTCGAGAAACAGCACGCCGCCGTCGGCCAGGGCGAAAGCGCCATCGCGCGCGGCCGCCGCGCCCGTAAAAGCGCCCCGTTCATGGCCGAACAGTTCGCTGCCAGCCAGGTCCGGCGACAGGGTGGTGCAGTCGAGGATGGTGAAGTCGCCGCTGCAGTTGCCGAGGCGGTGGACCAGTTGCGCCAGTAAATCCTTGCCCGTGCCCGTCTCGCCCGTGATCAGCATCGACGCCTGGCTGAAGGCGGCCATTTCCACCACCTGGTGCAGCAAGGCGGTCCAGGCCGCGCTCTCGCCCACCAGCTGCTGGCGCACGGCGCCGGACGCCAGCAGCTGCGCTACGGCCTGCCAGCGCTGCAGGCGCGCCAGCACCTGGCCCGCATCGATGCTACCGGCCGGCCACAGCAGCACATCGAGCGCGCCGGCCGCCAGCAGGGCACGCTTTTGCGCGCAGCTGGGAGGCTGGCCGCAGGCGGCAATGGCCAGCACGGAGGCATGGCGGCACAGTGCTGGCAGCGCTTGCAGCAGCGCGGCATTGGCCTCGGCAAACAGGACGATGCCCGCCCCATCTTCCTCGCCATCGTGCCGCCGGGCGACAGTTACCTGAGCCTGCTTCAAGGCCGTCATCAGCAAGGCGCCACTGCCAGCCGCCGCCTGCTGCACGATTTCCAGCCACACCTTGAGCGTCATATGCCAGCCATCACGAGGGCACGAGTGGCCCATCTTAGAAGCCCGATACCCCAGCCGTTTGATCTGGCGCAAGCGTGCGCGGTAGTGCATCAAATGAAAAACGCCGCCTGATTTGCATCAGGCGGCGCTATTTAATGAAGTTCAACGAACGTCAACGTCTTTAGACGTTCTCATCCAATTTCACGCAATCAACAAAATATCCGCGCTTGCCATCGACTTCGCGTTTCACGAGACCATGCACATCCGTTTCGAAGCCTGGGAAGCGCTCGTTGAAGTCGCGCGCGAAGCGCAGGTAGTCGACGATGGTCTTGTTGAAGCGCTCGCCGGGGATCAGGAGCGGAATGCCCGGCGGATACGGCGTCAGCAGGATGGACGTGATGCGGCCTTCCAGTTCGTCGATGGCCACGCGCTCGATTTCGCGGTGCGCCATCTTGGCGAACGCGTCCGACGGCTTCATGGCCGGGATCATGTCCGACAGATACATTTCCGTCGTCAGACGCGCCACGTCGTAGGCCTTGTAGAAATCGTGGATCTGCTGGCACAGGTCGCGCAAGCCCATTTTTTCGTAGCGTGGGTTGGCCGCCGCAAATTCCGGCAGGATGCGCCACATCGGCTGGTTCTTGTCGTAGTCGTCCTTGAATTGCTGCAACGCGGTCAGCAGGGTATTCCAGCGGCCCTTGGTGATGCCGATCGTAAACATGATGAAGAACGAGTACAGGCCGCATTTTTCAATGATGACGCCGTGCTCGGCCAGGTACTTGGTGACGATGGACGCGGGGATGCCCGTGTCGCCGAACTGGCCGTCCAGCGACAGGCCAGGGTTGACGATGGTCGCCTTGATCGGGTCGAGCATGTTGAATCCGGGAGCCAGGTCGCCGAAGCCGTGCCAGTCATCCTCGGCGCGTATCATCCAGTCTTCCTGCTGGCCCATGCCTTCGTCGTTGAAGCTGGACGGACCCCACACCTGGAACCACCAGTCCTGGCCCCACTCCTGGTCGATCTTCTTCATGGCGCGGCGGAAATCGAGCGCTTCCATGATCGACTCTTCCACCAGGGCCGTGCCGCCCGGCGCTTCCATCATGGCCGCGGCCACGTCGCACGAGGCGATGATGGAATACTGCGGCGACGTCGAGGTGTGCATCAGGTAAGCCTCGTTGAAGGCGTCCTGGTCCAGCTTGACCGTGTCCGATTCGCGCACGAGGATTTGCGAGGCTTGCGACAGGCCGGCCAGCAATTTGTGCGTCGACTGGGTCGAGAAGATCATCGATTCCTTGGCGCGCGGACGGTCCTTGCCGATGGCGTGCATATTCTTGTAGAAATCGTGGAAGGTGGCGTGCGGCAGCCATGCTTCGTCGAAGTGCAGGGTGTCGATCTTGCCGTCCAGCATTTCGCGCAGGGTTTCCACGTTGTAGATCACGCCATCGTAGGTCGATTGCGTGATGGTCAGAATGCGCGGCTTCTTGTTCTTCGCTTCGCGTGCGAACGGGTTCGCCTCGATCTTGCGGGCAATGCTTTCCGGCGTGAATTCATGCAGCGGGATAGGGCCGATGATGCCCAGGTGATTGCGTGTCGGCATCAGGAACACGGGAATGGCGCCGCACATGATGATCGAATGCAGGATCGACTTGTGGCAATTGCGGTCGACGACGACGATGTCGCCTGGTGCCACGGTCGAGTGCCACACCATCTTGTTCGAGGTCGACGTGCCGTTGGTGACGAAATAGCAATGATCGGCATTGAAGATGCGCGCCGCATTGCGCTCGGACGCGGCGACAGGGCCCGTATGGTCGAGCAGCTGGCCCAGTTCTTCGACGGCGTTGCAGACGTCGGCGCGCAGCATGTTTTCACCGAAGAACTGGTGGAACATCTGGCCGATCGGCGACTTCAGGAACGCCACGCCGCCCGAGTGGCCGGGGCAGTGCCACGAGTAGGAACCGTCGTTGGCGTAGTGCACCAGCGCGCGGAAGAACGGCGGCGACAGGCCGTCCAGGTAGGATTTCGCTTCGCGGATGATGTGGCGCGCGACGAATTCCGGCGTATCTTCGAACATGTGGATGAAACCGTGCAGTTCGCGCAGGATATCGTTGGGGATATGGCGCGAGGTACGCGTTTCGCCGTACAGATAAATGGGGATGTCGGCATTCTTGTAGCGGATTTCCTCGACGAAGGCGCGCAGCGATTTCAAGGCGTGGTCGGTTTCCTCGATGGAACCGCCGCCGAATTCTTCATCGTCGATCGACAGCACGAAGGCTGACGCGCGCGATTGTTGCTGGGCAAATTGCGACAAATCGCCGTAGCTGGTCACGCCCAGCACTTCCATGCCTTCTTTTTCCATTGCGGCGGCAAGGGCGCGAATGCCCAGGCCGGACGTATTTTCAGAACGGAAATCCTCGTCAATGATGACGATAGGGAAACGAAATTTCATGCATGTCTCCAAAAAAGCAAGCCGCCCCTGACAGATGTGAAGGGGCGGACTAGGGCGCGACCTCAGGCGGTAATGCAAGCCGGCAGCCGCAGAAAAAAAATAAGAACGGGATTCTCGCAGAAATGCGGCCTCTGCGGGAAAAAAATATCGTAGTAAAGCGTCACAAGCGTACGCTAGCGTGACGCATGGGTGTGACAGGGGTATTACAGCAACATTCTGGCCATAATTCTCAACCTTATCAGGCTTTGCGTTCCAGCGTGACAAAGGCGTAAGGCAGGCCGGATTTCTCCGAAACATGCGCTTCGCGCGCGGTCTCTTGCCACACGGCATGGTCAACGGCGGGGAAAAACGCGTCGCAGTCAAATGTCTGGCCGATTTCCGTGATGAGCAAACGCTGTGTCAGGGGCAGTGACTGCTTGTAGATTTCCGCGCCGCCGATGACGTAACCTTCGGCGCCGTCGAGCAGGGCGATGGCCGCTTCCACCGACGATACCGCTTCCACGCCCTCATGGCGCCAGTCGGGATTACGCGAGATGACGATGTTGCGGCGGTTTGGCAGCGGACGGCCGATGGAGTCGAAGGTCTTGCGGCCCATGAGGACGGGATGGCCCGTCGTCAAGCGCTTGAAACGCGCCATGTCTTCCGGCAATTTCCACGGCAGGGTGTTGTCGATGCCGATGCCGCCTTGCTGGTCGGTGGCGACGATGATGGTCAGATGGCTCATTGGTTCTGTCAAAGTGGTGGGGGCGATGCCCGATGCCCGCCATTATCGTTGAAATTGCCCGCTGCCTCCAGATGCGCACGCATGGCGCCGGCCAGCGGTCCCGGCGCCTCCAGCGGAATCATGTGGCCGGTGTTCTCTTTCAGCAGGTGCAGGGTGGCCTGCGGCAGGCGGGCGGCCATGGCGCGCAGGTCGTCGGGATTGACGAGCTTGTCGTCTTCGGCACCCACGATCAGCACGGGAAAATCGAGTTCCGGCAAGCGCGCCATCAGGTCCGGGCGGGCTATGGTGGTGATGAATTGCGCCAGCAGCACTTCCTTGCCCAGGTCCAGCCCCATCTGCTGGATCAGGCCCGTGATGCCGGTGTCCTGCAAGTGCGCGGGATGCAGCAGTTCGCGCAGGCGCTGGCGCGTGATGCCCGCATAGGCATTGCGTTCGAGCATGGCGACGATGCGCTGGCGCGCTTCGATTTCCGCCGGCAGCAAACCTTTGGCCGAATTGGCGATCAAAGTAAGGGACTGGACACGCTGCGGGTGCGCCAGCGCGTATTCGAGCGCCAGATAGGCGCCCAGCGAAAAGCCCACCAGATGGGCCTGTTGGGCGCTGTGGCTGGCGATCAGTGCCTGCATCTGCGGGCGCGTGCGCGCCTCGTGCAGGGGCACGTGCCGCAGATCAAAGGCGCCGCCCAGGGCTGGGGCCAGGCGCGACCACAGGCGTTCGTCGCACAGCGTGCCGGGGATGCAGTCGAGCCGTATCTTGGTATTGTTCAAGGGCAAGCTTGGTTGGGAAAATTTTTGTCGAGCGGCATTATCCGTCATTTTGCGTATTGGGGCAGCGGCATGGTATTTTCTGCATGGCATTATTTTCAATAGTGCGCGGCTGGCAAGCAGCCACTTTATGGTAGGCTCATGGCTCATCAAGCCGGCGTACCGGCGACGTGACCTGAAACACCGAATGCAACCCACTAATTATACAAAGAGGAAACACCATGGCGATCAGTTTGCAAAAAGGCGGCAATGTCAACCTGAGCAAGGAAGCTCCTGGCTTGAAGAAAATCGTGATTGGCCTGGGCTGGGACCCGCGCGCCACCGATGGCGCCGCATTTGACCTGGACGGCAGCGCCTTCCTGCTGAAAACGGATGGCAAGGCCCGCTCCGATGCCGATTTTATTTTTTATAACAACCTGAAGTCGGCCGACGGCTCCATCGTCCACGCGGGCGACAACACGACGGGCGGCGGCGATGGCGATGACGAGAAAATCGCCGTCGACCTGGCCAACGTGCCTGCCGACATCGACAAGATCGCCGTGGCCGTCACCATCCACGACGCGGAAAACCGCAAGCAGAACTTCGGCATGGTCGGCAAGGCCTACATCCGCTGCCTGAACGGCGACAACGGCGCGGAAATCGCCCGCTACGACCTGTCGGAAGACGGCTCGACGGAAGCGGCCATGATCTTCGGCGAAGTCTACCGTGCCGGCAGCGAATGGAAATTCAAGGCAATTGGTCAAGGCTTCAAAGGCGGCCTGGGCCCTCTGGCCCGCTCGTTCGGTATTAATGCTTAACAACCAGTTGTTTGCGTAAATGTACCGGGTGGCACCGCCGCCCGGTTCTGTCTCTCCCATCTTTCTCCCTGACTCCATGGAAAACCTGATCAAGGGGCAGCGCCTGGCGCTGTCCGGCCTCGTCACGGGCAATATTGTGCAACTGGGTCTGGCCAGCGCCGGCGTGACGCTGGATTTCGCCTGTTTCGGCCTCGATGCCGCTGGCAAGCTGTCCGATGACCGCTACATGACTTTCTTCAACCAGCCGCGCACGCCGTGCGGCGGCGTGGAAACCGCGGCGCCGTCCGGCGATGCGGCCGGTTTCAGCTATCAGCTCGACCGTTTGCCTGCGTCCATCGAGCGCCTGGTCGTCACGGCCGCCATCGATGGCGATGCCACCATGGCGCAGCTGGGCAGCGGCTACCTGCGGCTGCTCGACAGCGGGAGAGAATTGGCCCGCTACACGTATGCAGGCGCTGATTTTGCGCAAGAAAAAGCCGTCATGCTGGGCGAGTTCTACCGCAAGGATGGCGGCTGGCGCTTCATGGCCGTGGGCCAGGGTTTCAATGGCGGCCTCGATGCGCTGGTCGCGCATTTCGGCGGCGAGGTGGCGCAGCCGGCAGCGGAACCGGCGCCGGCGCCCAAGATTTCCCTGTCCAAAATTTCGCTGACCAAGGCGGGCCAGACGCACAAGGTGTCGCTGGAAAAGGGCGCGGGCGCGCCGAAGAAACTCACCGTCAAGGCGACCTGGGTCGATAACGGCGATAGCGACGACGATAACGACGACCTCGATTTGCGTGTCGGCATCCTCTTGCCGAATGGCCAGATGCGCTTCATCCAGGCGCCGGACACGGCAGGCAGCTTCGACGCCATGCCCTACGTGCGCCACCTGGGCGACGTGGCGGGCGCGGCGGGCAAGGAGCCGGCCACGGAAACGGTGGAAGTCAACCCCGCGCTGGCGCAGCATTACGGCGGCACGGTGGGCCTCGTCTTCAGCGTGTATTCGGCGGTGGCCAATGGCGCCGTCTCGGTCGCGTCCATGCGGCCGAAGATGATCATGCAATATGGCGAGCAGATCGTCGAGTGCGCGTTCGACTTCCGCCTGTCCAAGGCGGCCGACGATGATTCCGTCTACACCTATGTGATCGGCATGGCGCGCATCACGAACGACAGCATCATCCTCGAGCCGTCCGGCAAGACGTCGGAGCCGGGCAGCGAAGCGACGCCGTGGCTGAGCTGGCAGGGCGAGAACCTGCAGCTGGCCTTCAACGGTCCCGTCGTCTTCAAGGGCGAGGACAAGGAAGACGAAGATGACTGCAATGCCGATAATCCGCGCCGCTACATCGCCTAGGAGACACTGATGGAAACCTTGTCCAAGGGACAGCGCTTGCCGCTGGCCAATCTCGTTCCCGATGGCGTGCTGCAGATCGGCGTGGCCGCGCAGGGGCTGGCGCTCGACGTGGCCTGCTTCGGCCTCGACGCCAGCGGGAAACTGTCCGACGAACGCTACATGACCTTTTTCAACCAGCCGCGCACGCCGTGCGGCGGCGTGGAAGCGCGTGCCGGCAGCGGCGGCGACACGACGGAGTTTGCCCTGCAGCTGGCGCGCTTGCCGACCGGCATAGACCGCCTCGTCGTGACGGCGTCCATCGATGGCGGTGGCGTGATGTCGCAGCTGCAAGCTGGCCACGTGCGCCTGCAGGCGGGCGGACGCGAACTGGCCCGCTTTGCGTTTGCCGGTGCGGATTTCGCACAGGAAAAAGCCGTCATGCTGGCAGAGATCTACCGCAAGGATGGCGCCTGGCGCTGCATGGCCGTGGGACAAGGTTTTAATGGCGGACTCGATGCGCTGGTGCGCCACTTCGGCGGTGAAGTCGAGCAGGCTGCCCTCGCAGCGGCCTCGGCCGTCATGCAGGCGAAGATCAACCTGGAAAAGCGCGTGGAACGCGAAGCGCCGCAACTGGTCAGCCTCGTCAAGCAGGCGGGCGTGTCCCTGCAAAAAGTGGGGCTGCTTGATCACCGCGCCAAGGTGTGTCTGTGCCTCGATATTTCCGGTTCCATGGGACGGCTGTATAAAGAGGGGCTGGTGCAGCGCTTTGCCGAACGCATCCTGGCCCTGGGCTGCAAGTTCGACGACGATGGCGAGATCGATGTTTTCTTGTTCGGCAAGAACGTCCACCATCCGGCGCCCATGGCCTTGAGCAACTGCAATACCTATGTGAGCCAGGCGATACAGCGCCATCCGCTCGAAGGCGATACGCGCTATGGCGCCGCCATGCAGGCAATCCGCGCGTTCTATTTCCCCGACAAGGCCGGCGGCGAGCGCACGCGGCCCGTCGCGGCCGAGCTGCCCGTGTACGTGATGTTCGTCACCGACGGCGGCACGAGCGACCAGGCGACGACGGAGAAACAATTGCGCTGGGCCAGCAATGAACCCATCTTCTGGCAATTCATGGGCATCGGCAAGGGACGCAAGTCGAAAAGCAAGTTTCTTTCCGCCTTTGCCGATTCCGATTTCCCCTTGTTGGAAAAGCTTGACGAATTGCAGGGGCGCCTGGTCGACAATGCCAATTACTTTTCCGTCAGCTCGCCCGACGAGCACAGCGATGCGGAACTGTATGACTTGTTGATGACGGAATATCCGGGCTGGCTGAAACTGGCGCGCGGCAATGGCTTGCTGAGGTAGTGGCCATTGGATGAGGCTGTATGACCACAAGTGCAAGAGATTTGTAAATTGAAGTAAATAACAATGGTTCGCATTTGCTTTGCGTAATGGAGTCGTGGCATGCTTTAACTGTGCCCACACCTGTGCCCTCACGCCACGGCGTAGTGCCTCATCCGTAGCGTCTCCATTATTTTTTAAGCAAATGCATAAAATCCTCTTTCACTGTCTGGCGGGCGGCAGCCTGCTCGTTTCCGGCGCCGCTGTCCAGGCCCAAACCACGCCTACCAGCGGCGACACCGTCGTCAAGCCCGCACCGGCCAAGGCGCCCGCCGCCGATTCTACGCCTTCCGTCAGTGTGACGGCCGAACGCCCCACGGGCCGTATCGACCGCCAAGTCTACGACGTCAAGTCCGACGTGGGCAGCAGCAACGGCACGGCGGCCGATGCCTTGAACAATGTGCCGTCGGTGGCCGTCGATCCCGATGGTTCCGTGTCCCTGCGCGGCAGCAGCAATGTGCAGATATTGATCGACGGTAAACCGTCGGCCATGCTGCAGGGCGACTCGCGCGGCGCCACCCTGAACGCCATGGCGGCCGACGATATCGAATCCGTGGAAGTGATCAACAATCCCGGCGCCCAGTTCGGCAACGAGGCCGGTGGCGGCCCCATCCTGAACCTGGTGATGCGGCGCAACCGCAAGCCGGGCGGCTTTGCCACCGTCAACGCGAATGCGGGCATCGCGGGGCGCTACAACAGTTCAGTGTCCGGCACCTACAACGAAGGCCCGTGGGGCTACCAGGGCGGCATCAATGTGCGCCATGACGGCCGCAATTCCGTGGGCGAGGTCAGCCGCGAGCGCCTGGAACGTAGCACAGGGGCATTTTCCCCCAGCAGCCAGCAATCCACCAACAATGGCTTGAACGACTCGCTGGGCTTGCACGGCACCGTCAATTACAACCTGAACGCCAACGATACCCTGGCCGCCAGCGTGTCGTATAACGGGCGCAGCAACGACCAGCGCTCGCTCGACCGCTACATCAATGGCGACAGCACGGGCAGCACCATCGGCGACTATGTGCGCAGCACCGTGCGCAATGGCGACAGCCGCAACTACAGCTGGGGCGCGCGCTACGACCACAAGGGCGAATTGCCGGGCGAAACCCTTAAAATCGACTTGCGCGTGTCGTCGTCGACCAACGAGAGCGACAGCGATTACGCGAATATCTACGCGGTGGCGCCCGTCAACACCTTCGACAGCCGCGCACGCCAGCACAGCGAAACGGGCAACCGCATCGTCGACTTCAGCGGCGACTACGAGCGTCCGCTGGCGGGCGGCACGGCCAAGCTGGGCTACAAGGTGGCTGACAACAAGAGCAGCTTCGACACTTTATATACGGACATCAACCCGGCCAGCCTGGCGGAAATCGTCAACCCCATGCGCAGCAACCGTTTCGAGCTCGACGAGCGCACTGTGGCCCTGTATGGCTCCTACCAGATGCGCCTGACCGAACGCTGGGGCGCGCTGGCCGGCTTGCGCGCCGAATACACGGACTTGAACGTGCGCCAGATCACGAGCGGCATCGAGGCCAGCAACAATTACGTCAACTACATTCCCAGCCTGTTCGCCACCTACAAGGTCAGCGACGAGAGCAATGTGCGCTTCAGCTATGCGCACCGCATCCGCCGCCCGAATGCGGGCGACCTGAATCCGTACGTGGTCTACCGCGACGAATTCAATGTGTCGGCCGGCAACCCCAAGCTGAAACCCACGCAGACGGATTCGTTCGAGATCGGCTATGAAACGAAGATCGCGGGCCTGGAAAGCAGCTTGCGCGCCTACCACCGCCGCGACACGGACGCCATCGTCGATTACCGCTACTTTATCAGCGACAATGTGCTCTTGACCACGCGGGAAAACGGCGAGGGCAGCCATTCGAGCGGCCTCGAGTTCAGCGTCAGCGGCAAGCTGACACCATCGTTGACCCTGAATACGAGCGGCAACCTGGCGCGTAGCCAGCAGACGAGTTCCGACGACCTGGGCAACCGCAGCACGCGCACGGCGAATGCCCTGAGCGGCCGCGCGCGCCTCAATTACCAGTTCAACACCGCCAACCAGCTGCAGCTGGCCCTGCAAATGCAGGGCAAGACGCTGTCGGGACAGGGCTACCGCTCGCCGAACAACACCTTGAATGTGAGCTGGCGCCACACGGTGACACCGCAGCTGAGCCTGGTCATGAATGTGACCGATGTGTTCAGCAGCAACAAGATGGAAACCGTCATCAACAGCGCTTCCTTGCGCGAGACGAGCACGCGGCGCTTCGATGGACGCATGATTTACGTGGGACTGTCGTACCGCCTGGGCGGCGCCACGTCGGCGGCGAAAGAGGGCGAGCGCGAACCGCGCTTCGGTCCGCCGGGCGGACGCGGGCCAGGCGGACCTGGCGGTCCCGGTCCGGGCGGCCCCGGTGGCGAACCGGGCTAAGCAGCTTTGGCGATTTCCTTGAGGAAGTCGACAAAGCTGTCCGCGTGGCGTTCAAAATGCCATGCGCCTGCGCCGTGCTCGGCCGTGTAGACGGGCGCGTCGCCATTTTCAATGGCAGATAGATCCAGGCAATACGGATCGGCGCCCGCATCGGCAATCACCACGTAGTGGGCCGGCCAACCGGCGATGACTTCCTGGTCAACCGGATTGTACGAGTAGCCGTGCTGTGCCTTGAGCAGCTCTGCCGCGCCGTACAGGTTCAAGCCCTGGAAGTAGCGCTTGCTGTCGATATACACGCGCAGCGGAGAGTAGCGGGCCAGGAAGCGCCGGTACTGTTCCGGCAAAGCCCAGCGCTGGTCGATGGCGGCCAGGTCGGCATTATCCGCAATGACCAGCCAGTTCGATGGGCGCGCCAGGTCCTGGTCCTTCTTGCGTTCGGCCGCCAGTTTTTTTTCCAGTTTCGCTGCCGCTTTTTCCAGTGGGGAGCGAGGGTCTTCCAAAGACGCATGCGTGGCCGGTGGCGCAAACCCCGCACCGTCCGGATAGCCATCGCGCTGCCAGGCCAGCACATCGTCGAGGGGCAGGCTCTCGGCTTTCCAGTAGTCGGGAACGGCCGACAAGCCGGCGTCAAATGGCTGGCGGCTCAGCACGGCCAGGCTTTTCACGGCCTTGGCCCTGACTTGTAGCGGTTGCGAGTCCGAGAGAGCCAGCGCCACCACGGTCTCGTAAGCATCCTTGCCCTGGCTTTTCAGCAAGCCGTCGATGCCCCAGTAGGCCAGTTGCGGCATGGTCACGGCCCAGCTGAAAAATTCCTGCAATTCCTGCGCTTGTATCAGGTCCGCCATGGTGTGTACCAATGAGGTGCGCCAGTGCAGCAGCTGGCCGTCGCGCGCGTAAGCGCTCAATATGTCAAGCACGGCCAGCCGGTCGGTCTCGCCGTGTTTCTTGATCAGCCTATCCTTGAGCGTGGCGAACTTGACGCCGTCGGTTTCGTCGAACAGTTTGCGGTGCAGTGCTGCCAGTGGTGTGATCGCCATCGTCTTCGTGATTAATTTGTCTGCTGACTTCGGTTGAATGGATACTGTCCCTGACGGCCGCCAGTAGAAATTCTGGACAATGCCGGACAGGTCAAATAATATTTTTATTGTAATATGTTGCCTGCTTCCATGATGGCATGTTCGATCAAATGATGAAATTGTATTTCAAGACCAGTGTATTTTTATGCTGTCTGCTGGCTATCGTCTATTTGTTCTTGATGCGCAAGACCTTCCCCATGGCCAGTGATGGCAGTGGGCCCAATGGCGATGCGTTAATTGCCTTTTTCATCTTCGTTATCGCATGCATACTGCATGTCCATACTTTCATTCTGGCGATTTTTCTATACAGGAATAATAAGAATGGCACCAGGATCGCATTGGGCATGCTGGCTGCAAGTGCGCTTTTATTGTCATCGCATGAAATCAGATCCATCGCCAAAAGACAGCTGTCCGATTATCGATACAATTCCAGTGCGACAACCAAAACTTTCAAAGCGATCAGTTCAGGGACGCCTGCCGAGTTTTTCAGCTATTTCGATCAGATCCCGGACCGGGAAAAAACGTGGCGCTATGTGCGTGACCTGATGGCAGACTTGGCCAAGGCAGGCAGGATCGATCTGCTTGAAGCACTGGAGATAAAAGGTTTTCCTGTCGTGGAGGCCGGTCACGAGCAGGATTGGACTGACGTGGTGTACGCGGCTGTTTACAGCGAAACGCTGTCACCGGAACAACGTCTGAAGGTGCTGGAATGGCTGTTTTCCAGGGCAGAATCTTTTGAATTCTCCCTGAAACAGTCCAGGCATGCGTTTTTCTCGATTGAGAATTTTTCAAATGCGTTCAAGGATATCAATAATCCGAGTACCAGGAAAGTCTTTGATCTCCTGGTACGCCACGACGCCGACTTCAGGGGCAGCAATACCGGATATGTGCTCTGGTATTCGACCCGCTTCGGGAACCTCGATCACGTCAAGTTTTTAGTTGCCCAAAAAGTCGACCCCAATTACGTTGACGGGAACTGGCATACAACCGCCCTGGACGAAGCCATCGATAAAAAGGACCAGGCTATTGTTCAGGAACTTTTGAAGGCCGGCGCAAAGAAGGCGAGTGAGTTGAAAAGCGCGGTTCAATAATATGAACTGATCCGCGCGTTATGCTACCCGGCTCAGACGGCCATCGCGGCCTTGATGGGCGCGTGATGTTCATAGCCTTCCAGCGAGAAATCCGATGGTTCGATCTTTTCCAGCCATTCCGGCTCGTACTTGCCCGTCTTGGCGTAATCGGGCACGCGCTCGGAAATGACAAACCTGGGCGCCGGGAAGGGCGTGCGCTTCAATTGCTCTTCCACCATGTCGAGGTGGTTTTCATAGATGTGCGCGTCGCCGATGAAATAGGTGAACCAGCGCGGCGTGTAGCCCGTCAGGCGCGCCACCAGATGCAGCAGGGCCGCGCCTTCGGCGATGTTGAACGGCGTGCCCAGGCCGATGTCGTTGCTGCGCACATATAAGCAGAGCGAGATTTCGCGCGTGCTGGCGTTCGGGATAAACTGGTACAGCAAATGGCAGGCGGGCAGGGCGACGGCATCGAGCACGGCCGGGTTCCAGCCGTGGAACAGGATGCGCCGGCTGCCGGGGTTTGTCATGATGGTGTCCAGGCATTCGCGCAACTGGTCGACGGCCTTGTACAGCAGCACTTTTTGCACGCCATCTTCGACGATGGGAGCAACGAGCGTAAAACCGTTCGCTTGCGCGTCGGCGATTTGCGCGGGCTGGGCGGCGTCGAGCAGTTTATACGCAGGCCACTGGCGCCATTGCACGCCGTAGACGGGACCGAGGTCATCCTCGCCTTCGCGGTAGGGGTTTGCCAGCCATTGCGCATTTTCATTGGCGTTCTGATCCCAGACCTTGCAGCCCAGCGCGCGGAACTCGGCCGCGTTGCGCGAAGCGCGCAGGAAGGCGCACAATTCGCCGATCACGGATTTGAAAGCCAGTTTCTTGGTCGTCACGGCAGGGAAGTTGCCGTTGGCCAAGTCGAAACGCATCATGGCGCCCGGCACGCTCAGGGTGCGGATGCCCGTGCGGTTGTCTTGCCAGCTGCCCGTTTCGAGCACGGTCTTGATCAAATCTTGGTATTGCTGCATGTATTTCTCCAACGGTAAGGATGGTGATTGTAACGCAGGCGCGACAGGCGGGCTGCGGGTCACGTACATAATTACGCTGCTGTCTTACCTGCAAACATGACTCTGTGGTAATTTGTGTGTCCTTAAAGAAATACACAGAAACGGCAGACGCTGCACCATGTTCTTGCGACAATTTGTAAATAATAATAACGGCGCCATGGTGGAGATGAGCAGGGCCGATTTCCTCAAGGCCAATTTGCGCCTGATCCTCGCCTGGCCCCTGCTGGGACTGGTCCTGTGCGCCGTGCTGTGGACGGCCACCTTGCTGCAGCTGGAGGCGGAAAAGAAGGTGGCGCAGCAGCAGGCGCTCGACAGCGTGTCGTCGCTGTCGAAAGCGTATGGCCAGTATCTGCTGCGCACCCTGGAGCAGATGGACCAGCTGACTTTGCAGCTCAAGTATGAATGGGAAAATTCGCGCGGCCAGTTGCGGCTCGACCAATTGAAGACGCAGGGCATGTATGCCTTGCCGCAATTTGCCATCGTCGCCATCCTCGACCGCAAGGGGCATCCCGTGACGGCCACGGCGCCGCTGCAGCGCCTGCGGGTCAACGAGCGCAGCGATTTCCTGCTGCGCCACTGGCGCAGCAATTCCAGCGCCCTGCGCATCGCGCTGGGGCGGGCCAATGCCGCCAATGTGAACGATCAGGCTACGGTGCCCGGCGCCGACGAAAGCCTCGTGCATTTCACGCGCCGGTTGGAAGACGAGGATGGCAATTTCGACGGCGTGCTGCTGATCTCGATTCATTCCGGCTATTTTTCCGAATTCTATAACAGCGTCAGTTTTGGCAAGTTCGGCATGTCGGCCATGGTGGGCGAGGAGGGCGAGCTGTTCAGCACACGTCTCGGCTCGCGCGTGCTGCCGGCCCAAAGCGCCCAGGGCACGCCATTCCTCGACACCAGCTTCCTGGAAACGGAGAGCGGCGCCCTGCATTCGGGCGGCAGGATCGCTTTTTCCGACAAGCAAAGCCGCTACGTGGGATGGCAAGCGCTGAAAGCCTATCCGTTCACGGCCGTGGTCGGATTGTCGGACGGCGAAATGCTGCATCCCTACGAGGAAACGCGCACGATTTATATCGGCATCGCCCTGGCCGTCACCATGCTGCTGCTGGCTTTTACCGCCATCGCCACCATGCTGTCGCTGCGCCTGGCGTGGCGCCACCACCAGTCCGAAGGCGTGCGCAATGCCTACCGCATGGCCACCGAAGGCACGAGCGACGGCTTTTATATTATTGCCGCCCTGCGCGGCGCGGACGGCAGCATCCTCGATTTCGAGATGGTCGACTGCAACGAGCCGGGCGCCGGCTATTTTGGCGTGCGGCGCGAACAATTGCTGGGCATGCGCCTGCAGTCGCGCGCCCATGAGCCGTATTTCCGCGACCTGATCCATAATTACCGGGCCGCCATGGTTTCCGGTTTTTCCGAGGAAGAGATCGAGCTGCCGGAAGGCAACCCCTTCAAGCTGCGCTGGATACGCCGGCGTGTGGTGCGCAGCGGCGACCGCCTGGCCGTCACCCTGCAAGACATCAGCACGGCCAAGGAGCACGAGCACGACTTGCGCCGCCTGGCCAACGAGGATGGCTTGACGGGCTTGCCCAACCGCTACTGGCTGCAGCAATTCTTGCCCGGCGCCCTGGGCCGGGCCGCCATCGCGCGGCGCATGCTGGCGCTGCTGTTCATCGACCTCGACGGCTTCAAGGATATCAACGATACGCAGGGCCACGCCGAGGGAGATAAAGTGCTGCGCGCCGCCTCCTTGCGCCTGAAGGCCGTGCTGCGGCCGGGCGACCACGTGGTGCGCCTGGGCGGCGACGAATTCGTCGTCGTGCTCGACCCCGTGGAAGACGACAGCCGCGCCGAGCAGGTGGCGCAGCGCATCGCCATCGCCTTCGACGAGCCGTTCTACCTGGGCAGCGAGCGCCACAAGATGGGCGCCTCGATCGGCATCAGCCTGTATCCGCGCGATGGCGCCGAAACGGACGTGCTGCTGAAGAACGCCGACATCGCCATGTATGCCGTCAAAGTGGCGGGCAAGGGCCATCACCGCTTCTTCCAGCCCGAACTGTTCGAAACCATCCGCAGCCGCCGCGAACTCGAGCAAAGCCTGGTGGCGGCGCTGGAGCTGGACCAGTTCCTCGTCGTCTACCAGCCGCGGGTCGACGCCATGAGCGGGCAGCTGTGCAGCATGGAGGCGCTCGTGCGCTGGCACCATCCGCAGCACGGCATGGTGCCGCCGCTGGAATTCATTCCCGTGGCCGAGAGCAGCGGCCTGATTTCGCAGCTGGGCGAAGTCGTCATCGAAAAGGTGTGCCTGCAGATGGCGCGCTGGCAGGCCAGCGGCCTGGAACTGGTGCCCGTGTCGATCAACGTCTCGGCGCGCCAGTTCGGGCGTGGCGACGTGCACCAGGTGCTGGCGTCCGCGCTGGCGCGCCACCGCATCGATGCGCGCCTGATCGAGGTGGAAATCACGGAATCGGCCATGATGGATGAACAGAACCGCGCGGTGGAGCAGCTGTCGGCCATCCGCGCGCTGGGCGTGCGCCTGCTGGTGGACGATTTCGGCACCGGATACTCGTCGCTGTCGCAGCTGCAGAAGTTCGCCATGGATGGCTTGAAGATCGACCGCGCCTTCACCATGGAGCTGGGCCGCTCGGAGCAGGGCGAAGTCTTCGTGCGCGCCATCCTGTCGATGGCGCATGCTCTGGGCATGAGCGTGGTGGCCGAAGGGGTGGAGACGCGCGAGCAGCTCGACATCCTGCGCACGCTGCAATGCAACGAAGTGCAGGGCTATTTCATCTCGCGCCCCGTACCCGCCGAACAGATGCTGGCGCTGATGCATCAGCGCTTTCTGATACCGCTTCCAGCCCCGGCGCTGGCCCTGTAGAACGGCGTGATGGGTGTGGAAAACAACGCTGTTTCATAAAAAGAGCGAACGTTCGCTTTTTTCTAAAAAATATTATATGCTTCGCTCATGCCGTCAGTGAATTGGAGTTCACGGCGGCAAGAAAAGTGCAAGACGGGGCGGCTTGAGATGCCCGCGACAGTGTGCCGAAGACCTTCATATAATAAAGAGAGACTAACTTGAAACATAAATATCTGCCCCTCCTGATCGTTGCCGCGTTCGCCGGCATCTCCTCCACCGCACAAGCATCGGGCTACCGTTTTGGCTCGCAAAGCGTTTCCGCGCAAGGCTCGGCCGATGCCAGCGGCGCGGAAGCGGCCGACGCATCGACCATTTTCTACAACCCGGCCGGCATGTCGCGCCTGGAAGGCACGCAATTCCTGGGCGGCGGCACCCTGGTGGTACCGCATTCGACCTACCAGGACACGGGTTCGAAGACTTTCACCGGCCGCAATCCGGGCGGCACGACCAAGGACTATGCGCCGGACGCCGTCTTCGCGCCAGCCCTGTATGCGAGCAAGAAGCTCAATGATCAATGGACCGTCGGCATGGGCCTGTTCGTGCCGTACGGCGCCAAGCTCGATTACGGCAATGACTGGAGCGGCCGCTATGCGATCACCAACATCAAGCTCGAAGCGATCGCCCTCAATCCTTCCGTTTCCTTCAAGGTCAATGAACACCATTCCTTCGGTTTCGGCGTCACCGCTGAACACATGAAGGCGGAACTGGGCCAGGCGGTCGACGTGCCGGGTTCCGTGGCCTTCCTGGCCCAGCACGCGCCAGCCGCGTCGCAAGCCTTCTTGGCCAATATCGCCAAGACGCAGGGCCTGGCCGCCGCGCAGGCAGCCGGCGCCGCGCTGAAGGGCGCCAAGGACGGCCATGCATCGATGGATGGCGACGACTGGGGCTTCGGCTTCAACCTCGGTTATTTGTACCAGATGAATGAAGGCACGCGTTTCGGTATTTCCTACCGTTCGTCGATTTCGCACAAGCTGAAAGGCGACACGATCTGGGACTTCTCGCAAGTGTCGGACAACGCCGCCGTGAATGCCTTCATCGCCAAGGCATCGAACAAGGTCAATTCCAAGGCGCTGGTGGAAGTGCGCACGCCGGAAACCCTGTCGATCAACGCCTTCCATCAGATGGATGACCGTTGGGCCTTGATGGGCGACGTCACCTGGACCCGCACTTCGCGCCTGCAGAACCTGGACATCCAGTTCCCGCCGACGGCCGAAGGTGCCGAGCGCATCCGCCAGCAGTGGAAGAACACCTACCGCGTCTCGCTGGGCACCAACTACAAGTACAGCGAAAACCTGCTGCTGCGCGCCGGTATCGCCCACGACCAGGCGCCAGTGCGCAGCGCCGAGCTGCGTCATCCAGCGCTGCCGGACAGCGACCGCATGCAGTACTCGATTGGCGCGAACTGGAAGCTGAACGCCAATTCCTCGCTCGACCTGGCTTACAGCTTCATCGACTTCAAGGATGCCAACGTCAACTACAAGAATGACTGCTCGCCGGTGACCCCTGGCTGCACCGGCAACGGTGAAACCACCAAGGGCCTGTTCAAGACCCGCATGCAGTTGATCGGTCTCGCTTACAACTACAAGTTCTAAGCAGGTAGTGGCGGCCGACCCGGCCGCCATGAAATGAAAAAAGCGCCTTCGGGCGCTTTTTTTTTCGGGGTCAGACCCGCTGGGTCTGACCCCAGCCTTTCATGGGTTTTCGGATGTTGTCGGCTTACGCGCTGCGCGCTAACCCGACCTACCCCGACCTACGCCGCTCAGGCTTTGATGCGCATGGCCTGGTCCAGCAACGTCAAGGCCAGCCGCACGGTGTCGTCGGGCAGGTCCAGCAAGTTATCCCCTACATACCATTCCACCACGCTGTGGCCGGGCAGGGCGGCGTGGCTGGCGCGGCCGAACAGCCAGATGCCGTGGTCTTCCGCCAGCTGGTTGCGGATCGCGATGGCCCGCTCGCGCGAGACGGGCAAGTGCAGGTGCAGCATGTTGGCTTGCGGGGCGGCGGGATTGACGGCAATCGATGGAAAATCGCGCAGCAGCGCGTACAGCCACTGCGTGCGCGCAAAATACTGCGGCATGGCGGCGAGGCGCGCGTCGAACTGCATGGCGGCGGCCACCACGTAGGGCGTGCGGTGCACGATATTGCCACCCTGGCGGCGGAACCACTCGCGCGCCCGTTCGACAAACGGGCGGCTGCCGGCCAGCACGGCGCCGCCGAGGCCGCCGATGCCCTTGTACAGCGACACGTAGACGGAATCGAAGCCGCCGCAGATGACGGGCAGGGACTGGCCAAAACCCGCTTGCGCTTCCCACAGGCGCGCGCCATCCATGTGCAAATGGATGTTGTGCTCGCGGCAGTGCCGCTTGATGTCGTTCAATGCGTCCCACGACGGGCACTGGCCGCCGATTTCGCGCATCGGCAGCTCGATCTGCGCGGCGCCCAGCGCATCGGGCACGGCGCGCAAATCGTCGACCGTCCACGGACGGTGCGGGTCGCCCAGTATCAGGCCCTTGAAGTGGTCGAGCAATTCGTAATTGCCGCGCTCGTGGCGCAGGATGTGCGAGGTCGGGTGCAGCGCCACCAGGCGCGAGCCCCGGTCCTGGCAAGCCAGGCGCAAGGCGGTGACTTGCGTCATGGTGCCCGTGATGCAGAACACGGCCGCTTCGAAACCGAGCAGGCTGGCGATCTTGTTCTCGAACTGTTCGATCAACGCGCCTTCGCCATAGGTGTCGTGCGCAACAGCGTTGGCGTCGCACCAGGCGGCCATGGCGGTAAAGGTGGCCGCTGGCGTTGGCTGGCGGTGGCCGGGCAGGACGGTATGGCAGCGCTGGCGCAGCTCAAGCTCGTTCACGGTGTTTTCCTCACAAGGTGGCCGTGGCCAGTTTCGCGCCAAAGCCGATGAACATGGCGCCCACGCCGCCACCCATGCCGGCCGACAGGCGGCGACGGTGGCGGAAGGTGTCGGCCAGGCGGGCGCCGACAAAGATGATGGCCGTCAGATAGGTAAAGCTGATCCCCTGGCAAATCAGGCCCAGGCCGACGAAGGACAGCACGGGATTCGGGAAGGCCGGGTCGACGAACTGGATGAAGAACGAGATGAAGAACAAAATGGCTTTCGGGTTCATCAGGCTGATGATCAAGGCCTTGCGGAATGGATCGCTTTCCTTGACGGGCGCTGGCGCGGCAGGCGCTTCACCGTCGGCTGGCGCGGGCGCGCGCAGCTTGCGCCAGCAGCCGATCAGCATTTGCAGGCCGATCCAGCCCAGGTAGGCCGCGCCGATGTATTTCACCACGTAGAAGAGGGCAGGGCTGGCTTTCAGCAGGGAGGCCACGCCGCAGGCCGACAGCACCATCAATATCAGGTCGCCGGCGAAGATGCCGAAGGCGCCCTGGTAGGCGGTGCGCACGCCGCGCTGGGCCGCGACCGACAGCACATACATGGAATTGGGACCGGGCAGGATGACGATGAAGATGGTCCCCAGTAAAAAGGTCCAGAAATCGGTGATGCCCAGGTTGGCGTGGAAAAGTGCGTTCATGATGGTTCTGTTTAATTGAGTTGTACGTGATGGAATTGCAGGGCCGCCAGATTCGCATAGATGCCACCCAATGCGACCAGTGACGCGTGCGTGCCTGTCTCGACGATCTTGCCGTCTTCCATGACGATGATGCGGTCGGCCCGCTGGACGGTGGCCAGGCGGTGCGCGATGATGACCGTGGTGCGTCCCACCATCGCCGCTTCCAGCGCCTTTTGTACCAGGCGTTCCGATTCCGCGTCCAGCGCGCTCGTCGCTTCATCGAGCAGCAGCAGCGGCGGGTTTTTCAGCAGGGCGCGGGCGATGGCGATGCGCTGGCGCTGGCCGCCGGACAGGCGCACGCCCCGTTCGCCGAGGAACGATTTGTAGCCGTTCGGCAGGCGCTCGATGAATTCGTGGGCGGCCGCCATCTTCGCGGCCGCGATCACTTCCGCGTCGCTGGCGCCGGCGCGGCCATAGCGGATGTTTTCCATGGCGTCGGCCGAGAAGATCACGGTATCCTGCGGCACGATGCCGATGGCGTCGCGCAGGGTGTGCAGGTCCAGCTGCTTGATATCGACGCCATCGAGGCGGATGCTGCCGCTTTGCGGATCATAGAAGCGCAGGAACAGCTGGAACAGCGTGGTCTTGCCGGCGCCGGACGGGCCGACGACGGCCACCGTTTCGCCGGCGCGGATGTCGAGGCTGACGTGATCGAGCGCGTGGGTATCGGGACGCGACGGGTACGAGAACATCACGTCGTCGAGCGACAGCGCGGCGCCGGTGGCGGCGCGCGCGGGCAGCGGCAGCGGCGTGGCCGGGGATTCGATTTCCGATTTGACGGCCATCAGTTCCAGCAGGCGCTCGGTGGCGCCGGCCGCGCGCTGCGCTTCGCCCATCACCTCGGACAGGGCGCCGATGGCGCCGGCCACGATGGACGCGTACAGGATGAACTGGCCCAGGTCTCCGCCCGTCATCGAGCCTTCCAGCACGGCGCGCGCGCCCAGCCACAGCACGAACACGATGGTGCCGAAGACCAGCAGGATGGCGATCATGGTGAGCAGGGCGCGGGCGCGGATGCGGCGCATGGCCGTCATGAAGGCGCCTTCGACGGAGTCGCCGAAGCGTTTCGATTCGATTTTCTCGTGCGTAAACGCCTGCACGGTGGGCATGGCGTTGAGGATTTCCCCGGCCATGGCCGACGCGTCGGCGATGCGGTCTTGCGAGTCGCGCGACAGCTTGCGCACGCGGCGGCCAAACACGATGATGGGCACGACGACGAGGATCAGCAAGCCGATGATGATGCCCGCCAGCTTGGCGCTGGTGACGAACAGCATCACCAGGCCGCCGAGGAACAGCAGCACATTGCGCAGCGCCATCGAGATACTGGTGCCGACGACAGCCTGGATCAAGGTCGTGTCGGTGGTGATGCGCGACAGGACTTCGCCCGTCTGCGTCGTTTCAAAGAAGGCGGGGCTTTGCGTGACCACGTGGCGGTACACGGCGCTGCGGATGTCGGCCGTGACTCGCTCGCCCAGCCACGAGACCGTATAGAAGCGGGCCGCCGTGGCCAGCGCCAGGATGGACGCCACGCCGAACAGGGCGAGGAAGACCAGGTCGACGTGCTGGATGCTGCTCGAGCCGGCCGCGCCGCCGAAACCGAGGTCGATCATCTGCTTGAAAGCGGCAGGAATGGCCAGGGTCGAGGCGGCGGCCACCACCAGCGCGATACCGGCCAGGAAGAACTGCTTGCGGTACGGCGTCAGGAAAGGCATCAAGCCCTTGAAGGCGGCCAGGCTGCCTTTTTTCAGTTCGCGGCTGGTGCCGGTGTCGGGCGTGGGTGCGGTGCTTGCGGCGGTTGTTGAACTCGTGCTGCCTGTTTCTGTACTGGTTGTCATTGTTTTTCGCTTAGTCTTTACTGTATTTTGTACTGCTTATAACTTCATCGGCTGGACGTAGCCCGTCATTTCCAGGTAGGCGCGGCCCACCGGCTGGCCGTCGCGCTCCACCGTCACGGCGCCTTCCCAGTACACGGCCCCCGTCGAGCGGCGCGAATCGAGTTCCTGGTCCGGCTGCAGCGGCTTGATGTGCCAGCGCGTGACGCCAGTGCGGATCTCGGTGGCGACCGGGTATTCGGCTTGCGTGCGGGGCGAACGCCACAGCTGCGTGGGCGTGAAATCGACGTCGCCGGGCCCGAACTGCGTCATCTTACCGGACGCATCTCGCCATGTCGCGTGCGCCCATAGTTTAGCACCTGTCTTGCTGCGGATCTGGAAGGCCATCAGGGCGCCGCCGTCATCGAGGTTGGCGCCTATCCAGTTCCAGCCGCTGGCGTCCGCATCGAGCACCTGGCTCGACCACTCGTGATCGAGCCAGGTGGCGCCCGTCACGGCTTCCGGCTTGCCGCCCGCGCGCGCGATCGTGCCCGTCGTGCGCAGCTGCGGCTCGCTGTAGTAGTAACTCGATTGCGCGGGCCGCGCGCCCTTGCGCGAATAACCGTTCTCGCCCTGCAGCAGCACGGCCTGGGTGGGGGCCAGGGTCAGCTGCAAGTTGAATTCGCGCGCGGCCAGGCTGACCCGGTAGCTGCCGTCTTTTTGCCGCCGCATGCGCCAATCGTCGAGCTTCACGTCCGTGTCGCCCACCTTGGCGTAGGCCAGGCCGAAGCCTTCGCGCGCGCTTTTCTCGTCGTGCAGCAGCTTGCCCACCTTCGGGTCGGACAGGGCCGCATGGCCGATGATCAGCTGTTTCGGTGCAAACGCGCTGGGGTTGTCCGCGTCGGTGGCCGTGGCGCTGCGAAAGAAGGTTACCTGGTAGCCCAGCTGCTCGCCGCCGGCGGTTTTTACCCAGCCCGTGGCATACCACCATTCCGTTTTATAGGCGGGATGGGCGCCGAAGTCGTGCGGCAGGCGCAGGGTCTGGCCGGCCGGCAGCGGCGTGACGGGGGCGAAGGCGGGTGGCGCGGCCAACGCAGGCAAGGCCAGCGCAAGCAACAAGATGAAAGTATGGCGCATTACCAGTCCTCCCTGACGGCGCGGATGGGGCCAGCGGACAGTGCCTGGCGGCCCGCGATCAGCGCCGTGGCGGCGGCCGCCGTCAGCAGAGCGCCGGCCACCGTGGCGATCAGGGGCCACGGCAGGTGCAGCTGCATGGTCCAGTGGAACGATTGGGGATTGACGATGAAGACGAGCACAAAGCTGATCAACAGGCCCAGGACAAAACCGGTGGCGATGCCCAGCGCCGTCAGCGCGCCGCCTTCGAGCGCCAGGATGGATAAGATCTGCCCGCGCGTCACGCCGACGTGGCGCAGCATGCCGAATTCGCGCGCGCGCGCCAGGGTTTGTGCGGAAAACGTGGCGGCCACGCCGAACAGGCCGATGACGATGGCGATGGCTTCCAGCAGATACGTGACGGCGAAGCTGCGGTCGAAGATCTGCAGGCTCAGGGCGCGGATGGCCGACGGGTTCGACACTTCCAGGCTGGCGCCGAACGGCAGCGCTTTCAGGCGCTGTTGCAACGCGTCGCCCGTGGCGTCCTTGGCCAGCCACAGGGCCGCATCGCTCACGTCATTGTCGCGGGTCAGCGCGCGGTAATCGTCGAGCGGCATCTGGATGGCGCCGGACGAGCGCGCATAGTCGCGCCAGATGCCGGCAACAAAGAACCGGTGCAAGCCGCCCGCCAGCGGCAGGGCGATCTGCTGGCCAGGATTGACGTTATACAGGTCGGCCGCCGCTTCGGACAGCCACACGGGCCGGCTGCTTGCCGGCACGGGCAAGGTGTCGCCCACCAGCACCATGCTCTTGCCCGGGTCTTGCAAATTGATGGGGCGCGCCAGCAGCGCCACGTTCGGGCGGTCCGGCGCCAGCGACAGCGAACGCACGCGCTGGAAATCCACCCTGGCCACTTCGGGCAAGGCGGTGATGCTCGCCTGTTCGCGCGGGTTCAAGCCTGCCGTGCCGCCGCTGGCGGCCGTGCGCGCATACACGTCGGCGGGCAAGATCTGCAGCAGCCAGTCATCGACGGAGACGCGGAAACTCGACACCATGATGGCCATCGCCACCATCAGGCTAAAACTCGACAGCACGCCGCCGAGGGCGATGCCTGCCTGGCCCGAGGCGTTCGCCAGGCGCGCCAGGGTCAGGCTGCGCACGGGCGCATGTTTGCTCGTTTCCGTGCGCAGCCAGGTGCGTTGCAGGAAACGGAAGACGACGGCGGCCAGTTGCGGCATCAGGGCGATGGCGCCGATCAGCAGCAGCGCAATGGACAGGTAGCCGAACAGGGGCAGCTCGAACACGGGCGGCAGGAAGGTCAAGGCGCCTGCCAGCAGCAAACAAGCCAGCGCCGGCCAGGTTTTTGCTAGGCGCGTCGTCACGACTTCCTCGCTGCCCGATTTCAGGGCGATGGCGGGGGCCGCGCGGGCCGCTTCCAGCGCGGGCGCGGCGCAGCCCAGCAAGGCGACGCCGAGGCCCAGCGCGAAATAGACAAAGGCGGCGACGGGCGTGAATTGCACCTGCGGCTGCACACCCGCGAAATAGCCGGCGCCCAGGTCGCCGCCGAAAAAGCGCAGGGCCACGGCGGCCATGGCGTAACCGCCGGCGATGCCGAGAGCCGCACCGACGACACCGAGGCTGGCGCCTTCCAGCAGCACCTGGCGCAGCAACTGGCCCCGCTCCATGCCCAGCACGCGCAGCAGCGCGAATTGGCCGCGGCGGCGGATGACGGACAGGGCCTGCGTGGAAAAGACCAAAAAGGCGCCCGTAAACAGGGCGACGAGGGCCAGCACCGTCAGGTTGACGCGGTAGGCGCGGCTCAGGTTATTGTTGCGGCTATTCTGGTTTTCGTCATTGGGCTGGCCCACCTGGAAACGCCCCGGATACTGCGCTTCCAGCGTCCGCGCCAGGTCCGCCTGGAAGGCGTCGCGGTTCACGCCCTGGCGTAGTTTCAAGTCGATGCGCGACAGCTTGCCCAGCTTGTTGAAGCGCCACTGCGCCGCGCCGATATCCATCACGGCGATGCGCTGGCCGGCGCGCGCGCCCTGCAGCGAACCGGCCACGCGCAGGGACACCGTGCCCGTGCCCGATTGCAGGGCGACCTGGCCGCCTTCGGCCACGGCCAGCCAGCGCAAGGCGGCCGGCGACAGAAAGACGGCGTCGTCGGCCAAGGTGTCGAAAGGCTGGCCTTCGGCCGGCGCGCCGATCAGATCGGGCGAGATGAAGCCGGCGCGGAAGACGTCGAGCGCCAGGATGTGCAGCGGGCCGCCGTCCTTCTTGCCGGCCACGCCGGCTTGCAGTTCCAGCACGGGCGAGGCCACGGCCACGCCGTCGCGCTGCGCCAGCTGCGGGTAGATGGCTTCATCGAACAGCGCTTCGCGCCCGGCCACCTGGACGTCGGCCTGGCCGGACAGGCTTTTGACGGCCGTGGAAAATTCATTGAAGGCAGCCGCGTTGATCAGATGGATGGCAAAGCCCAGCGACACGCCGATGGCGATGGCCAGGATGGCGACGAAGGCGCGCACGGGGTGAAAGCGCCACTCGCCCAGCAGCAGCCAGCGCGACAGCAGGCGCGTCGTCGCCGGGCTGGCCAGCGGCGCACTCAATTCAGGCATTCGACGGCCAGGCGTTCGCCGGCGCGCCGCGCTTTCAGTTGCGCCGCGTCGCGGGTTTTATCGCCCGCGCCGACGGCGTCCTGTGCAGCCCATTTCTGCTCCAGGCGCAGCTGCGCGCAATGCTTGTCGCGCGTTTCCTTCTGCTTGGCGGCCCGTTCGCGCGCCTGGTCAGCCAGATTTTCCTGCTTCTTGCGTGCCGCCTCCAACTGACTGGCCACCCGTTCCTGGCGCGTGGCCGCACCCTTGTCGACGGCGGGCGGAGGCGAGGGGACTTCCAGTATCTGCAATTGCCCACCCGTGCAGGGCGTGGCGCTGTAACTGGTCTGCCCATCCTGCACGCATTTGTAGACGTCCTGCGCACCGGCGGAGCCGGCCAGCAAGACCATGGCACATAGCAGGAGGGACGGCGATGTCACAATATCTTCCCCGGATTCATGATGTTCTGCGGGTCCAGCGCCTGTTTGACAGTCCGCATCAGCTGCAGTTCCAGCGGCGACTTGTAGCGGGCCAGATCGTCCTTCTTCAGCGCGCCGATGCCGTGTTCGGCCGAAATCGAACCGCCGAAGCCGTGGACCTGGTCATGCACGATGCGGTTGATCGCATCCTGGTTGGCCAGGAAGTCGCGGTCCGTCATGCCGGCGGGCGGCGCCACGTTGTAGTGCAGGTTGCCATCGCCCAGGTGGCCGAAGCACACGAGCTGGCAGCCGGGGAAGGCCGTTGCCAGGGCCGCATCCGTGACGGCGATGAAATCGGCGATGCAGGAAATCGGCAGCGAGATATCGTGCTTGATGTTCTTGCCCGCCTGCGCCTGCGCCAGCGGGATGTGTTCACGCAGCTGCCATAGTCCCTCGGACTGCGCCACGGAACTGGCGACGACGGCGTCGGCTATCAATTCGTCTTCCAGTGCCGCGCCGATGCTCGCTTCCAGCAATTCCACTGCGTGCGCCTCGGACTGGCTGCTCGATAATTCCAGCAGAACGTATTGTCCGTGGGCTTCGGCGAAAGGACGCGGCAGCTGCGGAAACTGTTCCGCCACCAGCTGCAAACAGTATTGCGACATCAGTTCAAAACCCGTCAGGCTGGCGCCGCAATGGTCCTGCATCAGGCTTAATAAACGCAGGGCGTGGGCGGGCGAAGGCATGGCGGCCAGCGCCGTGATGCAGGCTTTCGGCTGTGGATACAGTTTCATGACGGCGCCCGTGATGACGCCCAGGGTACCTTCCGCGCCGATGTACAGGTCGCGCAAATCGTAGCCGGTATTATCCTTGCGCAGGCCGCGCAAGCCGCTCCAGATTTCGCCCTGCGGCGTGACCACTTCCAGGCCCAGGCACAGCTCGCGCGTATTCCCGTAACGCAGCACGGCCGTGCCGCCCGCGTTCGTCGCCAAATTCCCCCCGATGGTGCAACTGCCTTCGGCCGCCAGCGACAGGGGGAACAGACAGCCGGCGGCGCTGGCCGCTTCCTGGATGGTTTGCAAAATGCAGCCCGCATCGACCGTGATGGTGCGGTTGACGGGATCGAGCGCGCGGATGCTGTTCAGGCGCGCCAGCGACAGCACGACGGCCGTGCCGGCGGCGTCCGGAATGCTGCCCAGCACCAGGCCCGTATTGCCGCCCTGCGGCACGACGGGCACCTGCCATTGCGCGCAGGCGCGCAGCACGCCCGCCACCTGTTCCACCGTGGCGGGACGCAGCACGGCCAGGGCCTTGCCCGTAAACCGGTCGCGCCAGTCGGTGAGGAAGGGGGCCATGTCGGCGTCGTTGGTGAGTACATAAGTGTCGCCCAGCAGGTCGCGGCAGGCGGCGAGGAAATCTGTTTGGTCAGTCATTTCTTGATGCTCACTTTATTCACTTTTTCCAGCAGCTCTTTGGCCATGCGCTTGGCCGCCTTTTTATACGGGCGCAGATACAGCACGGCGCAGACAAAATAGATGCAGACGATGGCTGCCTCGCCCCAGGCCATCATGGCCGAGGTGGCGTTCGTGTCGCTGTAGCCGCGCACCACGCCTTCCGTGAAGTACAGCAGGATCACCATCGACGACCATTGCAGGGTATAGACGTCGCGCTTGATGACGCCGTACAGTGGGATGAGCAGGGGCGCGGCCTTCAGGACGACCCAGGAGCCGCCCGGGTGCAGCGGGGCGACGACGGTTTCCCACAGCACGCACCAGACGATCAGCGTGACGAGGCTGGCGATGGCGCCCCAGTGAAAATACTTGTGCAGTACGCCGTGCATCATGCGCCTGCCAGTTTCGCGGCGGTTTCCGCCAGGCGCCGGCCCAGGGCGATGGCCAATCGCTTTTCATCGTCGCTCAGGGTCTTGTCGCCGTCGATGCCCGACCAGTGCGTGGCGCCATACGGCGAGCCGCCCGTGGACGTCGTCATCAGTTCTGGATGCGTGTAGGGCAGGCCCATGACCAGCATGCCATGGTGGAAAAGGGGGATCATCATCGACAGCAGGGTCGATTCCTGGCCGCCGTGCAGGCTGCCAGTGGACGTGAACACGCAGGCGGGCTTGCCGGACAGGCTGCCGGCCAGCCAGTCGCTGGCCGTGCCATCCCAGAAGTACTTCATGGCGGCGGCCATGTTGCCGAAGCGCGTGGGCGAGCCCAGGGCCAGGCCCGCGCATTCCTGCAAATCGTCCAGTTCCACATAAGGAGCGCCATCAGGCGGCACTTCGGGCGCCGTCGCTTCGGCCACCGTCGAGACGGCGGGCACGGTGCGCAGGCGCGCATCGCAACCGGGCACGCTTTCCACTCCCTGGGCTATCAGCTCGGCCAACTGGCGCGTGGCGCCATGGCGTGAATAAAACAATACGAGAATAATCAGATTGGTTGGCTTCATCATTGGTATTATAGGGCGCTTTACAGCCTGATACGACTGCTGTCATGGCGCCGTTCTGATTTTGCACATGTTTTCAAAATATATATTCCCGTTCTTTCAATACCTGTGGCGCACCCTGCACATCGGTGCCGACATTGTGCGCGGCCTGACGTGGTCCGAAACGCGCGACCTGCTGCAGTTCGCGCGCCGCCGCGTGCGCGAGGAAAGCCTGCCGCAAGTGGCCGGCAGCCTGACGTTCGCCACCGTGTTCGCGCTGGTGCCCCTGCTCACCCTGGCCCTGGCGATCTTCACCACGTTCCCCCTGTTTAATACCTTCCGCCACGCGCTGGAAGATTATTTCGTGCAAAGCGTGATGCCCAAGGGGATATCGAACACCATCCTCGATTATCTGACCACGTTTGCATCGAAGGCCACGCGCCTGTCGGCCATCGGCGCGGGCGCCCTGATCGTCACGTCGATAGGCATGATGGGCTTGATCGAGCGCGTCTTCAACCGCATCTGGCGCGTGCGCCAGGAGCGCCGCTGGACCAAGCGTCTACTGGTTTACTGGGCCATCGTCACCCTGGGACCGCTGCTGGTGGGCGTGTCGCTGACGGTGACCTCGCGCCTCTTCATGGCCACCAGCGGCGTGGTGGGCGCCGTGCCTTTCATCGGCGCCGTGTTTTATACGCTGGTGTCGATCGGCCTGACCATGCTGGCGTTTACCCTGCTGTACATCGCCGTGCCGAACCGCGACGTGGACTGGCGCGACGCGGCCTGGGGCGGCTTGCTGGCCGCGCTGGCGTTCGAGGTGGCCAAGCGCGGTTTCGGCGAATTCATCCAGGAGTTCCCCACGTATTCGCGCATCTACGGCGCGCTGGCCGCCTTGCCGCTGTTCCTCGTGTGGATATACCTGAGCTGGATGATCACCCTGGTGGGCGCCTTGCTGGTGGCCGCCTTGCCCGTCGTAAAATATGAACGCTGGTGGTACGAAGCGGCACCGGGCAGCGAATTCGTCGACGCCGTCGCCATCCTGAAAGTGTTGCACCAGGCTTGCCACTGCGCCGATTCGGCCCTGGTGGGCGCGGCCGAGATCCGCCGCAGCACGCGCCTGGGCTTCGAAGAGATGGAAACCCTGCTCGACAAGATGGTGCAGCAGGGCTGGGTAGGCCGAGTCAACGTGGATGGCGCCGTGCGCGTGCAGTGGGGCAAGCGCGTGGCCGACAGTTCCGACCACTGGGTCTTGCTGGGCAACGTCAACCGTATCAGCCTGGCCGACGTCTACCGTTTATTCGTCTTCGGCGGCATGCGCGTGAACTCCGGTTACCCGGCCGGTTCCACGAATGAACGCGACATCAAGGCGGCCGAGGAAGCGGCCGCGCTGGCGGCGCAGGTGGAAAGCGCCGTGGAGCAGGGTCTGGGTTTGAGTCTGGCCCAGCATTTTGGGGTAGTGCGCTGCGCGTGACGGGCCCCGGCCGCGCGCTTCCTTGCCCGCCTATGCCCCGCACGATAGGGCGCGCATGTCATAAACTGGTCACCGAAGGCCGGTAAGCTTTCCTCTTCATTCATCTTGTTGAGGAAGCAAATATGCGTTGTCATTTGAGCGGTTTGAATGTGTGCCGCGGCTTGGCCATCGTGGTGATCAGCGGCGTGCTCGCTGCCTGCGGCGGCAGTTCCTCTGCCGCTCCTGAGGCTGCGCCCAAGGACGGGGAAGGCTTGCCGCACCAGCTTGCCGGCTGGGCAGCGCTGCCTGACACGGCGCGCTGGCCAGGGCCGGTTACGGGACAGTTCACAGCCGCAGTGCTGGGCGTCACCCCGCCGTTTGCCAGTGGCGTGCCGATTCCCGGCTTTTCCGCGCTGCTCAGGAATGACGACGGCAGCTGGACTGCCATGGCCGACAATGGCTATGGCGCCAAGGGCAATTCGGCCGATTTCGTGCTCGGCCTGTATAACGCCAGCATCAACTTCCGCACGGCCGCTGACGCCAGCAAGACGCCTGGCAGCATCAAGCTCAACAGCTTCCTGGCCTTCAACGACGCCAAGGGTTTCTTAAACGATGGCAAGGGCGTTGACCTGAAAATCACGGCCGACTACGTCAACTACCCCAGCAACACCACCGGCGGCCTGGTCTTTGCCGACAGCGGTATCGCCGTGGATGCGCGCATTCGCGCTGGCCGCTTGCTGACCGGTTTTGATTTCGACATCGAGTCGCTCGCGCGCGCTGCCGACGGTACTTACTTCGTGGGCGAGGAATTCGGCCCCTATATCCTGCACTTCGACAAAAACGGCACGCTGATGGGCGACCCGGTTCCCCATCCTTTCCTGCGCAGCCCGGCCAATCCGGAAGTGCTGGGCAAGGGCGCCAGCATCACCTTGTCAGGCAGCCGCGGCTTCGAAAGCCTGGCCTACAACGCCGACCGCAGCCTGCTCTACGCGGTGCCGGAAGCGGCGCCAAGCGACCCGTCGCTGCGGCCCGTCGCAGCCGATGAGCGCTACCTGAACATCTTCGAGTTCGACCCCGGCACCATGCGCTACACGGGCAAGAACCTCGTGTACCGCAAGGATGGCGCGGTCAAGGACAATGGCGTCGTGATCGGCGACATGACCAATGTCGGCGGCAGCAAGTTCGTGCTGATCGAACGCGACGGGTTCTGGGGCGCCAAGGCCGTGATCAAGCGCCTGTACCTGGTGGACTTGAAAGAAAAAGACGCTGACGGCGCGCTCAAGAAAACGCTGTTGGTGGACTTGCTGAACATCTCCGACCCCAAAGGCATAGGCGGGCAGGCGAGCAATATGCCCGCGGGTAAGTTCAGCATGCCTTTTGACTCGGTGGAGAGCGTCGAAGTACTTGATGCCCAGACGCTGGTCGTGGCAATCGACACGAACTACCCGGGTGAAGACGGCCGCAAGCCAGGCAAGCCGGACGACACCGAAGTCATTACCCTGCGTTTTGACAAGGCGATGTTCGATCGTTCCGCCAAATAAAGACGACAGGCCGGCAATCCCTCATAGCAGGACCGGCCGCAAGGCCGCCTGCAGCGCCACTGCCTTGAACGCTTCCGCATCCTGCGCCCGCACCACGCCCAGATAATACGTATCCTCACCGTCCTGCATGTTCACGAGGCGCAGCTGGTGCGGCGCCAGGTGGGCGGCGATGGCGGCCAGTCCCTCGGCCATGGCGTCGCCGTCTTGCTGGTCCGCCCAGCGGAAGTCCCGCAGCGCGGGCAGGCCGATATGTCGGCCGATGAGGGCGATCTGTTCGACCGATTTCCAGTCCAGGGTGGTGCCGTGGCCCAGCGTATCGGCGGCTGTCGACCACAGAAGGAAAAAGCACGCCGCTTCGGGCGAGTCGCCGTCGTACTCTTCTTCCGGGTCGTCCTCCGCCAGCGCTTCCAGGGTCATGTCCACGCAGCGCGCGGCCAGGTCCGCATCGCCTTGTAAGAGCAGGGCGGCCATGCTGCGCAATTGCCCGCGGTCGGCCTTGGCCAGGATTTGCGCGGGCGTGAAGCTGCGGCGCTTGGCGGGCTTTTTCTTGCCCAATCCCATGGCCTCGCTGAGCTGCGCTGTGATGTTGGCCTTGAAGTTTTCCACAGTGTCGAACTGCTCCAGCAGCTGGCCCGTGAAATCCATGCTCCAGGCCATGCCATCTTTCACCACATATAAAAAGTCGCTTTGCACGGCTACGCCGCGCAGATGGTGGGCCGGTGGGTACATCGGCGTGAAAGCCGGTTTTCCATCGAGCGTCAGCATGCAGGCGAGGCCTTGCGCATCGATGGCGAAGATCCGGTTCTTGCGCAGCTTCGGTGGCGACGAGGTGGTGGCGCAATCGATGGCTTCGTACTGGCACGGCGCCAGCAGCTCGCCCTGGTTATTCGCCAGGCCAAACAGGAAGCGCCCGTCGATGCGCTGGCTGACGATGGCGATCTTTTTCTTCGTGCCGAAATCCTGCACGGAGCTGTAGGCTGGCGGCACCACGACCTTGCCCATCTTGTCGACCACGCCATACACATTGCGTTTGTTGTCATCGTCAGCCTGGTCTGTTTGGCGCTCGATGTCGATCAAGCCATCTTCGCGCAGGCATATGTTATCCACCCTGTCGATGAGCAGCGCGCCGTCGGGCAGGCGCAGCAGGCGGCTGGCGCCGTCCGGATCGATTCTCTGCAGCAGGTGGGGGCCGATCACGTACAGGGCACCGGGGGCGGGCGGCAGCACCAGCGTGCCATTCAAGTCCATGACGCCGTGCGCGTCGGGCGCGTCCGCCGTGGCAAAGGTGATCCAGCCATCGTCCGCATAATAAACGCCCAGGTCCACATAGCGTTGCGACAGCGGCACGATCCAGCGGCCATACGGCGTGACCAGGCCGGTGACGTCCGGTTCGCCGGCGGTGCTCACTTCATAGCATAGCGCATCTTCTTCCCAGCCCACCACTTCCAGGCCTTGCAGGAACGGCAGTTCGTCCGCGCCCAGTTCCTCGACATCGGCCAGCTGCGCGCTGGCCGTGGCCGACCAGTAGCCGGTGGCCGGCGACGCGGCGCCGATGGTCAGCAACGGCGCCAGCGCGTCCCGGTCGCCGCGCAGCAGGGCAGAGTGCAAGGCTTGCGCCTCGGCGCGCAGGGCGTCGAGCCCGGTCGCGTAGTCCGGCGTGCCGATATCGTGCGCGATCAGCTGCACGCCATCGAGGATCAGCCACGGCTGGCCGCTGGCCAGCAGGGCGCTGATGGCGCCGCGCGCGACGATGGCGGCCGCGTCGCGCGGCCTGTCCATCAGGGCGGATAAGGCGTGCCAGCTGGCCTGCGCCTGCGCCATTGGTGCGGCCAGTACGCAGGGGCAGTCTTCGCCATCGCCGTAGATGGGCCAGGCGACAGCTTGCGTGCCGGCGCCGACGAGCAGCTTGAACAGCGTAGGTACGTCCAGCCGCCACTCGGCCAGGCCCGTGATTGCGTCGGTATCGAAGCCGGCCTGGCCGGGTAAAAAGGCGGTGCTGAACAGGGCTGCGGTATTGATCATGTCTCTTCGTTAAAAATGTTGGGGGATCAGGGCGACGGCGGCATGAGCCAGTGCGCCAGCGCGCCGCGCTCGTGGCCCAGCTGCTTGGCCGCGGCGGCTGCCTCGAAGGCCCACAGGCCGTAGTAGCCGCCCAGTCCCTGCGCGCGCAAATGGCCGTTGAACCAGTCCTCGTGGACCAGCGCACCGTGCCAGTTGGCCAGGTAGTGGCGCAAGTGCTCGAGCTGCTGCGCAGGGTCTTCTGCGTCCAGGCAGTCGTACAGGGCGGTATAAGGCTCGGCGAAATACCACTCGTCGATGGCGGGACGCTGGGGATCGACAGCGGACAGCAGCGCTTCGTACACGCCGTCTTCGCCATCGAAGGCCGTTTGCAGGGCGGCCAGGCGCATGGCCAGGTCGCGGCGGCCGAACAGCAGGGTCGCGCCCAGCAGCTGCAGGGTGCGCGCGTAATCGGTCAACTGTTCGAAGTCGAAGGCGGGCAAGGTATCGTCATCGTAGGCCGCAGCCAGGGCCGCGCGCGCCGTTTCGCAGGCGACGACGGCCGCTTCCAGCGCTGGCTCCACTTCCGGCAAGGGCAAGCCAGCCGTGTAGCGCAGCGAGAATACCTGGTAAGCCGTGCTGGCGGCCGCGCATGCCCAGTAGGCGGCGTCGCCGCCGTCGTTTTCCGCCTGCACCTGTGCGCGTGCGTAGGCGGCCAGCAAAGCGTCGAGGTAGGCGAGGTTACGGGCAAAATCGAACGGTGCGGGCGGCGTTTGGCGCGGCGTGCAAGGCCAGGGCGTGGACGAAACCGGGCAGGCGTCGGCGCAGTCGCGCTGGATGGCCCAGTCGGCGAAGACCTGTTGCAAATATTGCGCCGTCTCGTCGTCGTGCGCGATGGCGCCCGCTCCTACCAGGGTCGTGCCCAGCAAGGTATAGCCGGGAAAGCGGCTGCTTTCGTAGGCGATGGTGGTCACGCTCTGGATGGCCTTGCCGTCACTGAGGTCGCGCACGCGGAAGTACACATCGTCCCAGCCGGCCAGCGGTGGCGCTGGCGGTTCATTCGGCAAGGTGGTCCAGCGGCCGTCGGCCTGTTCTTCATAGGCGTCGAGCAGTTCATCGAGTCCACCGGGGCGGTCGATGCGGTTGTTGGCATCGTATTGCAGGCCCAGTTCGGCCGCGAATGCCGCCGCGTGGCGGCCCGCGAAGACCAGGTATTGCGCGTTCAGGGTGCCGACCAGGAGGTCCGTGTGCTGGCCCGCCACCACCAGCGCCTGCGGCAGCCGGTACCAGTGGTGGCCGGGGATGCCCGCCATGGGGCCGTTTTCGTCCGCTTGCGGGTTGGCGCAGCGCAGCTGTTCCAGCCAGTTGTAGCGTTCGTGCCGCGCCGCTTCCGTGCCGCTGCCGCGGCCAGTCAATTCATCGAACAGGGTATTCAACAACATGTGCATCTATCCTAAAAAAAGCGTTCATGCCGCTGCCGTTTGCGCAAACGCGAACAGCGTGTCGAGCACGGCGTCCGGCTGCTCGGCCATCAATTCGTGCCCACTGTCGACCTGCACCACGGTGCCATGCGCTATTGACGTGGTCAGCAACCGGGTCGACTTGGGCGGCGTCATCATGTCGCGCGCGCCGAAAATGAATAAAGTGGGGCAGTGTACCGAAGCGGCGGCGATTTCGCCGTTCGCATAGGCATTGCAGGCATAAAAATCCGTGTGAAACACGTGATCGGGGTTGAGGGCGGCGATGCGCTGTTTCAGGCGCCGCGCGCCGCCCATGGCATAGAAGCCGGGGCCGGGGAACGACGGCTTTTGCGCGATCGACGAGTGCGACCAGATATTGACCATGTCGATGGCCGCCTGTTCGTCGTTCAATGACGTTTCCAGCAACGCTGGCGAGACTTTCATCGGGTAGGTGGAGCCGAGCATGGCCAGGTGGCTGACCCGCTCCGGCGCCAGGTGCGCCGCTTCCAGCGCGATCAGTGAACCCATGCTGTGGCCGATCAGCATGGCCTTGGCCGCGCCGGCAGCGTCCAGCACGGCCAGTATCCAGCGCGCCAGCTCTTCAACGCTGCTTTTCGCCGCGCCCAGGCTGCGCCCGTGGCCTGGCAAGTCGACGGCCAGCACGTTCCAGCCATGGTGGGCAAAATAGCGCGTTTGCAGCGCCCACACGGAGTGGTCGTTCTGCGCGCCGTGGATGAAGACGGCCGTGGGCTGATGTGGGTTAAAAGCCTTGCCGCCCGTGTAGCAGTAGGCGACGGTATTGTCGATGGTGAACAGCATCTCAGGCGCCTTTCTGCGACAGTTTCAGGCCACGGGCCAGGTCTTCGATCAAATCGTCCGCGTCTTCCAGTCCCACGGACAAGCGCATGGTGCCCTGCGTGATGCCCGCCTGGGCCAGCTGGTCGTCGGGCACGCGGAAGTGCGTGGTGGAGGCGGGATGGATGACGAGCGACTTGGCGTCGCCCACATTGGCCAGGTGCGAGAAGATCTTCAGGCTGTCAACAAAGCGCTGGCCGGCCGCACGGTCGCCGCGCAGGCGGAACGTGAACACGCCGCCCGCGCCTTTCGGCAGCAGGGTTTTCGCCAGTTCGTAATCGGGGTGCGAGGGCAGCTCCGGATAGGACACGGATTCCACGGCCGGATTGGCCAGCAGGAAATCGATCACCTTGCGCGTGTTGGCCACGTGGCGGTCCATGCGCAGGCCCAGGGTTTCGATGCCCTGCAGGATGGCGAAGGCATTGTGCGGGCTCATGACGGCGCCGAAATCGCGCAAGCCTTCGCGCCGCGCGCGCAGGGCGAACGGTGCCACCGTCGATTCCTCGGCGAAGACCATGCCGTGGAAGCCTTCATACGGTTCGCACAGTTCGGCGAAACGGCCCGTCTTGTCGTACGCCGTTTGCCAGTCAAAGGTGCCGCCATCGACGAGCAAGCCGCCAATGGCCGTGCCGTGCCCGCACAGGAATTTGGTGGCCGAGTGGAACACCAGGTCGGCGCCATGTTCGAAAGGGCGCAGCAGATATGGCGTGGTAAACGTCGAATCGAGCATCAGTGGCAAGTGGTGTTCGTGCGCGAGGGCGGCAATCCGGGGGATGTCCAGCACGTCGAGACCTGGATTGCCCAGGGTTTCCGCGAACAGTATCTTGGTATTCGGGCGGATGGCGGCGCGCCAAGAGTCCACGTCGCGCGGGTCGACAAAGGTCGTCTCGATGCCGAAGCGTTTCAGTGTGTAGGCCAGCAGGTTGTGCGAGCCGCCGTACAGGGCGCGCGAGGCAACGATGTGCGAACCGGCGCCGGCGATGGTGGACAGGCCCAGGTGCATGGCGGCCTGGCCGCTGGCCGTGGCGATGCCGGCCACGCCGCCTTCAAGCGCGGCGATGCGCTCTTCCAGCACGGCGTTCGTGGGATTCGAGATGCGCGAGTAGACGTGGCCGGCCCGCTCCATATTGAATAGCGAAGCCGCATGCTCCGAACTCTTGAAGGCAAACGAGGACGTGAAATGGATGGGCGTGGCGCGTGCGCCCGTGGCCGGATCGGGCGCGGCGCCCGCATGCAGGGATAAAGTATCGAAACCGGGGTATTTCGGGCCGCTCATGGTGTCTCCGCCAAGTTTTTATAGTGGCAAGATCGTAACCTGATTTGCAGCGGAGCAAAAGGGCTCCTGTGCAGGGCGCATGGCGCCGTGCTGGCGGGCAGGGCGTGTAACCTGAAGTGTAAAAAAAGTGACCGGCGCGGTGCGGCGGTGGTAGGATACCGGATCAGTGATATTCGGGCTGTTTGACCTGTGCGCGTGCGCCGCGCCGCAGGGAAGGCGGCTACGTGCCAGCGAATTCCTGGGCTTCAGGCGAACTCTCATCGCAAGTCCACCAGGAAAGATTTTATGCCCGCAATATCGTTCGACGGCTCCCTTGCCGTTCCCGGACTCTCTATCGTCGACGGCCTGTGCCAGGCAGGCTGGCTCATGCAAGAGCATTTTATCTCCCCTGAACTGAGCCGCCAGCTGGCCGCCGAATGCGTGCAATCCATGCTCAGCGGCAAGATGAAGGGCGCCGGCGTGGGCAGCGGCCATGCGCCGCTGCTGCAACCCGATATCCGCGGCGACCATATCGAATGGCTGGAAATAGGCCGTTCCGAGGCGTGCGACCGCTACCTGGCACACATGGAAACGCTGCGCTGCATGCTCAACCGCGAGCTGTTCCTGGGGCTGGAAGAATACGAAAGCCATTTCGCGCTGTACGCGCCGGGCGCTTTTTACCGGGCCCATCTTGACCGTTTCCGCGACGACGACAAGCGCACCGTGTCCGTCGTGCTGTACCTGAACGACGACTGGCTGCCCGAGCACGGCGGCGCGCTGCGTCTGCATCCGCAAGGCGCGCCCGTGGTGGACATCCTGCCGCAAGCGGGCCGCATGGCCATGTTCGTGTCGGGCGAGATGCTGCACGAAGTGCTGCCGACGGCGCGCCAGCGCCTCTCCATCGCAGGGTGGTTCCGCCGCCGCGCGTGATGGAAGGTGGCGCGCAATCCCCCTCGATTTGATTGCGCGCAAGGCTGGATTTTTCCGCAGGCATAGGCTACAGTCGCAGTAAGGGCTAGAATAACTAAAATACCAATCACGCGGACAGGACGGCCAATATGAAAGTATCTGAAATTCTCCAAGTCAAGGGCAATATTCTCTACACGGTCACGCCTGACCAGCCCCTGCTTGACGCGGCCAATACCATGGCTGAAAAAGACATCGGTTCGCTGGTGGTCATGGAATTTGGCGACCTGGTCGGTATGCTGACCTTCCGCGAAGTGTTGAACGCGCTGCATGAAAATGCTGGCCAGATCGGCGGCGGCACCGTGCGCAAGCACATGGATGACCACCCGATCACCGTCACGCCCGACACGGAAGTCAACGAAGTGCGCCGCATCATGCTGGAAAAACATGCGCGCTACCTGCCCGTCATGAACGCCAAGACCCTGCTGGGCGTCATCTCCTTTTACGACGTGGCGCGCGCCGTGCTCGAAGCGCAAAGCTTTGAAAACCAGATGCTCAAAGCGTACATCCGCGACTGGCCGGCCGAAACGACGGACTGATATCAGCATGCTGTAAAAACGACGCCGGCAACTGCCGGCGTTTTGCATTGGCTATCCAGGGTGACGCCTACGCCGCTCCCTGCAGCGCCTCATTGTTCAGCCAGGTGCCCAGCGCCGTGGCCGTCATGGGGCGGGCGAACAGAAAGCCTTGCGCCATCGGGCAGCCCAGCGCCTGCAAGATTTGCGCTTGCCGCTCGTCTTCCACGCCTTCCGCGATCACGGCCAGGCCCAGGTTGCGGCCCAGCTGGATGACCATCTCGGCGATGCTGCTGCCGCGCGCGGAACCGGTGATTTCCGTCACAAACGCACGGTCGATTTTCAGGCGGTCAACCTGCAGGCGCTGCAAATAGGACAGCGACGAAAAGCCCGTGCCGAAGTCGTCGATGGCGATGCTCACGCCCGTCTGCTTGATCTGCCACAGCATCTTGATCAGCAGGTCCGGCTCTTCCATGGCCATCGATTCCGTGATTTCCAGCTCGATGAATTCGGGTGGCGCCTGCGTCTCTTCGAGTGCCGCGCGCAGCATTTCCAGGAACAGCGGGTGGCGGAACTGCACTTGCGACACGTTGACGGACATGACGAAGTTGCGGTGGCCCTGCTCGCGCAGCAGCACCAGTTCGCGGCAGGCCGTGCGCAGCACCCATTCGCCGAGGTCGATGATGATGCCCGAATACTCGGCGATCGGGATGAAACGGTCGGGCGAGATGAACTTGCCGTCCGGCGTCTGCCAGCGCAGCAGCGCTTCCGCGCCCACGGGGCGGCGCGTCGTCAGGTCGATCTGCGGCTGGTAGACGACAAACAGCTGGTCCTGGCTGAAAGCCGTGCGCAGCGCGTGCATCATGCGCACCCGTTCGCGGATTTCGATGCCCATGCTGCGCGAGAAATAGAAGTGGCCGGCGCGCTGCTGGCTTTTTGCCCGCTTCAGGGCGATATCGGCATCCTTGAGCGCATCGGCGCCCGTGCCCGTATGTTCACCGAGCCGCACGAGGCCCAGGGTGGCCGACAGCTGCACGTCTTGCCCATCGATGCAGAACGGCGGCTGGAACAGGGCCAGGATCTTGTTCGGGTTGACTTGCGACGAGTCGCCCAGCACGCAAAAGATGTCGCCGCCCAGGCGCGCCACCGTCAGCTGGGGGCCCAGCTGGGTTTGCAACCGGCCCGCCACGGCGATCAGCAGGGTGTCGCCGAACTGGTGCCCCAGCGCGTCGTTGGTCTCGGCAAAGTGGTCGAGGTCGACCAGCGACAAGGTGGCGTCGTCGCGCGCGGGGCCGGACAAGGTGGCGTCGAGGATTTCCACCAGGCGCGTGCGGTTGGGCAGCTTCGACAACTGGTCGTAGAAGGCGGCATTGTGCAGGTGCGACACCAGCTCGACGTTGTCCAGGCCCACGGCAACGTTGCTGCAGAAGACTTCCAGCAGGCTTTCATCGATGGCGGAAAGAGGGCGCGGCAGCACCAGGTAGGCGGCCGCATCGCGGCTGGCCTTGCCCGCGAAGTACAGGGTGGCGTAGTCGTGCGCATACACATTGCGCCGCTGCGCCAGCGTGTGCTCGATGGCGGCCATCACGCGAGGGTTTTGCAAGCCGCACAGGGCGCTGTGCGGCAGGCTGGAAAAGCTGCCCGTGCAGGCCGAGACGAGCAGCTCCTTGCTGCCATTGTCCTGCAAGTCCTGCACACATAGCACGCCGTCGGCGCGGATGCCCAGCAGGTCGGCGATCTGCGCCAGCACGCCGGCCGAGAAATTCTGCACGCCGTGCAGCGCCATCAGCTGCGTGCTGGCGTGGACGATACGGTCCAGGCCGCGCCGGCTGCTGTTGATCGAACGGATCTGCTCGTACGAGCGGATGGCCGCCGTCACCGTGGTAAACAGCTTGATGCGCGTCAGTTCGGACTTGGTCTTGTAGTCGTTGATGTCGAAATCGCGGATGGCGTCGATTTCCGGCGCATAGCCTGGCTGGCCCGTGCGCAGGATGATGCGCACGTCCGTCATTTTCAGGGTTTCGCGGATGTAGCGCACCAGGTGCAGGCCCGCGTCATCCTGTTCCATCACCACGTCGAGCAGGATGACGGCGATGTCGTCTTCATGCCTGAGCAGTTCGCGCGCCTGGCCGGCTGAATACGCATGCACGAATTCCAGCGGGCGGTGCTGCATTTCCAGGTTGCCGAGGGCGAAAGTGGTGGTGGAGTGGACGTCTTCATCGTCGTCGATGATCATCACCCGCCAGACGCTGCGCGGTGCGGCCGTCAGGGGCGCAGCCGGTTGCTCATCGAGGAATACCAGGTCGTCGTGATCGTCCTTGTTGGCGTCAAGGGGGATGATCGGTGCGGGCATGTATAGCTTCTCCAGGATGACTCGATGTTTATACGAGCGCGTCGCAAAAGCCCATGGCGTTGTTGCGTTGCCTTGCCGTACTTGCGTACTGTCTTCGGCAACGCGCCTAGCCCTGGGCATTTGTGACGTGCTCTCGGCGCAGTCCAAATCGGTTTGATAACCAGTATTGTGTGGTGCGCTTTGATCCAAGTATATAGCTATTTAATAAGCAAAATGTTTTTTTAAATCTATTCTGTGGAGCAATATTTCTTGTTTTGCATTATTGCAACTCATATTTGGTGTTTTTGTGTGAAAAAATACACGGGATTAAAAAATGGCGATTTGGGCGGGGGAATATCGGGCCTCGGTGTGGCATTAGCGGCATGGCATGCCCCGCAGGCTGGTAGAATTGAGTTTTCCAGTCCTCACACTTCCTACTATGTCCGGCAATTCTTTTGGCAAGCTGTTTACTGTTACCACTTTCGGCGAATCGCATGGTCCGGCCATCGGCTGCGTGATCGATGGCTGTCCGCCGGGATTGATCCTGTCGGAAGCCGATATCCAGCCCGAGCTGGACCGCCGCAAGCCGGGCACGTCGCGCCACGTGACGCAGCGCCAGGAATCCGATACGGTCGAGATCCTCTCCGGCGTGTACCAGGGCGTGACGACGGGTACGCCCATCGCGCTGCTGATCCGCAATGAAGACCAGCGCAGCAAGGATTACGGCAATATCGCGGAAAGCTTCCGCCCCGGCCACGCCGACTACACCTACTGGCACAAGTACGGCGTGCGCGATCCACGCGGCGGCGGGCGCTCGTCGGCGCGGCTGACGGCGCCCGTTGTGGGCGCGGCGGCGATTGCCAAGAAATGGCTGCTGCAGCAATACGGTACAACGTTCAAGGGTTGCATGAGCCAGCTGGGCGACATTCCCGTGCCATTCCAGTCGTGGGAACACGTGCATGCGAATCCGTTCTTTGCCGCCAGCGGCGACGCGGACCTGATCGCGCGCATGGAAGAAGCGATGGACCAGTTGCGCCGCGATGGCGATTCCATCGGCGCGCGCATCGACGTGATCGCGCAAAACGTGCCCGTCGGCCTGGGGCAGCCCATCTACGACAAGCTCGACGCCGACATCGCCTACGCCATGATGGGCATCAATGCGGTGAAAGGTGTGGAAATCGGCGCCGGTTTCGATTCGGTGGCACAGAAGGGTTCCGAGCACGGCGACGAACTGACGCCGGAAGGTTTTATCGGCAATAACGCGGGCGGCGTACTGGGCGGCATTTCGACGGGGCAAGATGTCAAAGTCTCGATCGCCATCAAGCCGACGTCGTCGATCCGCACGCCGCGCCGCTCGATCGATAAAGAAGGCAATCCCGTGATGGTGGAAACGTTCGGCCGCCACGACCCGTGCGTGGGCATCCGCGCCACGCCGATCGCCGAAGCCATGCTGGCGCTGGTGCTGATCGACCACGCCCTGATGCACCGCGCGCAATGCGGCGATGTGTCGGTTTCGACGCCGAAGTTGAAGTAAATTTTAGCTCGCGGCGTAAGAGCAGACGTAGGTCGGATTAGCGCTTGCGCGTAATCCGACAACATTGTTGTCTCTGCGGTGATGTCGGGTTACGCCCTTTGGGCTAACCCGACCTACGCGGCTGCCGTCGGGTTGTGAATTTCAAGCCACTTTATTTGCCACCAGCTCCAGCTGGTGCCGCATCTCCACCGACTGCACCAGCAAAGCCCGGATATCATTGATCAGGTTGAATTCCGTCTGGTTCAATTGGATCGGCGGGAAGCTGTCGTCCCAGTCGCCGTACAGAAAACCCGTGGGATGGCCGTTGGCCGACAGCGGCAGCACGACGAAGCTGCGCGCTTCCGACAACGTCGCTTTCCACCATTGCGGCAGTTTGGCGGCAAATTTCGGGTCGCGCGCATTGTCGATGAAGATCACGCGGTCGCTATTGAGGGCCGCGTGGAAGACGTTCGGTTCATACGCGTCGCCAAACACCATCAAATCCTGCAAGTCGGCCATGCCTTCGCCCATGCTGATGCGCGCCGAATACAGATGATCCCTGTGGTTGCGCACGAACGCCACCGAGCGCGAAAAATCGAAGCCCTGGTGCAGCGTTTCAAGCGCCATCGAGACCATCTGGCCCGGGCTGGCGCTGCCGATGGCGCTGCGCAGGTCGGCCAAGCCGCCGATCAATACGCGGTTGCCTTCGGCGCGCATGCGCGTCGACGCCAGCTGGCGCGCGCGCCGTTCGGCCGGTTTCGACAGGGGCGCGATCGACAGGTCGGCCGCCGCCATCGCCTTGGCCTTGTCCACGGCCACCACGAGGTCGGTCGCCGTGATGCCCAGGGTGCCCGCATAATCGTCGATCAGCGCATGCACTTGTGCCGCGCCGGCCGCATCGTCATGCCACAGCGAGTCGGCGCAGCGCGCCGCCATCGTCGACAGGCCTGCCATCCAGTCGGCGCCGCTGACGGGAGAGTTGTCCGGCGACGGATCCATCGGACGCATGCCGTTGATCAGGTGTTGCGGCAAGCCCCAGTGGGCGGCCGTGGCATAGCCCACTTCGGGCAGCGACAGCCCTAAAATTTCGCGCGCGGCGGCCGCCTCGTTGCCGGGACCCGCATGCGCCTGCATGCGCGCCCAGAAGTCCGTCATGTAGAACGTCACCATCATGCGGCCCAGGGTGTGCAGCATCGAGCAGACGACTGCCTGTTCCGCCTGCAGGCTGCCGGCGCTGGTGGCCACCTGTTGCGCCACCATCCCGGCCAGCACGGCCTTTTCCATTTCCACATGGGCGCTGACGGAATCGGGCGACGCCTGTGACAGCTCTTCGATCAGTTTCAGGCCCAGCGCCAGGTGGCCGATGGCGTCGATGCCCAGCACCAGCACGGCCTTCGAGACAGTGTTGACCCGCTGGCCGAAGGCCGAATACATGCCGCTGTTGGCCAGCCTGAGCACCTTGTGTGTGAGGACAGGGTCGGACAGCACCGTTTGCGTGATGTCGAATTCGTGGTCGTCCTCGCCGCGCATGGCGCCGAGGATGGCGCTGATGGCTTTCGCGAAGCCGGGCATGTCGCCCTGCTGGCGCGTGCGCGCCCACAGCAGGTCGAGGGTGTTTTTGCCCAGCTGTGTCGGTACCGTGAAATGACCTGGATTCATTGCACCCCTCCGCGCGGTTCATTGGCAGACGGCACAGGCACCAGCGCCGCATAGGTTTTGTCGCTCAAGGCCGCTAGCGCGGCATGGGCCGGCATCGGTTTGCCCGTCAGGTAGCCTTGCACGTACTGGCAGCCGCGCGACTCGATGAAATGCATCTGCTCCTCGGTTTCCACGCCTTCGGCCACCACGGACAAATTCAAATGCTTGGCCAGGTCGAGAATGGTGTTGCAGATGGCCGCATCCTTGCTCGATGCGGGCAAGTCCTTGATGAAGGTGCGGTCGATCTTCAGCACGGAAATGGGGAAGCGCTTCAGATACGCGAGCGAAGAATAGCCGGTGCCGAAATCATCGATGGCGATGCGCGCGCGGCGCTCCGTCATCTTGACGAGGATGGTTTCCGCATGCACGGGGTCGATCATCAAAGTGCCTTCCGTGATTTCCAGCACCAGGTGTTCGCCGGAGAGCCCCGAAAACGCGATGGCGTCATCGAGCACGTCGAGGAATTTGTCGTTGCGGAACTGGCGCGGGCTGATGTTGACGGAGATGTACAGCGGCCGCTTGGCCACTTCCTGGAACTGCTTGAGCTGCACGCAGGCCGCCTTCAATGCCCAGGCACCGAGCAGATTGATCAAGCCATTGGCTTCGGCAATCGGGATGAAGCGCACGGGCGGCACCAGGCCCAGGGTCGGATGCTTCCAGCGCATCAGGGTTTCGAAGCCCTGGATTTGCCGCGTGTGCGCATCGACGATGGGCTGGTAAAAGAGCAGGAATTCGCCTTCGCGCACGGCTTGGAACATGGCCGCTTCCAGCGAGATGTCGTGTTCCGACGGGCCGTTCAAACGCGGGCTGTAGACCAGGCAGCGGGCCTTGCCCGTTTCCTTGGCGCGCGACATGGCCGCGTCGGCCAGCGCCACCAGGCGCACTTCATCTTCCGCATGCAGCGGATAGATCGACACGCCCACGGAGGCGCCCACGTAGATCGTATGGCCGTCGACTTCGAATGGCGCCTGCAGGGTGGCCAGCAGGCGGCCCGTCACCAGCTTGATCTGTGCGTCCGTGGCGCTGCCTGGCAGCACGGCGACGAATTCATCGCCGCCCACGCGCGCCAGGGTGTCGCTGTCGCGCAGGGTCTTGCGCAGGCGCGCGGCGGCCAGGCGCAGCACGGCGTCGCCGACGGGGTGGCCCAGGCCATCGTTGACCTTTTTAAAGCCATCGAGGCCGATGGTGGCGACGGAAAAGCCCTGGCCCGAACGGGCGGCCTGGGCGATCACCATGCGGATGCGGTCCGACAGCAGCAAGCGGTTCGGCAAGCCGGTCAGCGCATCGTGCGTGGCCATATGGCGCAGCCGTTCTTCCGTATTGTGCTGGGCCGACGTGTCGCGCCCGACCACCAGCAATTCGGCCACGCCGGCCGCGTTCATATAAGAAGACAGGCGCAGCTCGAACCAGATTTCCTGCTCCGGCGTTTGCAGGCGCACTTCCAGGCGGCCCGGTTCTTCCAGCGCGTCTTCCAGCGCCGCCTGCAGCGCCGCGCGCGACGCTTCGGTGGCCAGCGGCAGCAGCAAGTGGCCGGTCAGGCCCGATGGTGCGCCAAACAGGGTGGCCGCGCGCTTGCTGGCGAACAGGATCAGGCCGTCCGTATCGAGCCGGAACACGACGTCGCCTGCCTCTTCCATGAGGTTGTCCAACTCGTGGCGGGCCTCGCGGTGGGCGGCGGATGGGGTACTGGAAAACATCGTGCTGGCTTTTACCTTTTTATTATCAGTGCCGGCGCCGGCTGCAGGGCAGCGCGCCAACGGAAAGAGTGCGTCGTGCGTGACGCGCGCCATAGGGGCCGAAAGAGCGGCTATCGGAACGCGATCCACACGAAATGTATCATTGAAAAGCACCCTATTACATGAAATAGAGCAACATTGCTTCAGGTTTTGTAAATATTCCTGCCTTCCATGAAAAAAATCATGCCGCGCGACACACACAGGCATTTTCATTCCCCATGGAAACATTTATCTGCGCTTGCTTCCACTGGCGCGCTTGCCCCGCCATGCGCTTTACGCTAGTCTGGCTGGCAGGCGGTGTTGACGGTGCGCCAGCGACGGCAAGGGCGCCATGATAACAAATCGCGGGAGACCCCCATGAATGCTTTTGACACGCATGAAGTTTTCAACCAGGCCACGCCGTTCGAAAACGTCAATCTGTTTGCCTGCGACCCGGCGCTGATCGAAGCTCTGCTGCGCGAGGGCGGCGGCGCGGCGCTGCAGGAGCTCGACGTGCTGGGCGAAAAGCTGGGCCGCGCCGAAACCTATGCGCTGGCGCGCCTGGCCAATATCCACACGCCCGAGTTGCAGCAGTTCGACCGGGCCGGGCGCCGCATCGATGAAGTGCTGTTCCATCCGGCCTGGCACGAACTGATGGCCATCCTCGTGGGCGCGGGCACGCATGCTTCGCCGTGGGCCGCGCCCGGTCCCGGCGCCCAGGTGGCGCGCGCGGCCGCCTATCTATTAGTGGGACAGGTGGAAAACGGCACGCAGTGTCCCGTGACGATGACGTATGCCTCGGTGCCGGCCTTGCGCCAGGCGGTGGACTTGCCGCAGATCGCGCAGCGCTGGCTGCCGAAAATCCTCTCGCGCGAGTACGATCCACGCTCCCTGCCCGTGGAGCGGAAGCGGGGCGCCCTGGTCGGCATGGGCATGACGGAAAAGCAGGGCGGCTCGGACGTGCGCAGCAATACCACGCGCGCCGTGCCCGTGCCGCCGGCCGAGGCGCAAGCCCAGTTCGGCGGCGAGGCTGATGGCGTCTGGCGCATCGTCGGCCACAAATGGTTTTTTTCGGCGCCCCAGTGCGACGCCCATCTGATCCTGGCGCAGGCGGACGGGGGCGGATTGTCGTGCTTCTTCCTGCCCCGCTACCTGCCCGACGGCAGCCGCAATGCCATCCGCGTGCAGCGTCTGAAAGATAAATTGGGCAACCGCTCGAATGCTTCGTCGGAAGTGGAATTTACGAATGCCTACGGCTGGCTCGTGGGGCAGCCGGGGCGGGGCATACCCACGATTCTGGAAATGGCCAGCCATACGCGCCTCGATTGCGTGCTGGGCAGCACCGGCATCATGCGCGCCGCCTTGACGCAGGCGCTGCACCATGCGCGCCAGCGGGCCGTGTTCGGCAAGCCGCTGGCCGAGCAGCCGCTGATGCAAAACGTGCTGGCCGATTTGGCGCTCGAATCGGAAGCGGCCACGGCCTTCGCGCTGCGCCTGGCCCGCTGTTTCGATGAAAAGGACGATCCGCGGCAAGCGATGCTGGCGCGCGTGCTCACGCCGGCCGGCAAATACTGGATCTGCAAGCGCGGTCCCGGCTTTGGCTTCGAGGCCATGGAGGTGCTGGGCGGCACTGGTTACGTGGAAGACGCGCCGCTGGCGCGCCTGTTCCGCGAACTGCCCGTCAACTCGATCTGGGAAGGCTCGGGCAATGTGATGTGCCTCGACGTCTTGCGCGCCTTCGGCAAGTCGCCGGCCGCGCGCGACGCCCTGGCGGCCGAGCTGGCGCTGGCCGGCGATGATGACGCCGCCTTTGTTGCCTACCGCGCGCGGCTGCTGGACGACCTGGACGGGCCGCAAACGGATGAGTTTAGCGCCAGGCAATTGTCCGAACGCATCGTGCTGGCCGTGCAGGCGGCCTTGCTGCAGCGCCATGCGCCGCCGTTTGTTGCGCAAGCATTCCTGCAATCGCGGCTGGTGCAGGCGCCGGGCGGGGCGTATGGGCGCTTGCCGGCAGGCACCGATTGCGCGGCCATCCTGGCGCGCGCGCTGCGCGAGTATTGATTTCAATAAAACCGATTATTTCAAAAATTCCGGCCACAGGCGGGCTGCGGGCTGGGATAATGCCGCAATCCATCATTTTATCGATACACGGCGCGCTTGCAGCCATGCTTGCCGCCGCGCCAGACAGTAGAGAAAGAAAAACAATATGAAACAAGACCCACGCTTCCCGAATTTGTTCATTACCGATCACCCTTTGATCCAGCACAAACTGAGCCACATGCGCGAGCACGACACGTCGACGCGCACCTTCCGCGAATTGCTCAAGGAAATCACTCTGCTGATGGGCTATGAAATCACGCGCGACCTGCCGCTGACTACGCGCGAAATCAAGACCCCGCTCGTCACCATCGACGCGCCTGTTATCGCCGGCAAGAAACTGGCCATCGTGCCCATCCTGCGCGCCGGCATCGGCATGAGCGATGGCTTGCTGAACCTGGTGCCATCGGCGCGCGTCGGCCACATCGGCGTGTACCGCGACCCGGCCACGCACATGCCCGTGGAATACCTGGTGCGCCTGCCTGACCTGAGCGAGCGCACCTTTATCCTGTGCGACCCGATGGTAGCGACCGGCAATTCGGCCGTGTACGCCGTCGACGTGCTGAAAAAACGCGGCGTGACCGACGAGCAGATCATCTTCCTGGCCCTGGTGGCCGCACCGGAAGGCGTGACCGTGTTCCAGAACGCGCATCCGAACGTCAAGATGTTCTGCGCCGCGCTCGATTCGCATCTGGATGACCACGCCTATATCGTGCCGGGCCTGGGCGACGCCGGCGACCGCATCTTCGGCACCAAGTAAGCAGCGTCAGGCGAGTATTGCGATGGCAACCTTGATCGACCCGGACTTTCGCGCGCGTTTGCGTGCCCTGAATGAAAAATATGCGGCTGGCGTGCCGGCCCTGTTGCAGGCGATCACGCAGGCAAGCAGCCGCTGCGACAGCGAAGGCCCCCGCTTGGAACCGTTGACGGAGCTGCACCGCGCGCTGCATGCGGTGGCCGGCTCGGCCGCCACCTTCGGCTTTGCCGCGCTGGGCCAGGAATGCCGGCGCATCGAACAGCTGGTGCGCGCCATGCTCAATGCCCCTGCGCAAGCAGTGGCGGAATGGCCTGGTGTGCGGGCGCAAGTGACGGCGCTGCTGGACTGGGCGGGACGCGATGCGGCGGCCACCCATTTCATTGCGTGAGCGACAGCACTATAGAGATGTGGTTGCAATGATTCATTTGATACAACGCAAAGCACCCGCGTCGAAGATTAGGATATAGTGTCTCCATGCCGCTGGTACAGGGCGCCGCAAGACGGGGATTTGGCTATTAAAGTAGTGTTCGTAAGTTTATTTTGCGAAAGAATGGTTTTTCTCAGTTTTGTTGGTATAATTGGGCATCGTTGGATTCGAGGTAGTAGTGCAGTTTGTCTGTCATTTCTTTCTTGCTTCAAACGATATAACGGGCGCAAGCCCAACTTAACTGAAATAGGAAATTGTAATGGCAACTGGCATCGTAAAATGGTTCAATGATTCGAAGGGTTTCGGCTTTATTACCCCTGACGAAGGCGGCGAAGATCTGTTCGCTCACTTCTCGGCTATCCAGTCGAACGGCTTCAAGTCCCTGCAAGAGAACCAACGCGTTTCTTTTGAAGTGACCGCTGGCCCTAAAGGCAAGCAAGCTTCGAACATTCAGCCAATCTAATACGCTGGATCAAACGAAATAAAGAAATCCTCGGTCTCCGAGGATTTTTTTTCGCCTAAATTTCTGTGAAGTAGCGGTTTTGCGAGTGTTTTATGGGTTACGCGGCTCTTTTCGGCGTGCTTTGCGTCATCAGGTAGGTCGGCTTAGCGCTTGCGCGTAAGCCGACAAGAGTGGCGTTGGCAAGATGTGTGGGCTGGTGTCGGCTTACGCTGCGCTAAGCCGACCTACGCTTGCCAATGCTGATCCGGGAGTTGTTGTTTCCTCATGCGTCACGACGCCGGACAAAACCGTCGCGAGCGGAAGGAAGAGGTGGCCGAGAAGCGCAACCGTACTCTAGTACGGTGAGCATCACAGGCCGCCTATGCCGACGCGCAGCAGGTTTGGTCCCGCGTCTTCAAATAGCCCGTTCGCGCCAGTAGTCGGGTTGCGAATAACTGTGCCTTAAAAAATCCACGAACGCCCGTATGCGCAGCGGCAAGTGGCGGCGCTGGGCGAACACGGCGTAAATGTCATTGCCCGGGGCGGCGAACTGGTCCAGCACCGTCACCAGCTGGCCCGAGGCGATCTCGGCGCCCACTTCCCACATCGAGCGCCACGCCAGGCCTTTGCCTGCCAGTGCCCAGTCGTGCAGCACTTCGCCATCGTTGCAGACCATATTGCCCGCCACCTTTAAAATGATGTTCTTGCCATTTTCGCGGAAGGTCCAGCCCCGCTGGCTGCCTTCGCTGCTGATCGCCAGGCAATTGTGTTTCGCCAGGTCGGCCGGGATACGGGGCGTGCCCGCCCGTTTCAAATAGGCGGGCGAGCCGACGAGCACGCGCTGGTTGTCGGCCAGCTTGGTGCTCACGAGCGAGGAATCGGACAGGCTGGCGATGCGGATGGCCACGTCGATGCCTTCGCCGATCAGGTCGACGAGGCGGTCGTTCAGGTTCAGCGACACTGTCACATCGCGGTGCTCGGCGACAAAAGAGGGGATCAAGGGCGCCACGTGCTGGCGTCCGAAGCCGGCTGGCGCGGAAATGAGCAGATGGCCGCTGGCCTTCACGCTGCGTTCGGCCACGGCCGCTTCCGCCTCTTCCAGTTCACCGAGGATGCGCTGGCAATCTTCGAGGAAGGCGGCGCCTTCATTCGTCAATGCCAGCTTGCGCGTCGTGCGCTGCAGCAATTTGACGCCCAGGCGCTGCTCCAGCGCATCGAGGCGCCGGCCTATCATGGCTGGCGCGATGCCTTCCGCGCGCGCGGCGGCCGACAGGCTGCCCTTGGCCACCACTTCCACAAACGTCGATATCTGTCTGAACTGCCCCATGCCGTGCTCCCGCGATGCCATCACTTGTGATAAAAACGCATAGATGAAGTGATTTTTAATCTCGTTTCCATGCCTTATAGTGCAATACTATAGAACAAACGCGCCGCCCGGCAGAGTGTTTTTGCGCCTCTGTCCAGCTTGTTCGCGCAGTCGTTCAGCTTATACTTGGATCACCAGATTACCTTTGCTTATATTGACTAAAAACCGGAGAACTTCATGACGCAGAACACGATCGCACTTCCAGAAGGCATGCAAATCACGGGTGACATCCAGCCCGGCTACGAACAGATCTTGACGCCGGCCGCGCTGGCGCTGGTGGCCAAGCTGACGCGTGAATTCGAGCCGCGCCGCCAGCAATTGCTGGCCGTGCGCGTGGAGCGGGCCAAGCGCCTCGACGCGGGCGAGCGTCCTGATTTCTTGCCAGAAACCGCACACATCCGCGAAGGCGACTGGAAGATCGCGCCGATCCCGAAGGCGCTCGAATGCCGCCGTGTGGAAATCACGGGCCCCGTCGAGCGCAAGATGGTCATCAACGCCTTCAATTCGGGCGCGGACAGCTACATGACGGACTTCGAGGATTCGAACACGCCGAACTGGGACAACCAGATCACGGGCCAGATCAATATGTTCGATGCCGTGCGCAAGACGATTTCGCTCGAGCAAAATGGCAAGTCGTACAAGCTGAACGACAAGATCGCGACACTCGTCGTGCGTCCGCGCGGATGGCACCTCGATGAAAAGCACGTGCTGGTCGATGGCAAGCGTATTTCCGGCGGCATTTTCGATTTCGCCCTGTTCATGTTCCATAACGCCAAGGAACAACTGGCGCGCGGCGCCGGTCCGTATTTCTACCTGCCGAAGATGGAATCGCACCTGGAAGCGCGCCTGTGGAACGATATTTTCGTCATGACGCAAAATGAATTGGGCTTGCCACAAGGCACGATCAAGGCGACTGTCCTGATCGAAACCATTCTGGCGGCCTTCGAGATGGATGAAATCCTGTATGAGCTGAAAGAGCACAGCTCGGGCCTGAACGCGGGACGTTGGGATTACATCTTCTCGTGCATCAAGAAATTCAAGCTGGACAAGGATTTCTGCCTGGCCGACCGCGCGAAAGTGACCATGACGGCACCGTTCATGCGCGCCTATGCCTTGCTGTTGCTGAAAACTTGCCACAAGCGTGGCGCGCCAGCTATCGGCGGCATGGCAGCCTTGATCCCGATCAAGAACGATCCGGAAAAGAACGATATCGCCATGGGCGGCGTGCGCAACGACAAGGCGCGCGATGCCACCGACGGCTACGACGGCGGCTGGGTGGCCCATCCGGGTCTGGTGGAGCTGGCCATGGGCGAGTTCACGAAAGTGCTCGGTGACAAGCCGAACCAGATCGAGAAACAGCGTCCCGACATCGATGTGAAAGCGTCGGATCTGCTGAATTTCCAGCCGGAAGCGCCGATCACGGAAGCAGGCTTGCGCTACAACATCAACGTCGGCATCCACTACCTGGGCAGCTGGCTGGCTGGCAATGGTTGCGTGCCTATCCACAACCTGATGGAAGACGCGGCAACGGCCGAGATCAGCCGCTCGCAAGTGTGGCAGTGGATCCGCTCGAGCAAGGGTGTGCTGGAAGATGGCCGCAAGGTGACGGCCGAGATGGTGCGCGCCATGATTCCGGAAGAGCTGGCCAAGGTGCAGCACGATGCGCCAGGCGGCAACGGCCCGACCTATGTGCGCGCCGGCCAGATTTTCGAGGAAATGTCGACGTCGGAATCGTTCGCCGAATTCCTGACCTTGCCGCTGTACGAGGAAATCTGATCCTGATCAAATAGATCAATAAAAAATCCCGGCGGTGCCTGATGGTATCGCCGGGATTTTTCTTTTTGGAAGCAGAAGCTTAAAAGTTGTTTTTCCACATCCGTAGCGCGGCAAACGCTTCCACGGGGGAGGCATCTGCCGTCAGCTTGCCTTCCACCTTCAGGCTGGTCAGGATCGCCGGTTCGCGGTAGCGCAGGAAGGGATTCGTGGCCTTTTCAAGGGCGATGGTCGACGGCACGGTCGATAATCCCTGCTGGCGCTTTTCCGTGTCGATGGCGATGCGTTCCTGCAGGGCCACATTGCCCGGCTCGACGGCGTTGGCAAAGCGCAAATTGGACAAGGTGTACTCATGCGCGCAAAATACCTCGGTATCGTCGGGCAGGGCGGCCAGCTTGCCCAGCGAATCGGCCATCTGGCCCGGCGTGCCTTCGAACAGGCGGCCGCAGCCGCCCGCAAACAGGGTGTCGCCGGAAAACAGCCACGGTGCGCCGCTGCGCTCGTCACGCTGGCGCACGTAGACGATATGCCCCTTCGTATGGCCGGGCACGTCGATGACGTTCATCTGCAAACCCAGCTCGGGCACATGGGCGACATCGCCTTCGGCAAGCGGTTCCGTGATGGCTGTGATAGCCTCATTGCGCGGGCCGAAGACGGGGACGGCGAAATGCTGCAACAATTCAGGCACGCCACCCGTGTGGTCGGCGTGGTGATGCGTGAGTAAAATGGCGGACAAGGTCAACTGATGGGCTTGCAGCGCATCGAGGATGGCCGTCGCATCGCCGGGATCGACCACGGCGGCGTGGCGGCCGTCGTGGATCAGCCACAGGTAATTGTCGGCAAAGGCGGGCACGGCAAGTACCGATAGAGCGTGTTCAGGGGAGTGTGTCATGAGCAAAAGAGAAAACTGAATGGACAGTGTGGCATCCGAAAAATCCATTATAGCGCTTGACGGCTGGCTGCAGACGCCGGCCGGTCTGTACGTGCGCGCCTGGGAGCAGCAATGCCTCGACAGCCTGACCGTCGATATCTTCGGTTTTAATGCCGTGCAGATCGGCTTGCCCCAGCTCGACGCGCTGGCCGCCAACCGCATGCCGAACAAATGGCTGCTCGATGCGCGCTTGCCTCCGCGCCCGCCGCAAGAGAAGCGCCTGACCCTCGTGTCGGCCTTCGATGAGTTGCCGTTCGATTCGCAAAGCCTGGACCTGGTGGTCTTGCCGCACGTACTCGAATTTGCTGCCGAGCCGCACCAGGTCTTGCGCGAAGTCGAGCGCGTGCTGATCCCGGAAGGGAGGGTGATCGTCTGCGGCTTCAATCCGGCCAGCCTGTGGGGCATGCGCCAGGGGGTGGGGCGGGTCACGGGGCGCCACTACCTGCCGCAAGCCGGCGAGCTGATCTCTATGCCGCGCATGAAAGACTGGTTAAAATTGCTCAACATGGGCGTCAGTCAAAGCTACTTCGGCTGCTACGCACCTGCCTGCAGGACAGAAAAATGGCTGCGCCGTAACGCTTTCATGGACAAGGCAGGTGCGCGCTGGTGGCCATATCTGGGCGCAGTGTATATAGTGCAGGCGATCAAGCGCGTCAAAGGGATGCGTTTGATCGGTCCGGCGTGGACCAAGAAACCGGCGACGGCGCCCGCAGGCGCACCGGTCACGAATAAAAGGCGGGAACAACAAGATGGATAAGGTTGAGATTTACGCCGATGGCGCATGCAAGGGCAATCCCGGCACGGGCGGCTGGGGCGCGCTGATGGTGGCCGATGGCGCCAAGAAAGAAATTTATGGCGGGGAACTGAATACGACGAATAACCGCATGGAATTGAAGGCCGTGATCGAAGCCTTGACGGCGCTCAAACGTCCGTGCCAGGTGGTGTTGTATACCGATAGCCAGTACGTCCAGAAGGGCATCAGCGAATGGATCCACGGCTGGAAGGCGCGCGGCTGGAAAACCGCGGCCAAGGCGCCCGTGAAAAACGTCGACCTGTGGCAGGCGCTCGACATCGCCCAGGCCGTGCACGAAGTGGAATGGCGCTGGGTGCGCGGCCATAATGGACATCCGGGCAACGAGCGGGCCGATCAACTGGCCAACTTGGGCGTGGAAACGGTACGTGCCTGAGAACTAAATTTCTGCCCTGCAGCAGCGCGCGGGACGTAACCGGAGGGCACAGGTTTGCTATACTGTGCCCTTCGCTTTTTGCTTTTACGACTGAATCTGCCATGCGTCAAATTGTTCTCGATACTGAAACCACCGGCCTGAACCCGCGCACGGGCGACCGCATCCTGGAGATCGGGGCGGTCGAGCTGAACAACCGCATGTTGACGGGGAATAATTTCCACCATTACATCAATCCCGAGCGCGATTCGGAAGAGGGCGCGTTGGCCGTCCACGGATTGACGACGGAATTCCTCAGCGACAAACCGAAATTCGCGGAAATCGCCGACGAGTTCCGTGCCTACATCGCCGGCGCCGAACTGATCATCCACAACGCCCCGTTCGACATCGGCTTCCTGAACGCGGAATTCAAGCGCCTGAACCTGCCACCCGTGCACGAGCAAGTGGTTGGCGTGATCGACACCCTGGTGCAGGCGAAGGAAATGCACCCGGGCAAGCGCAATTCGCTTGACGCCCTGTGCGACCGCTATGGCGTCTCGAACGCTCACCGCAAGCTGCACGGCGCGCTGCTCGACTCCGAATTGCTGGCCGACGTCTACCTGGCCATGACGCGCGGGCAAAATAGCCTGAGCATGGAAGAAGAAGTGGAAGTGGCCGCCGACGGCGCCGTGCTGGAAATCGTGCCCCTGGCCGAAGTCATCTTCCAGAGCGCCACGGCCGACGAGCTCGCCGCCCACGAAGCCACCATCGCCGGCCTCGACAAGGCCGCCAAAGGCCAGTGCATCTGGACCGCCGTCACGTCGCCGCCAGCGGCCGCCTGAGAAAAAGCGGGGCTAGGTAAATTTCCTCTTGCCAGCCCTTGCAGATGCCGCAACACCTATGCGATAATTCGCCTCGCTTCGGGAGGTTAGCTCAGGGGTAGAGCACTGCATTCACACTGCAGGGGTCGCAAGTTCGAAACTTGCACTTCCCACCAAATTTTTCGTTTGTATTCAATGACTTAGGATTTCATATCTTGTCTGAATAGGAACTTGGGGCAAACTTGGGGCAATGGGATTTTCGTCCATTGTCCAGCCCAAAATGATACGGCCGCTTCCTGCGGCCGTTTTCACGTCAATGGAGTCCACAAGCTTAGCTTGCGGGCGCTTCCTCTCGACGGAATTGTTAAGCTAAACCAGCGTCAGACCTATTTGTTGCCAGCGGGGGCGGGGGCATTGCTGCGCCCTCCGCCGGATGGCTTGCCCGTTCCACTTGGCCACCCTCCGCCATTTCCTTGCCCACGGCCACCGCCAGCTGCCCCGCCACCTTTACTGCCACTGCCCTGGGAGCCACCACTACGGCCCCCGTTATTACCGCTACCTTTGCTCATTTTTATCTCCTTTCCGGATCACTGTAAGTTGCATCACTCTCCGGTAAAGTGATGCATTTCGAAAGCTTGGTCTACATAGGATGCCCCATGGAAGGTCGGTGCGATCCCACTGCACTAGATTTTCGCCAGCGCGTCGATTTCCCTGATAATCAACCGCGACTTCAGAGGTAGCATTGTGTGGGGTATCAGAGTCTTCGGGTCCCGCTCCCACTGCGGGGTATAGCCTACCAATTTTGCGTAGTGCGCGGCGTTGCTGCCCAAGCCTTCGTAGAGCCGCTCGAACAATTCCTCTTCTTTCCGCTCCGCAAGTACCCGATATTGCGATTTGCAGAATGCACACACCTGTATGTAGAAGGGGATAAATAATGGCCCCGCCGCGTACTTTGCCTGATCTAGTGCAGTACTGAAGTGCGCGAGCGCAAGCCCGGCGTCACCGATAAACAATGCATCTCGGGCTCGCGCCCATTCTTTGATCCAGTTGGGGCCGTTCACTAACGTTGCGTGCGATGCCCCTTCGATGAGCCTCCTATGTCCTTTTTCGTAAATTAGCTCCAGGCTGCTCGGAATGTCCATTGCAAGGCTCAGTGAGCCAGGCAGGGTTCTAATTCCGGCGAGCAGAGCTTGATAGCGGTTGGGTGCTTGCTGGGCGAAGACTTCGTGGCCAATTGGATAGTCGTTGAATAGCAGATCAAGCAAGTCGCTGCTAGGTATTGCGTGACTCTGATCAACCTGGCCGTGCGTCAGATGGCCTCTTGCGGGAGGCTCGAATGGCCCGTAAGCCGCCACATGGACATTGAGGTTGTGAGCGATCATGGCCGCAAACGCATGAGTCGCGAATGCCTTTTCATGAATCGCCTTCGGTAGGTAGTAAGTCAGCGGTTGAAGGGTGGGGTAAAAAGTTTCCCACTTCATCCGGCTGGACTTGCGTAGCCGCTCGATTACCTGTTTGGACCGAGTATTGACCCGCTGAGAGGTGAAGTCACGCATCCATGCTTGTTCGTTCAGCGGTCCCTCTCGCTGAAATTCGTGGTACTGGTGAAGTTTATGCAGCGACGTACCGGTGATCTTGCAAGCAGCATCAGCGAATCCCTTCAAGGGCCACGGTTCATTCAGCGCCGCATCCGGCCAAGTATCGTCTGGTAACAACTCGCGGGTTAGAGCCCCCGTCAGCAAGCGAAGATATTGACTGAGAAAACACTGATAACTGTACTTTTGACTCTGCGCATCGCAGGCGTACTCTCTGATAAATTCCCGGTAGTGGGCAAGCGCCGACACGTAAAAGCTGACCGCCAGTTCGGCTAGGCCCCAGCGGGCGTAACGCTCGTTGAGCAACACGATGATGTATTGGCGTAACTCCATATACTCTTCGAGGGATTCAAAGTCGGTTTTGGATAGATGATTGACATAGCTTTGGATCGTCCTACTTTTTTTAACGCTCTGACTATCCTTTGGCGCGAACTGGATAGTAACCGCGACCAAGTCGTCGAGGGATCCATACACGTCGTCCTCTTTTTCAATTACATCGAAAGCTTGTCGCAACGCTGTACGCCGCTCTTGCTCGGTGGCCGTGACGTGGAAGGTGACGTCTTCGTTGTCGCTGTTCCACAGTCCCAAGCTATCGCATATTACTTTGTGCAGGTATCCTAGCGTCGGCAGTTGATTAATAGCTGGTAGCATGTTTTTCCTTGAAAAGAAGTTGTCTCTATTCTACGGAGCTGACTACTTATTGCTAGGTATCAAAATCGCGATCGCGGTCAACACCTTGAACTTCTAGCTCCACTGCCACTCATCTATCCGCCTTAATTGCATCAAGAATGTATATGGAAACGCCTGCAATTTTTCTTGACCATAGACAAGTCGAAATTTTCGGTTTCTGCGTCACTGGACGGGTAGGCGACAGAGTTGTTCCTTCCCGCTAAATGGCTGCCAAGTTAGGTACGCAAGCGTCCGGGGAGGCTGCATGCCGACCGAGTATATTCCTCAAAGCGCACAGGACTTGGCTGCGCCGTCATGGGATCGCAGCACGCATTGCGCGTTACTGCGCGGAGTCACGCGAGAAGCCCGGCAAACGGCGTTGGGTTGGTAAGCGGGTACTTGAATGGCATCATCGCCTGCGCAGACGGTTCGGCTATCAATCGATTCTTTCGCCTGCCTGCTCACTCATCTGTTGGAGATACATTGAGCGGGTCTGTGAAGTATTTCTAATTGTATTTCGGGAATTCATCTGCCCGCAGCGGGTTCGTCTGTGCATACAGGCGCAGCAGCCGTTCCCTGCGTCCATGGTCTAGCCCCGCAGCTATCCATTTGCCATAGGTACGCACGATCATGGTCGTGTCTGCATGGCCCATTTGCGTAGCGACGTACAGCGGCAGCGCGCCGAGCATGAGCAGGTTGGAGGCGAAAGTGTGGCGCGTCTGGTAGGGATTGCGGAAGCGCACACCGCTGGCCTTGATGATGCGTTTCCAGCAGTTGTAGATGGGCTTGTCTCCCTGCCACGGCTTTCCGCTGCGCGGGTGCAGGAATACCGTCCCGCCGCCAGCGCCCGTTAGGGCACGCTGTGCCTGCAGCGCGTCAAGTGCGCCGCAGCGCATGTCGATCGTGCGTAAGCCGCTCAGCGTCTTGGCACGATCCTTCATTTCTCCGTCGACGAATGCGCCGGCCACGCTGACCTGGTGGTGCGGCTCGTCCACGGCCGCCCATTGCAGCGCGATGTATTCGGATGGGCGCATGCCGGTGCAGAAGGCAAACTGCAGCATGTTGCGCTCTTCATCGCGCTCGCACGCTTTCAGGATGAGTTCCATCTCGTCGATATTGAATGGGTCGGCCTTGAACTTGCTGACGCGCTGGTCGCGCGGCAGCAGCTTGCCCAGCTTGATGCTGTCGAAGGGATTCGACTCCAGGTCGCCTTCGGTCACGCCCAGCTCGATGGCGTTGCGCATCGGGGTGAGGATTAGCTGGATGGTCTTGCTCTTGCCGTTCAGGCTCATGATCCACTTGCGCAGGTCGCGCGTGGTCAGTTCGGCGGCCGGTTTGTCCTCCCATTGGGGAAGCAGATGGTTCTTCGCCACCTGCTGGTAGCAGTTGTAGGTCGACAATTCCAGGTTGCGCTTTGCGATCAGCAGGTAGTCGCGCAGCAGGTCGCCCACGCGCACTGGCGGACGAACCTTCGCGGCAACCGCGGCCTGCGCGTCGGCCTGTGCCTCTTTTTGGCGTTGGGTGGTGAGCGAATCGGGAAAGAATTCCTCGTACACAAAGGTGCCGTGTTCGATGGCACTGACCACGGCACTCTGAAGGCGCCTGGCGTAGGCGATGTTGTTGCGCGTATGTTCGAGTTTCAGCGGCTCGCGGCAGCGTTTCCCCTTGTATTGGAACACGATGCGTATCGTTTCCGAGCGCGCTCCCTTTCGCAGCTCTATGCCCGTACCGCTGTTCTTTGCCCCCATGTTTCCACCCATTTTTCTGCGGCAGCGAGATTGACCCAAAGCATTTCATCGACGACCTTGCATTGTATGCCGTCGCACCACTTGCCGGCACGCCGTCTGGCGTGCACGGCTGCTGCCGTATCGCCGGTGAGTTCGGCGTATTTGCTGATTTTTACCCACGTGACAGGATGTTCCATTTGAGCCTCCATCGTCCGGTGTGCCGCGCCAGCGCTGCACGATGATTATGTTGAATTCCTGAGCCTAGTATCCGATGCCAGCAGCGGCATATCAAATGAGATGCGCGCACGATCCATTGGGCAATCCATATGGCGATCGGCGTCCCCCTCGGATATTGCCGACTGGGCCACGGCAGGATGCATCACGGGTGACAGACGGCGAATATTTCGAAGGGGAGATGTATTTCATCATGTGCTGTCTGCATGACCGATGACGGATGATCCTGAGCCATGGTGGCTGTGCTGATCGTGGGCATCAAGTTGAAAACCGGCATATTTTGGTGGTATTTCACGGCAATTGAGGGATGCTGTAGCGGGCGGTGTCAGTGGGGTGTGGCCGATGGATTGTCACCCCGTGGAAAAGAGCGGGCATGGGATTGGCCTGTGAGACACTTCCTACGCTCAGGACCCTGGCGAGGTGTCCATGTCCGCTGCGTTCCTGTTGTCTCTCTACTGCGATGGTGCTGGCATCGTAGCCCGGAGCAATAGAGATGAGAAGTGCGCTGGACGGTTCTCAGCGTTGGCACGAACATCTCTTCGAAAAGGTGAAGCGTGCCGGCGCAGGAAGTCCATTGAATACAGCGTGGTGCATGTGTGGCAATGACATCCAATTCGATGCAATGGTTCAATCCGTAGGATTCCCGTTCGTCCTCCGTTAACACTCCGCATGCCAACACCACCTTGTCGTGGGCATGGCACCATTCGATCAGGCGCCGGACATCATGCGGGTCGAACCTGGTTGCCTGCTCAATCACCATGATTGCTATGCCGCTGTGTCGTTGCGGCGTCTCGAGAGGCAACATGCTGTCGCCTCTTGGCTCCACCCGATAGGACGGACCAAATGCGACTTCCATCGCTGCTAAGCACCATGCCGGTGCCGCAGGCGCTTCACTGCAGAGTAACAATTTAAGGCACATGGCTTCCTCCGTGCCGGTTGGTTGGGGGGTAGACTTCCTATCCGGGATACGGGTAGGAAGGCTGTAAGGCTCGTCAGGGACTCGCCGGCACCTCTTCGCTGGATGGGGCGACTGGAGTGCTTAAAACCCGCTCAGGGGCCGGATTTGGTGCCGGATGGTCTGCTCGTTGCGTCACTCCAGTGAACGCTGGAGAGGTGGCTGAATCATCACCCTGGGAGGGGAGGCTGCTCGGTGCGGTGGGCTTGCGCTCGGGTGCGGGCAGTGTATTGATACGTTTGAGCAGGCCGAGGGATAGCGCGCGCGTGGTAGCGGTCACCGCCCGTACGGTTTTCTTGATCTGCGATTTTTCGGTGATGAGCTGGCTTGTCGAGAGCACCTCGTCAATGCACAAGGTTTCGAGCATGGGCATGAGCTGGTCGACTTTGCTGATCAATTCCAGTAAACGCCGGCCAAACATGGAAAAGACTTTTGCTTCGAGGGCGAGAGGTTCGATGTCGTAGCTGGCCAGTTCGTGGATGCCATGTTGATGGCATAGTTTCTCGAAGGCGACGATCCGCTGGTTGGCAAGGACAATGCGCGCGTCAAGCATGGTGCGCAATTCCTGCTCCACTTGATCGACATCCTCGGCTGGTAATTTCATCCTGGCAAAGACGGAAATAAAATGGAAATTCGCTTGTGATACGTAGAAGCAGCGCAAGTACAAACGCTTGCCTTCCGGACTGGCGAGCGAGATATTGACCTTGCGGCTCGCTGATTCGACGCGTGTCAGATCGGCGGCGGCCTCCTTGGCCAGCAACTTCCTGTTGGTTTCGCCATAATCACGCGTGACGATCAAATGGGTGGGAGCTGGGTAGTTCATGGTGATGTCCTCGAAAATGCCCACTGGGCTACATAACATGGTGTACTCACCATCCTGTTGATTCAAGAGGAATGCGCGGAGCTTTGGAAGCGTATTTGCGGGTACTGTGTTTGCCACTCGGGCACGTCGATACCCGTATGGATGCGTACGCCACTGCGTGATCCCGGTGCCGGTGGATTTGCCGGAAGCATTTTTCGTCGAACCTGTGTTGACAGGCCGGGGAGGGCGACCTAAAGTATTATCGCAGCAGCTAGCCCTGCATCGTCTGGCAAGCCTGATCAATTGCGCCCAGCGCACCGCAGCACCGATTGGACCGTCTCCTGTTTCCAGGCGTGACGTCCGTGTTCCTGAATAACGAGAGGGTTTTGACGTGCCACGCGCACCGCGCCGTTACGTCAAAGCACTTTGCATGCGTTTTCAGGACGGTAGCTGGCATCCCCGCCGAAACGGCATCAGCCGACAGTATCAAGCCAGTCAATTGAAGTTCCGGTGCGTCGCAGCAACCGGATGATTTATTTCCCCCTTTGGGACGATGCATCCCGGGAGGGACTTGCCTCGTCTCTTTTTCTTGTGCGAGGCAATCATGAGCAGATCTCAGATCAACTATTGTCGCGTCCCCCAGGATAGGGACACTTCCTTCCATCGAGCCGCGCCGCGCGAACCTGTGAGCAAGGTATCCGCGCGCGAAACGAATGATGACGCGATTGAATTTTCCGAAGAGGAGCTGGTGGCATTGCACTGGTGGCTATTGCGCAAAGTAAGTTTGCTCAGCGACCCGCGCACGCCACTGGATGAGAAATTTGAATTGGTCCGTTGGGTGTTTACGGACCCGGTTCGCGATACGCAGCCGTTTTCCTTCGTCAATTGCATGAAGGTGGTGAGTGGTAGTCCGTTGTCGCAGGTGCCATTCATCGGCGCCATCGATGCGCAGGAGGTGCGCGATTGGATTGGTTCGCAGTTGTGCCGCTGGTTTATGACTGCGCTGCAGGACTACCCCGAGTGGGCCCGCCAAGCGGTACTGGCAAAGCCAGACTGGATTTCCGACAATTTGTTCAAGAATCCGCAGTGGATGAATGAGCAGATCAAGCTCCATGAAGCCGATCTTTTTACATCGTTGAATGCAGAGAATGGTGAGTCTCACTTAAATGGCCATGGTGGCAGGGGAGCGCGCCAGACTGGCAGGAAGGGAGGTTGCCATGCGTGACGCCACCATTGCCGCTGCATTTCCTTCCGTTCGCTTTTGCCAGGTGCAAGATGTCGACGAGCTGACCTTCAGAATCAAGGAAAGCGAGATCGTTGTGGGGCAGCCAGGCCGTGTTTTCTATCTCGGGCAGGAACTGCGGTCGATACGCTTGTCTCTGGTGCCCGGCGGTTTTCAGGTCGATCCACAGCGAGGCCGGCCGGAGAGACGAACGAGATTTCTCACGTTCAACGAACTGTTGTCGGGGCGAGTTGGCTTTGCCATCGAGCATGGGTGGCTGTTTACGCGCCGTGTGGCGTGCCCCGAGGCAGTTCTCTTGGGCCTGACAGGGGGAGGTCAACATGAGCAGAAATAAGGAAGAATTCAACGCGCATTTTCAGCAAGTCAAGCAGCGCGCGTTTGGTCGATGGACGGAAATTTTGCTGGCGCTGGGTGTGGATGCCAAAGTGCTCAATCAACGCAATCAGCCGTGCCCCTTGGGTGATTGCGGCGGCACTGACCGGTTTCAATACACGGACAAGTTTGGCCACGGCAATTATGTTTGCCGTGGCTGCGGCGCCGGTGGCGGATTTAAATTGCTAATGGGCTGCTTGGGGCTCAGTGCTGTTGACGCGCTGAGCAGGGTAGAAGGCTATCTTGGCATGACTGAGCCGAGGGCGGTGATCTCGCTCCCACAGGACTCGCGTACAGAGCGCGATGGCCTGATTCGGAGGATTCTGGCCGAGACAGTGCCAGTGACACCGGGAGATGAGGTGGACAGGTATCTGCGGAACCGTGGCATCAACCTGGAGCGGTACCCATCGACGCTGCGCATGCATCCTGCGTTGGGTTACTACGAGCGCAATGTGCTCACTGGTCAAGCCGTTGTGGTGCGACGCTACCCTGCCATGGTGGCCTGCGTACAGGACAAGAGCGGGCGCACGGTGTCGTTGCATCGGACGTATTTGAGCAATGGCGAGAAGGCCCGCGAATGTGCAGTCAAGAAGCTGCTGTGTGCTGGCATAGGTGGTGCTGCCATTCGTCTGGCGCCATCCTCAGACGAATTGGCTGTGTGTGAAGGCATCGAGACCGCGCTGGCTGTCATGAAACGTTCGCATCAGCCAGTGTGGGCGGGGATAAGTGCCGGGAACCTGGAAAAGCTGTGGATACCGGAAACAGTCAAACGCCTGCGCATTTATGCTGACAACGATGCGCATGCATTTTTTGATGGGCAGGCTGCCGCTTATAGCCTTGCGCGTCGCTACCTGAAATCCCATGCAGGAAGGACAGGGAGATCGGCCGAGGTGTTTGTGCCGAAGTCGGCGGGCGCCGATTGGGCAGAGGTGTTACTGAAGATTTCACATCGCGCGCGTCATGCGGCGTGAAGTCCCGAGAGCAAAACAGTAGATGTGGCGCGGTGGCCGTTTGGGCGCCGCATGTTGGCGCAATCGTGCGCCCACGTGGAACTCAGTGAATTCTGCGTGCTTGACCCTGCGGGGATGCACTCCCGCCAGGGAGCTGCATCGCCCGCTTTTTTCATGGAGGTTGTGATGAAAACAGGACGTCCTTTGGAACAACTCGTCATCGAACTTGAGCGGCAGGCGGCACTCAAGAAGGACATGATCGTGCCGGCGACGAAGCTGGTCAGCGAGACGACGGCGGCAGGGCAGTGCAATCTCGTCATTGATGAGCCCTATGGCAAGAAGCGATACTTGATGAACGATTTTGCCTGCGCGCAGTTGGCAAGGAAACTGGATATACCATTGCTGTACTTTAAGCGTATGCGTTCGTTTGATACCGAACTGCTCGATGAAAACATCAATGCGTGGCTCAGAATCAATGCCACAGACAGCTATATGGTGCGAACCATGGCGGGTCGGGCCAGGGCATTCTTGTCGTCGCGCTTCCGTCGGCTCGACAACATCGATTTGGCCCACAGCATTTTACCGATCTTGCTTAAACTTCCCGGTGCCCGTTTTGAGTCGGTGGAGCTGACCGAAACCAAGATGTATTTGAAGGTCGTGAGTGCCGAGGTGACGCATGAGGTCGTGCCAGGAGACGTTTTGCAGGCCGGCGTCGTAGTCAGTAATTCGGAGATCGGGGTGGGGCGGTTGCGCGTGGACCCGTTGATTTATCGGCTGAAATGCAGCAATGGGCTCATCGCTTGTGAGCGCTCGATGCGAAAAAACCATGCTGGGCGTTTGCTCGAGTGTGGTGATGACGTTGTGCTGCAAGATGACACGGTCGAGGCTGAAGATCGCGCGATCTTTCTGAAAGCGCGGGACATGGTGCAGACCGCTGTGTCGGAGACGACCTTTCAACTGATATCGGAGAAGATGCGCAAGACCATGGGCATCGCATTGACGGGCGATCCGGTGAAATCTGTGGAGGTGCTAGCGAATCGCTTCGTATTGAACGAGGCGGAACGTGCCGGCGTGTTACGCCATCTGATTGCCGAGCGGCAGTTGAACGGTTATGGCTTGCTCAATGCGGTGACTGGTTACTCGCAAGAAGTGGGTGACTATGATCGCGCCACTGAATTTGAGGAGTTTGGTGGAAAAATGCTCGAATTTTCGCTGAAGGAGTGGAGCGAGGTCGCTGAAGCACAGTAGCGTGGCATGAAATCTAACACCACGACGATTGGGTTCTCCCGGTAGCTTGGCTACCGGGGAATTTCGCTCAATGAAACGTGAGGCGAGTCTTGAAACGTCAAAAACGATTGATGTTAATGGCGGCCTTAACACGTCCTACAATTTTCAGGGTAAGCATTGCTTTTGATATTTTTACAAGAGTTGATTTGTAGCGTTGGTTTTCGCAACGAAGTAATAGGCCTTCTCCCACGATGATTTCAATGTGTCGTACAAGGCGCCTTCCTTGGTAATCCAATAGATAGATTCCGTTGACCTCCACCTCATTGACCGTCGCATCAAAAAAAAATGGGGCGTCATCATGGATGAGTGGAGCCATGTCATCTCCGTTCATCACTCCTACTTGATTGGGGCCGGTGAACGATGCGGTGTGCCCGAGCATGTGACCGATCCAGTCAAAGGTGGGCTCTTCATGACGGTAGACCTGTTCCTGAACCTGTGGAGATAGTTGTTGCTTAGGGAACGGGAGACGATGCGATGTCAATCCCAGGATCCAGTTCGCATCCATGTCGAACTGAATGCAGACAATGGCGAGGGATTTCAGATCGGGCAGACCTGGTTTTTCTTCATCGATCCAGCGCGCCACTGTTTGCAGCGCTCGCCCGGTAATGTCACTCAGGAAGTGCTCGCGCTGGCTCGGAAGTACTTCCCGTCTGTCGAGTTCTGCAATTAGCCGCTGCCGGACACCAGGCACGATATCAATGTCCAGTTCGCGGACGGCATCTTTAGTAAGCGGAATGTTATTGCTTATTGTCACGATTTTTGTCTCCGTGCAGGGGTAAAGTGAGAGACTTTGATTTGTTTGTAGATTATTTGTAGCAGTTGTTACGGGTAGATTTTTATGGGCTAGAGTTCGATTTTAGGGCGAGAATCGCATTTCCTCTAGTAAAATTTTGCTAAAGTGCACATAAATATTTTGATTCGATTAGCAGTTGCTATTGACCTTTGAAATTTTGCGGAGTAGTCTTTTTTTAATGTGCTAATGCCGTCGCGCGCAGTCCTCTTACCCATGACTTCGCCCATTCGTTGACCGACGTGGCAGAGTGCACAGCGGAAACCGGATGAATGACCACGCCCCGCCGTAGCGGGGCAAAGCGGGGTGGACCATGGAAGACGCGATTCGATACACGGACGTGCAGTACCTCAACTTAAATTACTTACTCACTATCCAGGTGGGTCTGAAGCAAGACCCCCTTGCCACATGCTGTACCTTTCACCTTGACACTGCCTCAGCCGAGACACTGGCCGCAATGAGCGTGGACTCCTTGCAGCAGCTTGCCGCTAGCATGTCGCATGAAAGTTTGTTTAAGCCGATAGGTAATTTTAAAACTCTCCTTGAAACGCCGCCCGTATTGGCCATGACGTTGTGCCGGGTCCGCGCTGTTGATCAGGATGCAACCCGTGGCCCATCGCGTGCCGGCCAGGCTACTACGGCTCATGCGCGCCTCGCATAGGTGACATATGGCATACGAACATGCAGAGCGGCACATTCAGGCCCTGCAGCTTGCCAAATCCTGCGTCGAACAGGGCGCGCGGATGAAAACCGTCGCCTATTTGACCGGATTGAGTGCATCACTGCTGCGGGAATATTTCTACAATGACCGCGCGGCCACCGGCGGTCGATGGCCTAGCTCGCAGGATTGGTACCATATGGCGACACTGGTGCAACGTGCCGAGGCGTCACTGATCGCCACTATTTTTCATTTCCTGCGCACACAGCACGCATGTTCGGCACGCAAGGCCATGGTCTGCGCCTACAAGATGTACCGAGAGCGGTGGACTGGCCGATCCAGCATTTCGTTTGACCGAGCTTTCGAGCTGATCGCTAGCGTAGAGGGCATTTGGACCCACCATTCATCGCAATTGGCGCTGCATACCTGCCCGCGTTGCCGCTGCCGCTATCTGATCGCACTCGGGGATACCTCGGCGGATCACTCCGGCTGTGTGTTTTGCAAGCTCGTTAAACGGTATGCCACCGATTCCCGTATTCAATCGAGCTTTGCTTGCAAACCTGACCTGCGCCTGGCCGTAAAGCAAAATTAGTCATTTAATGGATTGTTCAGAGTTTTCTTGTAGTTCTGTATTAATGGTTATGCATTGCTATCTACTATTAGGTTTGATGCCCATCGTAATCCCATGTACTGGTCATTAATGCAATAATCTCGTACACTGCGCCATTCGGCCCGTCCGCTATCGGCCTATTGTGTTGAAAATGTTGAGCGGCAACCATTTCGGAATGTCTCAAATCTCCAAGCCGTCGGTGATCGTTCAATTGCGACGGTTCTGGCCAGTCCAGGCTGGCAGGAATTCTATCCACAGGTCAACGTACCCGCGTTTTTCAACACAATAGGCCAGAAGCGGTCTTTCAACGTGTGAGGATTAAGAGCCACATGAAGAACATCATCCTTGAAAAAACGAGTCAAGTTCGCTGGTACACGAACATGCGCGACGTGTTCGAGGCCGCGAACATTGCGCCGCAAGACTATGACTGGTACGTCAGCGACATCGAAACGAACTGGAGACCACCAGGTTTCTCGCCGGATGATCAATGGTTCACTGGCGACGAGCTTGAAGCCTTCCTGCATACCTATGAGGTCCAGTTTATCTGGGCAGTATTCAGCGCGGTACCTAAGGGGCTTCGTCCGATACCTGCTCCCGCGCCATACGTCGAGGACAATCCGCAGTATTGGGATGGTACGGAACCGAAACCGCAACTAGAGGGCGCGTTGTTCGAGATCGCGTGTTGGGACAGCAGTGGAACGATTCTGATCAACCTGCCTGAACAAGCCATCCATTCGTTCTTGATACGATACCCAGACGCAAAGCCGTTGGCGACCGCGCGTTCCTGAGGAGTGCTGAGACGTCTGCTTTAGGACATAATCCGCCAACGACGGCAACCGGCCAAGAGCTGCCGTTCGTCTTACCCTCATCCGGTATTTAAAATTCATGCGCAACGAATATGACAACTCTTCTTATTATCGATATGCAAGTGGGAATGACCTGGGCCAAGGCTGATGTCCGGAACAATCATCACGCTGAGGCCACCATCGCGAAACTGTTAAGCGCCTGGCGCGCCCGCAACTCTCCCGTAGTGCATGTCCGTCACATGTCCCGGACAACAGGTTCTCCGTTTTGGCCAGGTCAGTCCGGTGCGGAATTCCAGCCGGCGCTGGCACCTCTGGCACATGAGCATGTTGTCGAGAAAAACGTACCCGATGCCTTCATCAATACAGGGCTTGAGCGTTGGCTCCATGCTCGCGGCGAATCAGCCATCGTCGTCGTCGGGGTCAGTACCAATAATTCCGTAGAAAGTACTGCACGAACCGCTGGCAACCTGGGCTTCAAGACTTTCGTAGTATCTGACGGCACCTATGCATACGCGAAGGTTGACTTTAATGGCACGCAGCGTTCTGCCGATGAGGTACATGCCATGGCCCTTGCCAATCTTGACGGGGAATATGCGACCGTAATTCACTCAGAAGCCGCATTGGATGGCGTTTAGTTAGCCGTTTGGCCTGGAATTTGAAAGGGCATCAGTCGGCCAAAACCAGTCGTTCAACTAGCAGTATCGATTCGACTTCTGATCAGAACGCCCCCCGTCAATGCGATTTATCCTGAAATGAAAGCAACCATGCCCGGCATAACAATTGAAGTCAATGGCAGTCACTTCATAACAATCGACCTTGCGGGAATGGATGTCGTAGATGTATCTGTGCATGGTGCGCTCGATCAAGCGCCGAAAGCAGTGCTGGATGCACACGGTGGCAATTACTCTGATGGGGGATGCGGCCATTTGATTTGGGTCGCCGAACAGTCAATTTTGCCCGGCGAAGCGTTGAGCGTGAAGCTGATCGAGGCATGCGGCATTACCGCACGCGGCCGGACAATTCAAGAGCTATACCCGGATGACGAGCCGGTCTCCCAGACAGATTTCACAATAAGTGAGGAAATGGCTGCAGAAATACGGGCCCGTCCAAGACTGCATGAGGCATTTTCCGTGGAGGCCACGACCTCAAATGGCCAACTGGCGGCAGCGATCAGTAATGAGCTCAATACGAGTTTCACCTTTGGCGTCTTATGGGATTTCACACGCCCAAATCAGGCACGCGTTCGTCTAACTACGCATTGCCTTGACGACGTGCTTGCACGCAAGGCGGGCACTAACCACTTAGAAGCCGTTCTTTCGCTCGGCGACAGCGCCTCGTTCTCTCTGAATTCATAAGGGTACTTGCAAGCGAAGGTCCGCAAAGGGGCGAAAGCGCTCGTTCACGGTTGCCAGAGACAGGATGGTAAACGTGTTCTCAAAGGGGTTGCCCGTTTGGCTAAAGTCTTGCAGATCGTTATGCTCCGGCCGATTATCGAGGCTCAACTTCCTGTACATCTAGCTTCGCTCAAAGGAGGGTGCCTAGTTGTCAATGACCTCGCCTTGTAAGTGGTGTCTGGCTCCTGCTGAGAGATGAAATACCTTGGGAGTATTTATTTGCCGCTTGAGCTCGGACATGCGATTTGCATGACCTTTTGGCAGAGACTGCAGGAATGGATTGCAGCCAAGTGCTGGCAGTGGCGTTACACCGCTGAATTCCTCGTCATTCTGTCGGTGAATAGTCGCAGCGAAAGGCAGGCTTTCATGTGGACGTACGTTGATCTACATAGCCATAATGCTCACATAGCCACGTGAGTGTGTCTTATGGCCACAGTGAATCTCTTCAAATACCTGGGTTGGCATGGCCACCATCGTCAATGTGATCGCGGCCGTCAAGCCACGCCCACCTGTCCTCAACGTTTACATCCCATTAACGGCCATGCGCGTGACGGCGGGATACGTCCCCGGAGTGTCGATGCGATCTCGGACGACAATCGGGATATCCTGGGGCGCATCAAACTGGCCTATGGCGGCGATGCTAAGGCCTTTGCCAAGGAAATGCTTCCGCTCATCAGGAAGTACATCGCTTACGTGAATGTCTTGCCAGCGACGCAGGACAGTTTTTTTGCTCGCCCTGGAGGTTTAGTCCGCCTGGGCATGGAGACCGCATTCTTCGCACTGCAAGCGACAGACTCGCAGATTTTCGCTGGCAGGGCGACGATATCAACCCGTCGACAGTTGGAGCCACGCTGGCGCTTTGCTACGTTCGCCGCGGGTTTATGCGCGTACCTCTACCGCGTATTGGACACGGTCGTTGTGAGTGATGCGCATGGAACCGTGTGGCAGCCATACCTGGCACCCCTTGGGGAGTGGATTGACAAACACGAGGTTGACCGTCTGTTCGTCCGATGGGGTGAGGCCAGACAGGAGTGCCGCTCCCTGTCATTGTTCGCGCTACCGATGATCCTGCCGCCAGATACCCTGGCCTACCTGAGTCACGACGACTCGATGATCGTCGCCCACATGCTTGCGGCGATCAGTGGTGAAGTGAAATATCAAGATCACAACGTCATTGACCATCTCGTCAATCGTGCATCGACTTTGGTGATCTACCGAGACTTGCGCGAAGCCGACACGCAAGCAGGCAAGGCCCGCGCGAGGGCTTACCTTGCCAGGTTTCTGCTCAAAGCAATGCGCGAGCTCGTGCAGTCACATCAGGGATGGGTGCCCAATGCGGAACGGTCCCGCATGTGGCTCGGGCGGGACGGCCTGTTTCTGGTGTGGCCGAACGGTATAAGCGACATACTCACCTTGCTGGAAGACGAGGGTTTGTATGGCTTACCTGCCTCTCCGGTAGAGGCCATGGAAATTCTGAGCGATGCCGGGATCATCGTGCCAATGAATACTGACGAGTCTGTTTGGTCAATCCGGCCGCCAGGCGCCCCTGAATCCTTGGAGGCGTTGAAGCTGGTGACGCCAGGCGTTGTCCTTGCTGTGTTGCACCCGCTACCAGTGGCGCTGGACATGGATATTGCTGTCCACCGCGCTCATGACGAGGTGCCAGCTACGGAGCATGATGCTAGACAACGGCAGGCGAAGGCGGCAGCCTCCCAGGTTCAGGGCGAATGGGTTGCCCCAGCGACGTCGCCGGAGGTGAGCGATCGTCAGTGGTCGTTGCCATCCATCCCACCGGTTCCCCCAACTGTGGCGGACACTGGTATCGAACCACCTGCGGGTGCTCGTCAAGGAAGGGCGAAGAAGGTTAAAAATACCGAGCCAATGCAGTCAGCAAAGGGACGCTACTCGTTACGCGCACCGATTCGCCTCAATCCTGGCATTGCCAAGATACTGCAGGCTATCGTGCAGTCTCTCAATGATACGAGCTTGCCACCTGCGTGTTATCCCATGGCGTCCGGCCTGTTCGTCCCCTTGGATGCCTTCGTCGCGCGACAGGCGGATGCGAAGATGGCGCAACGCGCACTTGCCGATGCCAACATGCTGGTGGCAGGTCCAGCAGGGACCGAGCCTGTTGAATACCACGCCCTGCATGGCAAGCAACTGGCCGGCATGGTTATCGCCAGCCGGTTTGTCGAAGGTATGGATGGAGCAGGGGAGCCCCCAATCAATTCGAACGCAGGTTGACCATGTTGCTGCGCCGGTATGAAATGCCGTGGCGTGGTCCCATTGAGGCGGCTGCCGCCCTGGCATGGATGCTCGCCGCCGCCATTTTTTACTTTCTGATACCTGATCATTTGCCACCGCGTGCGGGTTTTACTGCCATCTTTTTTTCAATACTCGTCGCGTTGATCCGCTGCCGGCAAGCCTTGCGCGTCGTACGTATTCGTGCCGCGTTGTCTGGCCGCGCGATGGAAATGGTGTCAATTTCCCGGTTGGCGACATGGACAGGTGATCCAGAACAGGTCGTGTTTGGGCTGGGCTTTATCTGGCTGCCGCTACACTCTCAGCGCCTCTACGAGCTGATCAAGATCGATTATCGCGCAATGACCATTTCTCCCTGGCTCATACGGGCTCTGGGATATCAGCCTAATCCACAATCCGACGCAGAGATTGGCCTACCCTGGATTCATGGTGTCGAGTCAGACGAGCGCTTGTTGATGCGGCCCTTGCAGAACTTTGAAGGTGGAACCTTGGTGGTCGGAACCACTCAGTCGGGCAAAGGGGTATGCCTTGGCTGGTTGATTTTTCAAGCCATCCGACGTGGCGACGTCGTCATTATTATTGATCCGAAAAATTCACGCCGCCTCAAGCGATTGGTCATGAAGGCCTGTCAACTGTATCGCGAGCCAGATAGCTTTCTTTGGTTTCATCCGGCCTTTCCGGAAACGGGTGTTCGTCTCGACTTCACGTTCAATTGGCAAAAACCTACCGAAGTCGCTTCCCGTATTCAGTCGATCATGCCGCCGGACACAGCCGGAACGTTCAGCGCATTTGGTTGGGACGCGGTGAATGTGGTCGTGCAAGGGATGGTGCAACTGGAGAGGCGCCCGAATTTGGCAAAGCTGAAGCAATATATTGAAGGAGGCGTCGAACCCATCCTGGAACAGGCGCTCGAGCGTTTTTATGAAGAGCTCCTTGGCATGCAGTGGCGTAGCACACCTGAGATGGTGCGCTTGCTGGATAAAGCACGGCGAGGACAGATCAAATCGCCGACCCCGGCCGCGAGTCATGAACTGTTGGCGTATGTGACGTACTACGATCACCACGTACATGAGGCTCGGCGTGATCCGGTGGTCAGTTCGCAAGTCCGGGTATTTCAGCATAACCGCGAACATTATCAAAAAATAACCGCCAATCTCTTACCGATCTTGTCCATGCTGACATCCGGCGATCTCGGGAAAAGCTTGTCTCCGGATCCTTTTGATGCGGACGATCAGCGTCCGATCATGAATCTGGAAAAGATCGAGCGCGCCGGACACGTCCTGCTGCTGTGTCTGGACTCGTTGCCAGATCCTTCCGTTGCAACGGCCATAGGCGCCATGGCGCTCGCCGACCTGGCGGCCCGCTCAGGAATTCGCTACAACCTGGGAGGGGAGCGGCGCATTTCCCTGTTTGTGGATGAGCTGTCGAACGTGATCAATCAGCCGTTGATCGAGATACTGAACAAGGGGGCAGAGGGAGGGCTGTATACCACGGCCGCGATGCAGACGATTGCTGACCTGGCAAAACGCCTTGGCAGCCAGGAGGCGGCACGCATGGCATTGGGGAACTTGAATAACCTCATCGCCTTCCGAACAAAAGATCAGCCCACTCAAGAGTTCATCAATGAAACACTAGGTCAGACCACCATCCATAACATGAAAGTGGGGCATAACACGGCCAGAGATGGCCATTTCACGGATTATACGGCGGTCGATTCAACGCAGTTGAGCGAGGAAGTCAACGAGTTGGTGCCGCCATCGATCCTGGGTAAGCTGCCCAATTTGCAGTTTTTCGCCTCAGTTTCCGGCGGCCATGTCTACAAGGGACGGTTTACGCTGATCGACCCTGGCGTGGACGATGCTAGCCTCGAAGAGAAGGAAAAGGGGGAGACATGCTGATTCGGTTGACGGCCATTGTTTCGCTGAGCGTGCTCCTGATTCTGGTGCTGTACTTGCCGTCAGCCTTTCCCCCGCAGCGATTTGTCGCGCAGATTCGCGCAGAACATATCGCCAGTGCTGATTGCTGGGGGAGTCCGTATGCACGCCGCGTGTTGAGCCGATTGTTTGAGTATCAAGCTGCATTGGCCATCGAACCGGCATCGGTTCCAGCCCACGAGGTGAAGGGGGATCCGGTCGCACAACCCATCGCCAATAGCCTGGGGCGGGTAAGTCTGCAGCTTTTTCAGAGCAGTTATTTCCGGTCGCTCGATACGTTGATCATGCTGGCGCTGTATCGACTGGCCGGCCTTGTACAGTGGTGGTCAACGTTCGTGGTGCTGATGACAGCCTGTATCGTGGACGCTTTGGTGCGCCGGCGAATTAAACGCCTGGAATTCGCCAGGCAGCACCCGGAGTGGTTCGCGGCAGCGATGGGGATAGCGATTTTTCTAGTTTGTCTGCTGGCTGTCGCGTGTGTGCTTCCTTTTCAATTGTCCCCGTTTCTGCTACCTGCCATGTTGTTCGTGGTCGCATGGCTGGCAGGACAAATGGCAGTGCACTATGCGTGAGCTTCCCAGTAATAGCCTTGCAGCCATCGCTACTCACCGAAGCGAAACTGGGTTAATCCAAATAGTCCACAAAAAGCGCGACTTTTTGGACAAACATTGATTCTGCGATGCGCTAGCATGATGTCGTACGTAGCCACTTTTGATTTCGAGTCGCCATGAATACTGAATATCGTCCGATACCATCCTCATCTTCTGTTCACAAGGCCGCTACGCATCGTTCTGCGGCCTCATCGACGGGGTGTGAGGAAACGGTCGGTACACTGGTATGGCTGGAGGAATTTCATCAGCTCGACCAGCTGTTCAACCATCATCACAATTGTTCGCCAAAATTGCGACATCCCGATCTGATTAGTGCTTGTATTGCGAGAGTTTTTGCGCAGCCGGAACCCGCCAAGCATATTTTTTCGTTTTTGCATACCCGAATGGTGTTGCGCGACCAATGCATGCCGCGTCGACAGGAGGAAATCTGGCGCGCCCAGTATGTATTGTTGCTGGCGCTGCAGAAGTCAGAAATGAACCGGCATCCCCATCCTCGATTCGATCTGGGACAGTTTACGACCGCGTGCATCGCCTTGGCCCTGCAAGAAGAGGGGGCGCACAGCAAAATATTTGAACAGGCACGGCGTAACATCGCCGAGCGAGCAATATCACATCTGCCATAAAGAGCAGATCGTAAGGCATACCGCAAACGGGTATGCGACCTGAAGTGACCTTGCCAGGCTGAAGCCAGGCTTACCCGATGTATACCCTCGATGGTCTGGCGCCTGCGCGCGCCGGTGGATCAACGCTTTCGGGTTTATGCCTGCTCTTTGCCATGGAACGGTCTCTTTCGTGCTTTATAGCGATCCTTGTCGTTTGTCCGGGTTCTGCCTGGGCTTGCTGGGATCAAGCCGCCATTCGTCACAATGTGCCGGCAGCGCTGCTTTATGCGATTGCTCAAGCGGAATCGTCACTGGATCCGAACGCAGTCAATCGCCGCCATCTGCGCCAAACCGGTACCGTGGATATCGGTTATATGGGGGTCAATTCTGATCCACGGGTCCTGCGTAATTTGGGAGTGACCGAGCAAGACTTGCATGAGCCCTGTAAAAACATTCATGCTGGTTCCCGCATTCTCGTGGAAAAGCTGCACAGGTACGGCAATACCTGGGAGGCGATCGGTGCGTACAACGCCTCGTGTACCAAACTGGATGAGGCCCAATGTCAGGCTACGCGCACCCGCTATGCCTGGCGCGTATATGGCTTTCTCACCAATACCAGGCCGCCGGCAATACGCCGCGCTACGCCGCGGGGCAAGTACCGGACGCAGAAAAGTACGCGAGCTGAATCGGTCGTTCCAACGCAGCCTTCTTTGGTGGCAGTGGGGCTGACATGAGACGCTCTGTTGCTCATGCCGCACTCGCCGCCACGGCAATGGCTGTAGCCAGCTTGCTGATGGCCTCCTGCGCAAATGTGCATACCCAGCCACAACCTGCAGGACTGCCTTCCCGCACAGCCACGCCTGGGTCCCACTTGCAGCACATCACCCAGCTTTACTACGGTAGACAGGCACGCTATGGCCTGTGTATCGATCCAGCTTGCCCTACGCGCACGTCCAAGACGCTGGCAAGACGGGATGTACACATTGAAGAGGTGCCGCACACCACGATCGCGGCAGTCAGCACCCAGCGGACACTGGCTGGGAGACCCGTGGGAACCGATGCAGCGAACGAAAATGATTTGTCCGATGTCACTGAACTGACGGTGTACTTTGCGCCGGGCTCTTCCCGCATCGATAGAGCGGCCCAACACATTCTGCAGCAATTTCTCACGCTGGTGCAGCCAGCGTCCCATATTCGTATCGCTGGCAGAACAGACAACACCGGAACGCCGGCCCTGAACGATGCCATCGCACACCAGCGCGCAGCCAGGGTCGAGCGCTATCTGCGCCGCCATCTGCACGTGCCTGGAGTTCAGCTTGAGGTGGAAAGCAGCGGTGCTTGCTGTTACGCCGCCGCCAACGCGACCGAAACGGGTCGCCAGAACAACCGGAGGGTAGAGCTCAGCCTCACCGCCGACGCACCTCGGCAGGTGCAGAGATGAGAACCCCAACTCACCTGATCAACCTGACTTCGGCATGGGGAGCGTGCCGGCCGGGCACGATCGCGTGGCAATGTCCCGTCCGTGGTCCTCCTAGGCTGCCATGCCGCATCACCTAGCCGCCCGCACAGACAGTTTTAGGTAATTTTCTTCACGATCACGATTGGAATGCACATGAACACCCTGCAATACGTCACAGTTCTCCCTTTCAAACAACACTGCAAGCGGCCGCTTGGCCTGCGCGTCTCCACTACGGCCAAGGTCCTGGCACTTCTGACCCTGATCACCCTGGGCCTGCTCGCTGCGATCCCCGTCACCGCCATCGACCTCGTCGCGTTCACCGGCATCACCGGCCCGTTGACGTCAGCACTGACGCAATTGGCCGCACTGGCACCCGGCGTGAAAGCACTGGTCGGCTTCATCGGCTTCGTGGTGGCCCTGATCTCGCTGTCCGCCCTGCGTAATTTCAGTCCGGTGCTGTTCTTCATCGGCTTGGCGATTTTCGGCTCGGTCGGGTTGGTCATTGGCGGCGCCATTATGGGCGCCACGATCTGAACCAGGCTGGCGCAGACACCGCACATAGAGAAAAGGAGGACGCCATGGAAGCCGACACCTATATTCCGCGGCGGCTAGACGACCAATGGAAGATTGGCCTATGGGACTTTGATGTCGCCTTTCCCGTCCTCCTTTCGATCTTTGTCGGCTATCTGGCCAGCAGCAAACTCGGATTTTTCCTCGCGGTCTGCGCCGGCGTCGCTGTGTCGCGCTGGCTCAGCCGTAAAAAAGCGGACAAGCATCCGGCCTTTGTACTGCACTGGGCGTACTGGTACCTGCCTGTCAGCCCGTTGACGTCCATGCGCTCGACCCCGCCTTCGCATATCCGCAAGATGGTTGGGTAGGACCAAGGAGAGCACCGTGAAACTGGAAACCTATCAGGATGACCTGGGCGCTCTGCGGCGCCGCGTATTTGACCAGCGCCTGGCCATTGGCATCCTTTCCGTTTGCCTGATGCTGGCGTTGACCATCATTGTCCGCATCGCGGGCACGGAACGCACTGTCATTGTGCCGCCGGCTATCAATAAAACGTTCTGGATCGAGGACGGCAAGGCCAGCAACGACTATCTGGTGCAGATGTCCGGCTATATCGCCTACCTGATGCTGGACGTCACGCCGAAGTCCATCGAATGGAAGAAGGACATGCTGCTCAGCTGGTGCCTGCCGGAGAACGCCGGCAGCATCAAGACCCGCCAGGATCTGGAGGCGGCAAGACTGAAGAAGCTCAATGCGAGCACCTACTTCCAGATGCAGCAGCTGGTGCCGGACGAAGAAACGCAATCGGTGACGATGACCGGCTACCTCAAAACCCAGGTGAACGGGGCCAATACCTCTGACAGCCTCAAGACCTACCGTGCAGACTTCGTCTTCCGTGGCGCGCGCGTGCATTTGAAAGATTTTAAGGAGTTGAAAGATGGAAAACCGGATACTGCCACTGGCGTGGCTGCTGCTGGGGCTCGTTGAGCTGCCCGCCTGGGCCGACCAGATCAGAGAGGTCAGGGACGGCGCCGCCATCGAGGCGGTCATCGCCGCACATGAACCGACGCGCATCCGCATCGAGGGCGGCAAGATCATCGACGTCGTCGGCAACATTTATTCAAGCAGCAACTGTGCGTCCAAACCTGCCGACGCCAGCCTGCCCGTGGCGCCAGGTGCCGGCACGACCGTCAATCCCGGCGGCCAGCTGTCGCTTGCCTGTGACCTGGCCAAAGGCGAAATCTATATTCAGCCGGTGGGCACTGCTGCCAAGCCGATCAACCTGTTTATTTCTTCCGCCACGGCGACCTACACCTTGCGCCTGAACCGTGCGGAGGTTCCTGCAGACACCATCGTGATCTCTGACAAGTCGGCCAGACGCCAGGTCAAGGCAGCCAATGCCGGCGGAGTGGCGCCGGGGAGGTCCGCCACATTCATCCGCTCCCTGAAATCGATGCTGATGTTCATGGCTTCCGAGCAGGTGCCAGACGACGTCCGGATGGAAGAGCGCGACGAAGCGCGCCTGCTGTGGGCGGAAGCAGAAATGAAGCTCATCCGCCAGTTTGAAGGCCGTGGCCTCATCGGCGAGACCTATGCGCTCAGCAATATCAGCGGTGCGCCGCTGGTACTCGCAGAACAGGAATTTGACCGCGATGATGGCGATGTCCTGGCCGTCGCCATCGACAACCTCAACTTGCGTCCGAACGAGAGCACGCGGGTCTACGTCATTCGGGCAGGGGAGTGAACCGCCATGCGTATCATGCAAACATTGAAATCGCTCACGGCCCGGCTCACGCCCAAGCAGCAGCAGTACCTGGCCGCCGCCAGTATCGTGACAGCCTGCATTGGCGTCCTGTGGGCGGTACTGGCCTATTCCGAGTCCGGCAGCCCCGCCCGGCAGCTTCCCAAGTCGACCGACAAACGCGCCACCGTCAATGTGGATGATGCCAGCATGATGGTGCCGGGCCAGATCTCGCCGGAAGACCAATGGGTCGGCAATGCCGGCAAGAAGCTGGCCCAATATGACAGTGACAAGGAAGCGCAAGACAAAATCAACAGCGATCGCAAGGCCGTCGAAGCAGCCTTGCTCAAGCGCCTGGCGGATCTGGAAGCAAAAACGGCCGCCACGGCAGAACCAGCGCCGCCACCAGCGCCGCCCGCGCCCGTCACGCCGCCCATTCCCCAGCCATCGGCGCCGGCTCCGTCGCAGTACCCTCCCGGCACGCCACTCGGTGGCAACGCGCCGCCAGGACCACCTGCCACCGACGTACCCAGTGGCAACACCGGCTTACTGCGGCCAAACGAGCCACCGGAGACGCTCGCCCCCATGATCCGCGTCTCCCTGGGCGCAGCGACAGACTCCAGCGGGAACACCGGGGCCGCCAAGGAGGCCGGGGCCAATGTGGTGAAACCAGTAAACACGCTGGACGACTTTCTCCCAGTCGGCGTCCTGCCGGGAGAACTGCTCGGCGGGATCGATGCGCCGACGGGCGGCCAGGCGCAAAGCAATCCGCTGCCGGCACTTATCAAGATTTCAGCCGCCGCCATCCTGCCGAATCAGTTCCGCGCGGACGTCAAGGAATGCTTTGTGGTTGCCTCCGGCTATGGCGACATCAGTTCCGAACGCGCGTACCTGCGCACTGACGTGCTCTCCTGCATCCGCTACGACCGCTCGGTGGTCGAGGTCAAGATCGAGGGCAACATCTTTGGGGAGGATGGCAACCTGGGGCTGCGCGGCACGCTCGTCTCCAAACAGGGGCAGCTGCTGGCCAATAGCCTGCGCGCCGGCATCGTCAGCGGCATCGGCCAGGGTTTTGCACAAGGCAACAGCTCATTTACGACTTCGCCGTTTGGCACCCTGTCGACGACGACCGGCGGCACCGGCGATCAATTCCGCCGTGGCATTGGCAGCGGCATGGGGAGCGCGCTCAACAACCTGGCCAACTATTACATCCGGCTGGCCGAACAGACGTTTCCCGTCATCGAGGTGCATGCGGGCCGCAAAGTGGACGTGGTGCTGACGCGCGGCGTGCGCATTCCCGCGCGGCCCATGTCACGCAGCGACGCGGACCGGCAGGATCAGCTTGGCCTTGCCGAGCGCACGATGGAGGTTCCCAATGAAGATGCTGACTAGACTGGCCCTCGCCGCACTCACCTGCGCCGCCACACTCGGTGCCCACGCCAGTACGGCCGAGGACACACTGCTCGCCGCGCTGAAGCGAACCTATCCCGGCACGGCCTTTGATATGGTCACGGCGACACCGATCCCCCACGTCTTCGAGGTGTGGATGGGCGACAACGTCGGTTTTGTCGCCGATACACGCCCTGACTACATGATCTTTGGCCGCCTGGTCGATCTGCGTGCCATGCGCGACCTGACCGCACCGAAACTGCAGCAGCGGAGCAACGCCGCCAGCCCGGCAGCACCGACGGCAGCGGCTATCGATGTCCGCCAGCTGCCGTTGACCGATGCGATCGTCTCCACGCAGGGCAAGGGCGAACGCGTCCTGTATCTCTTCACCGATCCACATTGTCCGTATTGCCGCCAGCTCGAACCGGAACTGGCGAAAATCCCGAACCTGCGCATCTACAACTTCATGGTGCCGTTCCAGGACCAGGTTTTACCTTTGCGCATCTGGTGCGCTGCCGATCGCATCGCTGCCTGGCGCAGCGCCGTCAGCGGCACGTTGGACGGGGAGGGCGCACCAGCCCAATGCGCCCATCCGCTCGACCGCAACCTGGCCCTGGCCAGCAAATTGACCATACAGGGCACGCCGACCTTCTTCTTTGCTGATGGCGCACGGGAAACCGGTTTTATCAGTGCCAGCGAGATCGAGGTCCATCTGGCGCAAGCCGCGTCCAGCCGCCAAGCCACCAAGAACCCCAAGGAGTAATCATGCAGCTGATTCCATCGAATTCATTCCGCGTCAACAACCTGTCCGCCGCAGCGGTTTGCCTGACGTTCCTGGCCGGGTGCGGCGACATGACAGGCCTGGGCGGCAAGTCCGAATATGCCTGCAAGGCGCCGGAAGGCGTGCAGTGCAACTCCGTATCCGGCAATTACTACAACTCGTTGACATTGGGCGGCGGCGCGGCGGCCAAAGGGGCAGCTGCCAAGGGCAGGCCACCTGCAGCCCCGCGCAGCATGTACACGATGGCCAAAGCGGCCTCCAGCGGCAGTTCCATGCAGGGACTGCCTGCGTTCGAACCCGCCGCACTGCGCTCGCCGCCGCGCGTCATGCGGCTCTGGATCAAGCCGTGGGAGGACAGCGACCATGATCTCCACGATCAGTCCTTTGTCTACCTGCAGACAGACTCTGGCCGGTGGCAGATCGCCCACGCGCAGCGGCAGATCCGTGATGCCTTTGCTCCCCTGAAACCGCCCGCACCTCAGCAGGCGTCATCTTCGGGTACTGCGTCTCCCTCTGGACAGACCAACTCCGGCGCCGAAACACGGCCAACCTTGCCGCCAGCGGGAGCGCTTGCCGATCCTCCCATCGGGACCGTCACGACGGTTCCAGAAGGCGCGCCGTCTCCAGCGTCGGCGACAAGCCAATAGCGGTATTGCATTCAGAGAGGACAAATATGCTCAAGTTCTTCACGTCAGAAAACGATGGCGAAGGGATCCGCGCTGGCCTCTGGGATCTGTTTGGATTAAGCCGAGGTGAGGCGTTTTCCAAGGATCAGTTTTCCAGCTGGCTGCCGTACGGTCCCTATGTCGACAGCGAGCACCTGTTCATCAATCGCCATCACCGGCTCGGCTTCATGCTGGAACTCATGCCCCAGGCCGGCGCCGACGAACGTATGGTGGAGGTGCTGCAAAGCCTGTACACCAACTGTCCCGCGAACACGGGTGTGCAATTTCATCTGTTTGGCTCGCCGGACATCCGCGCCCCGCTGATTCAATATGCCAACATGCGCATGGAAGACGAGGATCAATATGAAAACTCGCAGCAGTGGGGCCGGCCGGCTCGGAACAGTAACCTGTACCGCCAGCTGGCACGCCAGCGCGTGCAACATCTGCTGGCCGGGAGCCAGAAATCCCTGACCAAGGGATTTCATTTTACGCTGCGCGACTTTCGACTGATGATGAGCGTCACGGTGGACGGACGCGCCGATGATATCGGCCAGCGCGAAGCGGCGATCAGTTTGCGCGACTCGATGGCAAGCACCCTTGACGCCGCCTCTATACCCAGCAAAGAATGCGATGCGGCCGACTTAATCAACTGGTGCGCACTGTTCACCAATCCGCACCGGCTCACAGATGGTTTCATCCCATGGATTCACTACGATGAGGGAAGAGAACTGCGGGATCAGATTGTGGACTTCGATACCGTCCAGGAGCCGACCAACGAAGGCATCCGGTTTTCGAAGCCAGGCAAGCCGCAGCAGGTGGAAGCACGCTTCTTCTCCATTAAATCGTTTCCGGGACGTTTTCCCCTCTGGCAGATGGGTGCGCTCATCGGCCACGCCATGCAACCGGCACTGCAGTACCGTGCGCCGTTCCTGCTCACCATGGGCGTGCACATCCTCGATACGAACACGACGCGGACATTGATTACGGCGAACCATATCCGCGCGACACAGAACGCGGCCAGCAAGATGGCCGCCATCATGCCGGACGTGCAGAAGAAGCAGGAAGACTGGAGTGCCGTCGCCAACGCCATGGATGTCGGCGGCAACCTCGTCTCGATGTACCACCAGCTGGCCATTTTCTGTCCGCCCGCCGAGGCGACGGCGGCGGCGGAAGCGGCCAGGGCCATCTGGCGTGCAAGCGGCTTTGAACTCAATGCCGATGTGTACATGCACCGGCAGGCGCTGCTGGCGAGCTTGCCCATGACCCTGACGCCCGCATTCCACAACGACATGAAGAAGATGAAGCGGGTGACGCGCAAATCCATGGCGAACGCCATCCATCTTGCACCCCTGCTGGCGGAATGGAGAGGAACCGACACGCCAACGCTCATCTTCGCCGGCCGCCGCGGCCAGCTCGTGACGCTGGATCTGTATGACAACGACCTGGGCAACTACAATTTTGCCGTCGTCGGCGCTCCAGGTTCAGGCAAGTCCGTCACCCTCAACGAGATAGCCTGGTCATACCGTTCCGGCGGTGCGCAAGTGCGCCTGCTTGATCTCGGGCGCTCATTCGAGAAGCTGTGCAAGAAAGCCAATGGCACGCATGTCGAGTTCAGCGCTCGCTCGAAGATCATTTTGAACCCGTTTACGGCGGTCAATGACATTCACGAAGACATCGATATGCTGTTGCCCGCCCTGGCGAAGATGTGTTCCATGAGTCAGCAATTGCAAGAAGTGCAATACAAGGCAATTTCTACAGTCCTGCTGAAGCTCTGGAAATCATATGGCAATGATCTGACGATCACCGCTTTGCGCGACGAATTCAAGAGCGGCAGTATTGCCGAACTCGAAATCAAAGAGGATGACCGCATCCGCGATCTTGCCATCATGCTCAATCCATACTCGAAGGACGGGCAGTACGAACGCTTCTTCGAGGGCAAGAATAACGTCGACTTCTCGAATGACTTCGTCGTGATCGAAAACGAAGAACTCAAACGCAAGCCAGATCTGCATGCCGTCGTCAATATCCTGCAGATGTACCAGATCACCGGAGAGATGTACCTGAACCGTGATCGCAAGAAGCTCCTGATCATCGATGAACTCAAGCAACAGCTTGGAGAGATCGGTGCGGACGACCCGGTCAAGGCCGCCGTGGTGGAAGAAGCAGCCCGGCGTGCGCGCAAATACGGCGGTGCACTGGGCACCGCGACGCAGGGTGCCGATGATTATTACGGTTCGGTGCAAATGACGGCCGCTTTCAACTGCTCCGACTGGGTTTTCCTGCTGCGGCAAAAACCGGAGTCGATTGAAATCCTCGAAAGCAACAAGCGCATCGTCATGGATGCGGCCAAAAAGCGGCTACTTAAATCGCTACGCACCGAGGCCGGCGCCTTTGCGGAAATGTACGTCTCGTCGCCGATCGGTGAAGGCGTCGTACGCCTGGTCATTGATCACGCCACACAGCTGCTGTTCTCGAACAAACTCGCCGATAACAAGCCGATCGACGCCCTGCGCGCCCAAGGCTACTCCATCGACGAGGCCATCGCCCGGGTACTGGCCGACAGGGGACTCCAATGAGAATCATGTTGATCAATATCCTCGTATCGGCCTGCTTCGTGGCGATCGGCATTGCGGCCTATGACCGGCTGGTGCTGCGGCCGATGCTGGTCATCGGGGTCGTCGACGCGGCGAACGTCTTCAATGCAAAACAGGAACAGTACTTCAAAGCCATGACGACCAGCCGTACCGACATGGAACGGCGGCAGGCGATATCCGATGCTGAACGATTCGTCCCCCGTTTTGCTGCTGCGTTGGCGCAATTGCCGCAAGAGTGCGCATGCCTGGTGGTCGACAAAACGGCGGTGATCGGCAGCCGCGCAACATTGATCGATCTCACTCCATTGCTCAGAAAAAAGGTAAAGCTGTGACCCACGATTTCTTTCAGCATGTGCGCAGACGCTGGTATCTGTACCTGGTGCTGGTCGTGATCTGGACACTGGCCTATGTGCGTCTGTTTATCGATGCCACACCGCGCTTGCCTATTCTGTTTAACGTGACCCCCAGCTTGCCCTACACGGTCGCAGTGGTCGACTACCGGGCGGACGGCATCCGTCGCGGAGATTATGTGGTCTATGCATTCGAAGGGGCGGCGTACCGCGTCTTCCCCGGCCTGTACCACCAGCCGTTCTTCAAGATTGTGCGCGGCGTGGCCGGCGACAAAGTGACCGTCCGGGATCGCCATGTTTTCGTCAATGGCGAGGAGGTCGGCATTGCCAAGACCCATACCACCGTTAAACACCTCCGGCTCGAACCCATCGCCGAGACCGTGATTCCGCCCTCGTATTTTTATGTACAAGGCACCAGCCCGGACAGCTTCGATTCACGCTACAGCATCAATGGCCTGGTACACGTCGACGCGGTCCTGGGCGTCGTCATTCCGATCTTTTGAAGGAAAAGCAAATCATGCCATTACCTGAACCCGCACCCACGACACGGGGTTTTCACTGCCTGCCATGCGGTGAGCTGACCAGGCGGATTTTGTCCGTCCTGTTGCTGGCCAGTGGCCTCATGGGAGCATTGGCCGAGGCCGAGGAACTGGCCGCGATCGGGCCGACGTATCCGATTGCCGAGCAAAACCTGCTCGACATGATCGCCCAGCGCCTGCGTGCGCTGGAAAAGAGCGGCCAGTTTCACGCACTGCAGGAGCAGGCGATCGCCAAAGGCAGGGCGGCCGTGGCCAATCCGGCCCCTGTCGCTGGTTTGACGCCGGCGAAGGAACCACGAACTCTGTATGTTGACCCCACCTATGTGCTCGACAAGAACATCCTCGATGCACAGGGTCACGTTTTGTTCCCTGCAGGCACCCGCACCAATCCGCTCGCGATCACGTCCATGTCGAAAAAGCTGTTGTTTTTTGACGCTCGCGATCCTGCACAGGCAAGGATGGCGCGCAGCCTGCTCCAGCGCGATGGCGCGCGGATCAAGCCGGTACTCGTCGGCGGTTCGTATCTGGAGCTGATGAAACAGTGGAAAACGCGGATCTACTTCGATCAGCAGGGCAGATTAGTAGGGCGCTTTGGCATCCGGCATGTCCCGGCCTTGGTCTACCAGGAAGGCATGCGCCTACGCATCGACGAAATAGTGGTGGCCAGATGAGCCTACTAAAACACACCATCGGTCTGATCCTGATCCTGCTCCTCATCGGGGCAGGCCATGCCCAGGCGGCGCCGGTCGGAACCTGCACTGGCGCCTTCCCGAACCCGATCACGGATATCTGCTGGTCATGCATCCTGCCGATCTCCCTGGGCAGCGTCACCGTGGGCAACCTGGGCGGCCAGGAAGACACGGCCAATCCGTCCAGTCCGATCTGCACGTGCAAAGTCAATCCGGTGATCGGCCTGTCCATCGGCTTTTGGGAGCCCGTGCGCCACGTGGAAGTGGTGCGTAAACCTTTCTGCCTGGTGTCCCTCGGTGGCATCGATCTCAATCCGGGCATCCCTGCGCCGGAAGCCGCCCGGGCCACGGACGCAGGCGGCGCCCAGGATGCCTTCTACCAGGCGCATTTTTATGTCAATCCGGTCATGTACTGGCTCAAGGCGGTCGCCGATTTCCCCTGCCTGGAAGCCGGCTCCTTCGATATCGCGTACATGACCGAGGTCGATCCATTGTGGAACGATGATGAGCTCACCTTAATTATCAATCCGGAAACGGTCCTCTTCGCCAATCCCGGCGCCGTCGCCGCCTGCGCTGCGGACTGCGTTGCTGCCACGGCGGGATTTGGCCGCTCGGAATTGTTCTGGTGCGCCGGCTGCCAGGGAGGTCTTTTCCCGCTCGATGGTCACGCGGCCTACCACGTGGGCGGGGTGCGCACCGCCGAATTGATGATGCAGCGCCTCACCGCCAAGATGCACCGCGAGCTGCTGACATGGGGCATGCATGGCCAGAAAGGGCTGTGCGGTCCGTACTTCCTGCCGGAAATGGACAAGACGGCCTACAAATCCCAGCTGACGTATCCGATTCCGGCCACTGACAAGGAACTGGGCAAATGCTGCCAGCCTTTTGGTCGCACCACCATCGCCTGGGGAGCGGGCAAGGAATACCCCGTGAAAGGCGAAGATTTTGCGTTTATGTTATTTCGAAAAAGGAACTGCTGTGTTGGCTACTAATCCGATCCAAGTGCCCTCTCCGGGCGCCAGGCCTGCTGCGCTGCGTGCCATGGCAGGGCTAAGTGCACTGTTCCTGGCCCAGGCAGTGGCGGCGCAGGCGATACCAACGATCACCGACGCGGACATCGAACGCGCCAAAAAGCTGCAGCCGGTCATCACCGAGCAGGATATCGCCCGCGCGGTACGGGCCAATCCCATGCCGCAAGACCCGTCGCCAGGGCCAACTTCCACTACGCCACGGATGCGGATTGACGCCTTGCCGCAGCCTCGCCCAACGCCACCCGTCGATCTGGGCGCCATTGCCAAAGGCTACGAAGCGGCATCTAACCCAATCGCGCTTGCCCCGTTGAACGGCGACCGGCTGCTGGTCTTTGTGACCTTCGCCATGCCGGAAGCTGCGCTGCACAAGCTGGCAATGCAAGCCGCGCAGCTGCAGGCGACCCTGTTACTACGGGGGCTGGACGACGGATCATTGGTCAAAACCGTGGTGCATGTCCAAAAAATCATGGGCGAGCGCAAGGTGGCATGGCAAATCGATCCGCAGGCATTTGACCGTTTTATCGTACGCCAGGCGCCGACCTTCGTTTTACTGCGGGCCGGTGCACCCGCCCAGGCCTGCGGGGCAGGGAGTTGTTTCGCGCCGGATGCTTATGTTCGCGTCGCCGGCGACGTCTCGCTTGAATACGCGCTCAAAACCATCCAGCAACGCGCACCGCGCTTTGCCGATAGCGCCGGCCGCTTCCTGGAGAAGATGAGGAAATAGCCATGCGCCGTTTGATCGCCCTGACGACCGCCTGCTGCTTGAGCAGCATGCTGCCTGCCATTGTCCTGGCGCAAGTCAACCAGGACCTAGCTGCCGCCACGGCCGCCAACCAAGCGGCCCGGGCCAGCGTCACCACCCAGAGCGCCACTGCCCACGTGCCTGGCTATACGCTCACGCCTCCCGAAACCGTCTACCACGGTAAGAGTAACCTCAAAAGCGATGCCAATACTCACCTGGCGGCCTGCGCCCTGACGCCCGGCGACCCGGCCTGCGCTGCGCAAGTGGGTGCCCTGAACTCGGCCAACGCGCCGCGCCCGCCCGTGCTGGCCACCGATCCGGCTATCGCCGCCGCGCAAGCCATCGCCCGCGATCCCTTGAGTGCCGAGTCGGCGCTGGCCGCGTACACCACCGGCTGTCCTGCCGGCGCCACCTGCGCACCCAAGACGTTTTGTCTTGGCACGCAATGTTTCAATACTAGCTATACGAATGACGTCGATTTTGCACAGGTCATGACTTACATGGAGGCAGTGCGCGAGGCCGGCGTCTATCTCGATCCGAAGACCATGACCTTGTTCAATGGGGAAGGCAATACCTGCCGCAACCGGCTCCTCAAAAACTGCTGCTATACGGATGGCGCCGGGGCCCACTTTACTAACCAATCCCTGTTTGGTATCGGCTCGCGCCTGGTATTCGACATCCTGATGAACAGTGGTAACCGGGAATTTGTCACGCAAGGCGCCAAGGCATTGCTGATCAGTGGCGGCTTTAGCGGCAGTTATACGACGTTTGGTGTGACGGTGGCCGTCAATGGCACGGCGCTGCCGGCAGGTTCCATCACGCTGGCCACCACGGAACACCTGGCGATCGCGTTCAATCCCTGGAGCCTGGCGATGACTGCGGTGATGTACATCGCGGTCTCGATGATGTCCTGCAACGCCGGCGAGGGCAAGCTGGCGATGAAGGAGGGCGCCCAGCTGTGCCACACCATCGGCACCTGGTGCAGCTCCTGCATCCGGGTATTAGGGAAATGCGTGGCGTGCATCGAGCACACGACCTCTAAATGCTGTTTTAACTCGCGCCTGGCCAGGATGATCAACGAACAGGGGAGGGTGCAGCTCGGCATGGGCTGGGGAGCACCAAAAAATCCTGCCTGTTCTGGCTTTAGCGTGGATCAATTGCAAAGCATCGACTTTGCCAAACTCGATCTGACCGAGTTCTATGCCTCGATCGTGCCGACGCTGCCCAACGTGGCGGCACTGAAGGATGCTGCCGCCCAGCGTGCGCCAGCCTGTTATCTGGGGAGAGGGAAATGCTGAATCGAACCACGACGCGCAGGGTGTCGCTTGCCCTTTGCTCTGCCATGCTCTGCGCCGCAACCTGTGCGGCTCCGGAAACCACACCCCGCGTGGCGGTGAACGATCCGAAAGTACTGATGTTGGCGGCCATCGATGCACCAGACGGCCGTGCAGCCGGCATGCTGACGGGAGACCTGGCGGACGCGATCACCAAGCGCTTTTCTGCCTCCTCTGCGATCTTCATGGATGTCACGACACTGGTCCGCTACGCCCAGGACGGTTGCCGCCGGCTCAACGTCCGCTTTTGGCAGGAAGGCGTCAGGCTCGCGGCAGGGCAGGCACCAAACAAGCAAACGATCGATATCGGCATCAATTACTGCCGCAATGGCCAGCCGCCCGCCAATCTGCGCCTGGAGAAAGCGCCATGAGAAAGTATCCCTACTGTCTGGCAGCGCTGCTCGCATGCGGAGCCGTACACGCCCAGGTTCCCGCCAGTGGCCCGGCATTAGGCCACGCTGCTGGCGCGCAGGCCGATGTGCGGCGTGGCTGGCATTTCTATGACGACCCGGCAATGCACGAACCGCAGAAGGAAGTAGTAACGCCTGCGCCGGTCGCGCCGCTAAAGCCTACCACGCCGCAGCCGCCGCCTGAAGTCAAGGCGCTGCGTGAGTTGCAACTGCAGCTGGAACAGCTCAAGGCCGTCGCCGTCATGAGCCCGACTGTCGCCAATGTGCGCCGCTACATGGAGCTCGAATCGAAGATCGTCAGGAATGCCTCGCTGTTTGCCGACCTGTCGCAGAAAGTGGCGTGGGCCAATCCGGACCTGGACCCCACCACGCAAGGCCGCCCCGTGAATGCCCAGGCGCTGGAGGTATTTGAACAGGTGCAGATGCAGGAGAGATATTCCGCCCTCGCCAACATCGGGAGCGACCACATCCTGATGTTCTTCTTCCGTGGCGATTGTCCGTACTGCCATGCCTATGGGCCGGTATTGCGGGCGTTCTCCACGAAATACCGTATCCAGGTGCTGCCGGTCAGCCTGGATGGCGGCGCGGTGCCGGGCTTTACCAATGCCCGCACCGACAACGGTACCGCCGCCACGCTCAACGTCAAGCAGGTTCCGGCGCTTTTTTTGGCACAACCCATCACCGGCAAGATCATGCCGGTCGGTTTTGGTGTGCTGTCGGAAGGCCAGCTGGTGGAACGGATCGACGCCTTGTGGCCGCGCGCCGCAGAAGCCGTCGAAGCGCCGCTGACAACCAATTACCCATCTCGTTAAGGAGTTCATCATGCCTATGCGCAAACTCATCATCGCACTATCCCTGTCCACCAGTACCCTTTATAGCCATTTGGCCTTCGCCGGTGACCTGAATGCCGAAGTCAACAAGATGTTCAACGACCTCGGCGCCATCGGCAACTACTCGGCGCCTGGCGCCTTCCGTGGCCAGGTCTACAACACCTATAGCGGCGGCAGCCTGATGCTGCGCGCGCCGAACAAGACGTATCAATTAATGGCAATTAACTACCCGACGGCCAAAGCCGGCTGTGGAGGCATTGATCTTTTCGGCGGCTCGTTCTCCTACATTTCGGCGGCCGAATTCAAGAACATGCTCAAGAACGTCACCTCCGCGCTGCCAGGCGTAGCGTTTCAACTCGCGCTCGAATCGGTGTCCCCGATGCTCGGCGGTATCACCAAGTGGACCAAAAACCTCGAATCGATGATGACGAATGCACAAATCAATTCCTGCAACACCGCCAAATCCCTCGTCTCGTCGGCCGCCGAGGCCACGGGATTCAGCTCCAGCAAGGCCTGCGAGGACATCGCCGTCTCGCTGGGCCTCGAATCGGACTATGCCGCCGCAGCCGTCCGCTGCAAGTCCGACAAGGGCTCCATTCTGGATACCGCGCGCAAATCCTCCGATCCCCTGGTCAAAAACAAGGCGCCGTTCGTCGGCAACCTCACTTGGGAATCGCTCAAGCTCGCCGGCAACTACCTCGACGACAAAGAGCGGGAAATGATCATGAGCATGGTCGGGACCGTTATTTTCTATTCGGACGGACGAGACCCGAATCCGATCGCACCGACCTTCACATCGATCTCCCAGCTGCTCTATGGCCAGTCGGATGCGGGGGGCGGCAACGTTTACCAAACGGTTCTGCGCTGCAACAACTACACCAACTGCGACCAGGTCACCATCGACCCCGAGTACGTCCATACCCCGTTTACAGTCAAGGTCGAAAAGCTGATGCGCTCGATCGCCTACAAAATCGAGACGCGCACACCGATTCCCAACATGTCGCCGGAGGTCGGTTTTGTGAATCAGACCAGTGAGCCTGTATACCGCATGCTGTCGATCGGCGCATCGTTTCCTTCTGCCAGAGCCAATGAGCAGCTGATTGCCACGTATCGGGATGTGATTGCCGCGGATTACGCCTACATGTTTCTGGAGAAAAACCTGCGGTTGGGGATGCAAGCTCTGGAGAAAGACTTTACTTTAGACATGAAACAGCAGGGGAGAGCCCAAGAAATCCGGCTGCGCGCCAAGGACATGCTGGCCCAATTGTCTCGCGAAAAGACCCTCGTCTACCAGAAGGTGAACTCCCTCACGGAGGTGTCCAACGACCTGGAACACCTGGAACGGCATATTCGCGCGAATATTCCGCAGCATGTGCTTGATATGTTAGGTCGCCGGGCAGCCTACATGCACTGATGACCGGAAAACGAGGAGAAATATTATGTGGGAAATTTTTGCTTATCAAAACTCGGATAGTTTGTACGGACTCATGAACGCGGTTGCTGCCATGGTCGGCGCCAATACCTACCGCAATGCGCTTGGCATCACCGTCGTGTGTGGCTTCGTGTCTGCCCTTGTTGGCTATGCTTTCGCTCCGGAAAAGATGGTGGGCTGGAAGTGGCTCGCCTCGGTAGTCCTGGTATTTTCAGTACTCGTGGTGCCGAAGGTGACCGTCGGCATTGTCGACAAGACAGGAGGTTCGGCCGAAGTCTTCGTTAACAACGTACCGTTCGGCCTGGCGGTGCTCGCTTCGCTGACCAGTACGGTCGGCAACAGCCTGACAGAACTCGAAGAGGCGGCCATGCAGGTGATCCCGGGGCCGGCCGGCATGCCGGATAAGCTGAGCTATCAGAACAATGGACTCATGTTCGGCAGCCGGCTGGTGCGCGAAACGTCCAAGGTCGTGTTCCAAAGTCCGTACTTCAGGAACGATTTGATTAATTTTCTGCACCAGTGCACGATGTACGATCTGGCCTCGGGCTACCTGTCACCGGAAGCATTTGCGACCTCTGGTGACGTTTGGGCGCTCATGGGTGATCCCAATCCTGCCAGGTTTACCGGCGTCACGAATGCGGCCGGCACGGCGGAGTTGCTTCCCTGTCCGCAAGCATATACCAAGCTATCGGCAAAGATGCCTGCCGAAGTACAGCGTATCCAGGGCACACTGGCATTCCGAATGAATCCGACGCTACCCGGACCGGTCGCAGCGGCGCTGATCGCAGACCAGGTTCAGCAGGCTTATATCAAAGCAAGGATCGCGGACGCCTCGGCCACAGCAGCCGATATCATCCGCCAAAACGCACTCATCAATGCGGTGAACGACACCAGCCTTCTGGCGAGCCAAAAGGTCAACGATCCGGCCACCATGATGCTGGCTATCGGCCGCGCGCAGGCGGTGGCACAGACCAATGCGGCATGGATCAACGCTGGAAAAGTAGCCGAACAGGCACTGCCTGTAATCCGCAACGTGGTCGAAGTGGTGGCATACGCCATGTTCCCGCTGATGATCCTGCTCCTTATGCTGGCTAACGGCAAAGATACCGTGGCCGGCTTCAAGAACTATGCGTCTGTGCTGATTTGGATCCAGCTTTGGCCGCCGTTGTATGCCATCCTCAACTACGCTGCGACCATGTATGCAATGCGCGACCTGGCCGCAGCCGCTAATGTTGGCAACGGCGTCAACGCCCTGTCGCTGACAACGTCATCAGACATTTTTTCCACAGCGATTTCCGGCGAAGCAGTGGTCGGTTACATGACGCTGAGTATTCCTTTCATTGCCTGGGCCGCTCTCAAGCGCATGGAAAACTTTGGCACCGCGCTCATCGATGGCACGCGCCTGCTGCAAGGAAATGTGACCACTGCCACCAATTCGGCGGCAACGGGCAACGTATCCATGGGAAATGTGGCCATGGATCAGATGACCTTGGCGCCTGTCCGCTCTTCACCGTTCTTCAGGAATCGGCAAAACGATCTTTCAGGAAATAGCTACACATCCAACGCATTGTCTGGTCTGACTGCGGTTAAGGCGTTGGCCAATGAAGGACCAGTATCCAGAACAGTGGAGGGGAAGGTCACGGAAAATCATGTCGCAGCTGCCACTCAACAAGTATCCGCAGCCGAGTCGAAAGCTGTCGCAGCAACAAGGGACAAAGCTGCCGCCTTCTCGAATGCCCTGCTGCATGTCGACGGAACTAGCGTTACAACGAATCGGTCTAAAGGTGTCACAAGGAACAGTATTGAAGAATTTGGCGCGCGTGCGCAAGAACTAAAGCAAATTGCCAACGTAATTGGGAAAGCCGTGGGGGCCAGCGAGCAACAGGTTGCACACGTAGCTTTTGGGGTAGCAGCGGATCTCAACATTGGTACACCGCAGGTCGGTGTAATTCCTGGCAGCAGATTTGCAATAACAGGCCGTGGCGGAAAACAGTACTCCGCTTCCATAGACAAAAAAGAAACGGAGATCAAAAATTATCTCAGTAACGACGAAGTTTCCAAGTTTAAGGATTGGGCAGAGACACTTGGAAAGAATACCAGTCTATTGAACTCCGTTACTTCTGATCAACGGACAGCCACCGAAAATGCATCCCGAATCACACAGACGGTTGCGACTTCGGCGCGTGCAGATGCGACGTTGCGTGAACAAATAAACTATGCGACTACTATATCGGCAGCGCATTCACGTGGTGAATCTTTTAATCTTGATCTGGCAAAGGATCCGAAAAATATCCAACTATTTGAGTCACTTTTGTCACACAACCAGAATAGTGCCTCCGCCAAAATCATTATCGATTCGTATCTTGGGAGTATTGCAAACACACCCATATTGCCAACCACGAACAGCAAACTTCCAAACTCATTTGAATCAGTAAGAGAGGCGTATCGGAACATGAAAGAAAATCCATCACTGCATCCAGACATCGACAAGCAGCATCAGGCTAACAAATCACGGAGCCATTCGAAAAATCCAAATAATTCTGCAAACAGTACTGAAAACCACGATGGACCGACTCTACCGGTAGAAGGACAAGATTGGATGGCAGCAGAGCGAGCTAGAATTGAAAAAACGCCTACGCAAGTTCAGTCAGATGTAGAAAAAATAGACGAAAAAGCCGAGGCGGAAAAAAATAAAGCGCAACAAAAATTTAGAAACGACAGTGGAATTGTCGAGACGTCGTCTGGCAACGTGTCATCGAACAAATCGTTGTTCGGCAAGGCGAATAAACAAGTTACCGAGGATCCAGACATCGTTATAGGAGGAATAAAAGAAGTTGGAGTCAAAGGTTTTAAAAAAATGAAAGAAATTTTTAAGAAGCGATAATTTTATTGCGGTTCTCGCATGAGGCATTGGGGGTCTAAGGCAGGATCTCCATTTTCGTCCAATCGATAGGCTGGATTGCTAAAGTATTTAGTTCCACTATATTCATATTCATTCGCATCAATGACTAAATGCGACGAATTAAAGTGATCCTCTTTGGGGATTTTTTCATGAATAAATGCAATCAAAAAAATTATCCAATATAAAAATAAGAGCGTAACAAATCCCATAACTGCAACCACAGCAATTAACACTAAATTTTCGCCAAAGCTCAACAAAACTCCGATTATTGCACCGGCAATTCCACAAAGAAACATTTGTTTCATTTCTTTCACGATGACCTCGAAAATATGTGTTTATATATATTAGCAAAAACAAAGAAATTATCAAGGGAGGGGGATTCCCATTATGAAATTATTGCATATGACTATTACTCTAATTTTCGCATTTACGGTTTCATCGGTGCAAGCGGTTGCACTCGCACAAAAGCCCACAGACGACTCAGTCTGCGATTTGTCGACGATGACGACGTATAGATTGTCCCAACGAACTTTCGTCGAAGCACGCACGCGAGACGAGAACGTTATTTACGCTCGGCTAGCTCTTCGGTTTATAACAAGTCATTGTAAGAATGGCCAGGTCTTGCTGCTCCATTCTGAGGATGGCATCGCTTTCGACGATCAATATTTTCGGGTAGTTACTGCTCAGTTATGTAGTGTTTCCAATGTCACGCGAGAAGCAGCGAGCACGCAAGAATATCCTCAGGCTTTTGTTATGCGCTGCCCAATCTCAAAGCTCAAAGAAGCCACCGCCGCATTAGCCGAAATGGAAAAAACAAAACCGACGGAGGCCATGATCGAGGAAGGCGCGCCTATGCACAGTGCACAGCCCAACCGGAGAGAAGAAGAAAAAAAAACGTGTGGTGACAAGATGACCTGGGAAACTGTCGTACTGGGTTGGGGGGGCAGTTGTCGCTAACTTATCGCGCCTAGCCCCCAAGGAAACGCCATGGAAAATAAAGACGATAAGAGTCAAGCTGAACTGCAGGCCGGCAATCTCGCACTACTTATGTTGGCCGAGATGCGCGAACAACGCGCGGGATTCAGGGAAGAACGCCTGGCGCTTGAACGGGATCGAAAATTTGCGCGCCGCCTCACCTTGACGCTGAAGTCGTTGCTCGTTCTCATTCCACTCCTGTTCGGCCTGTACTTTTTCATGCAAATGTTGCAGTTTAAAATAGGTCCCTTCGGCCCGGTCATAGGCATAGTGCACATCGAAGGCGAGATCGCTGCAACCTCACTCGCGTCCGCAGACAAGATCGTGCCGGCCCTGAAGCGGGCGTTTGAGTCCAGCAACGTTACGCAGATAGTTCTGGCGATAGACAGTCCCGGCGGCGCTCCCGTCGAGGCCGAGCGTATCGGAAGCGCGATTCACTCTTTCAGGAAAAAACACCCGAAACCGGTAGTGGCGGCGATCAGCAACGTCGGCGCATCGGCTGCCTACATGATTGCCTTGCACGCCGACAAGATCATCGCCGGGAAATACAGTCTGGTGGGATCGATCGGCGCCATCATCGCGCCATGGCAACTGTCGCGTGCGCTGGACCGCCTGGAGATCTCGCAGCAGGTATATGCATCCGGTCACCTGAAGGCATTCTTGAATCCGTTCACACCACCTAGCCAGGACGCGCAAGCCAAGGCGCAGGATTTGGTGGACCGGGTAGGGCGAACATTTTTGCGCGAACTAGAGGAACGGCGCGGCCGCGCCCTGAGGCACGACGTCAACTACGCCAGCGGGGAAATCTGGAGCGGGTTAGAGGCAAAGGAAATCGGCCTGATCGATGCCATCGGCACGGTGGATGACTTCGTGGATGCTCAAAAGGAGGGGACTGCATTCAACTTTGGACCACACCCTGGCGGATTTGGCCAAATGGGGGCCCTGATCTCAACCTCGCTCATTTCTTCGCTCGACGACATCATCGCGAGGCAGAGGTTTCAGCTCAGGTAGAGGAGTGAGAGCGGAGGTGCAATTCAGTACGGTATGCAATCCATGTCAAGCAAAAATACGGCGCAAATTGGCTAGCTTTCTTGTGGCCGATACTGCCTTCACACGAGTAAGCTTGAAGAATCATGGAAAGATATCAAGCCTACAGGTTCGAGTTGAGACCAACCGGCGAACAGGAGCGCGCCATGCGCCGCTTCGCCGGTTCTTGCCGGTTCATCTACAACAAAGCCTTGGCTCTGCAAAAAGAAAATCACGCAGCCGGCAACAAGTTCATCGGCTACGTGGCCATGGCGAAGCACTTGACCAGGTGGCGCAATGGTACGCAAACGCCGTGGCTGAAAGCCGCGCCATGCCATGTATTGCAACAAGCTTTGAAAGACCTGGATAGAGCATATAAGAATTTCTTCGAGAAACGGGCCAACTTCCCCAGATTCAAGCGCAAAGGTAGCAGGGATTCCTTTCGTTATCCAGATCCAAAGGAGTTTAAGCTCGATCAGGAAAATGATCGCATCTGTCTATCCAAGATGGGGTGGCTGCGTTACCGCAACAGCCGCGAGGTTCTCGGCGAGTTGCGTTATGTTACCGTCAGCCGCTCGTGCGGCAGGTGGTTCGTATCGATCATGGCCCGCCGCGAGGTCGAATGTCCCGTGCCCACGGCGGCGATGGCGATCGGCATCGACGTTGGCATCGCCCGCTTTGCCACCCTGAGCGACGGCAGCTTCATCGCGCCGCTCAACAGCTTCAAGAAACACCAGCAGCGCCTGGCACGCTACCAGCGCCGCATGAGTCGAAAGGTCAAATTTAGTTCCAACTGGAAAAAGGCGAAAACGCGCGTCCAGAAAATTCACACCCGCATCGCCAATGCCCGGAGAGACTTCCTGCAAAAAACTACCACGACAATTTGCCGAAATCACGCGCTCGTCTGCATTGAGGATTTGCAGGTACGGAATATGTCCAAATCGTCAAAGGGGTCGGTTGCACAGCCAGGCAAGAGGGTGCGTCAGAAAGCCACGCTAAACCGCGCCATTCTCGACCAGGGATGGGGCGAGTTTAGACGGCAGCTGAACTACAAGATGCAATGGAGTGGCGGCATGCTGCTTGCCGTGCCGCCGCACCACACTAGCCAGACGTGCCCGACTTGCCGGCACGTATCAAAAGACAATCGGCAGACCCAGGCGAAATTCCTATGCGTCAATTGCGGCTACGCAAATCACGCCGATGTAGTTGGAGCCGCAAATGTTTTAGAGCGGGGGCAACGCTTGTTAGCCTGTGGAGAGATGGCGCAGTCAGGCCGCTCGAAGAAGCAGGAACCCATCGAAGCGCTTCGCAACTCATCGCGCCGCGCCGTAGAAATCCCCGTCCTTTAGGCGGGGAGGATGTCAATAGCCAACATCACGCGCTTGTTTGCATTGAGGATTTGCAGGTACGGAATATGTCCAAATCGCCGAAGGGATCGGTTTCACAGCCAGGCAAGAAGGTGCGCCAGAATTCGGGGCTGAACCGTGCGATCCTTGATCAGGGCTGGGACGAATTCAGGCGGCAACTCTCCTACATGGTGGAATGGGACGGTGGCACGTTACTGGCCGTGCCACCGTACCACACCGGCCAGACGTGTCCGGCTTAGGGGGCGACGGGACGGGAACGGCGCGTACGTCACCGCTTCAACAACAATCTGCTCGCGATCCTACAAAAGCCTCATTTCAAGCGATTTGTGAGTGTCTAGTGAATTCGTGGTAATTCGCATGGAATTTATCAACCACGCCCTCGGCATGCTTATATAACTTTTAGTTTTGTGAGAATCTGTGTATTTTTCACCCGAGCAAAATGATATTCTTTGTAGGAACTATCTGACACAACACTGGGTTTGCTGGGTATTCGCACGCGAGTATGGCTAGGCCTATTTCAACAATTTATTGGCTCAAAGTTAAATGCAAGTTGACAAAGGTCTGTACATACACTCGTCGGTAATAGGGCTTCCAAAGTCACTGCTTGAAGTTGAGGGCGGCACGGTCACTGTTATCACCCTCATGCAACGCAAGGCAGGGCTGAATCGTGACCGCAAGCGCGAAATACAGTCTGAACCAAAAGTTTCTTCATTGGCTGATCAGGGCATTGCCGCGTCCGTCTCGAAAACAGACAGAAATATCTTGACCGTATTCCTTAGCGCTGATCGGCGCTGGACTAGCTTTTGGTTAAGTGTGAAAAAGATCATGCGCCGGGAAAGTGTCGGGCCGAAATTGTACGCGCGTGCTATCGACGTTCAATTGTTGGATGCTTACGATCCAGAGTGGCGGGATTCCTCTTTCGAAAACGATGTTCTCTTGGAATCCTGTGCTGAGTGGAATCGCATACGCGAAGCGCTTGAGCGATTCTGGGCACGTCAGGAAAAGGAACAGATGCCGCTCGGTGTGTTCATGCTATGGCCACGCTTGAAGCTAGATTTGCAGCGCTGGCCGGAGCTAGACGCAGATCAACGGACTAGAGCCAGCCACGCAATATTCTCCCTATCGTCGATTGGATGGACGCACTGGTTCATTGATGAATCGGTGTCGATTTGTCCTGACTTGACGCACGAACTTGGCCATTTGAGGAGCGAGTCCAGATTGCGTGCAGATTCGCCGGCTGCGGCGGACGCGCACCAATCCAAGATGCTGGACGACGAAGCGGGTGCAGATTGTGCCGTGGACGAGTTGCCCCTGGACATATCATCTATGTGGGCAACGATCGGAGAGGAGCTAGCCCAGCTGCACGGGGAGTGGCAGCTTGCACCGTCGCGCATGCTGCTTGGTAGGCTAATCGGGCTAGGCAGCGATGCAGCCAGATTGTTGGATGCTGTGCCGGACCAGGAGCCTCCAAGCAGCATGCTTGAGCGTCGGCTGGACGTATTGTGTGGTCGATTAGAGGAGGCATCTAGCTGCGGCGAATTGCCTTGGCTAACCAGAGAGGACCTAAGTAGTATCATCGCCCGCTGGCATATGGCACTGACCGAGGTGCAGGAGGACGATGCAGTCCTACTGCTGGCCGACGATGCGGAATTAGCCATGGAGCGGGTTGTCATTGCGATCAATGAAATGCGATTGGCCCAAGCGGGCGTTGATAGCGCGAAACAGGCCCTTGCGGCAATTGACGCGGAATTGGCTCGGCCAGCTTCGGCTATCCGAAAGTTCGACTTGACCAATCGGCAGTTGCAGGCGAAGGAAGAACTCCTCGGAGCGGAACGCAAATACCCTGACGCGATGCTGTTTGTATTGGCGTCGGCTTCGCCGCGCGGCGAGGCTTATGATCCAAACCTCGACTATGCCGCTGAGATGGCATCGCGGTTAAGCGGTGGTATAGCACTACCGAATTCACATTTAAGTGACGTTCAAGACGCCGCCGATGCCGAGGAATTAATTCAAAGCGTCGAAGACTCGGCGAATGCTGGTCGGCACGATGAGGCCGATCATACAGCGGAAACAAGGCCCGGGGAGTATGAATCGCCAGACGTGCCACTAGCGAACACTTCAGCGCAAATTGACGGCTGCGGGCGCGACAAATTGCCGACGGATACAGAGCATACCGACAAAGGACCAGAGCGGCAGACTGAGATCGTGGAGGTAGTTGATGCGGTCGTCTCAACAGCCGAGTTGGCACGGATTGACGAAGCCGGAGGGGCTGCGTCCGACATGTATTTCAATAACACAGCCGGAGAGCAGTGCCGCCCCATCTGGTCCTTGTTGAAAATGGGAATGCCTTCGCTTGCGTATCAGTTTGCCAATGCACTGCATGTCACATCACCGAACCTCCGCGTTGCACCGCCAGCGTTGCTGCGCTCCGTGGCGCTGGCGCCTGGACTTATCGCAGGTGACGGACCATTAGCAATGTCGATTGGCGAGGCCTTCGGTGAAATCGACCAGGCATGGTTCGAGCCGGGAGACGCGCCATCGAATTGGCACACCGCGCTTAATCTGCTTCTAATCGCTGCGACCCTCAGGCCGATGATCTTAGCCCCGGCAATGGGAGCATCCGTGATTGCCAGCTACCGCCATCTGAATGGCCGTTACTCGGCGCTGCTGAGATTGGTGCGCTTGGTGGGTGAAGTGAGCGAGCCGTTGACAGGTTTCGCGATTGGCCCCACCGTACTTCGTTCGGCGGCAGATGACGCGTCGCAAAAAGCGCAACTGGCGATGCTTCAGAAAGATGCCGAAGATTGGCTACTCGAACGTGCCCCAAATAAGAAGATTCGTTACGCGCCTGCATCCAAGGTCTGGCTGCATTGGTTGAAGCCTGGGGAACCCATCCACAAACTGATTTCGCCGGTGATGCGTGGCGCCACGGAAGAGCGCAATGCTATTCGGATAGCGATCGAGGAGTTTGCGAACTACAACGCTTTCCAGGAACGTGTAACAGACACCGATAGACGTCAGTTGGGCCGCCGAGGCCAAGACATTGAAGCGGGTGCATTGGAGCACTTGTGGGTTCTTACCTGCGAGGCGGTAACGTTAGCAAAGGAATGGCTGGGCGCGGAAAGCATGCTTTCAGATGCCGGAGGGCGGTTGCGCGGCCTAGTCCGCCAGCTACAGGGAGCTTTTGATGCCCATGCCGAGCAAGCGTGTGCAGAACTGAATGAAAGCTGGGATGGCGATCAGTGGGGTCAAGTCGACGCGGCCAGCCGTGTGTTGCGCACCGAAATTCAGGCCATTGTGAACATGTTTAGGCAAAGCGACACTGGGCCATCAGCAGAGATCCAAGCCAAGGAACTGCTTACGCGCGATCTTTTGCTTGTGCCAGGTATGTTCGTCTCGCACGAGTGGGGTATCGAAGCTGACGGCGTGCAGCTGTTACATTCCTTGGAAGCTTGGATCGCTTCGCCTAGCAATGCGGCGGAAGCATTTGATGCCCACGTCGAAGCCGGAGATTTTGCCGGCGCGTTGTTATTGCTAAAAGAGTTGTCCGGCGAGGAAGACGCCAGTGTCCGCAAGCAGTCGATTGATAAGTACAGGGACGCGTGGGCGAGAGACCTTCAGCGCAAAATCCAAGAAGCTCGTCGCGCATCGGAAGTCGGTCTCGCTTACGGTTACTTGAGCGACGGCGAACGCGCAGCGTGCGAGGGTGAACTTAGCGCTGTGGAACTGAGCCAGCGCGATATTGATCGCTTCGATCAGGCCATGGCGCGAGTCGAGGCTGTAGCCAGCAAGATCGAACAGCAAAAAGCTCATCGAATCCAGGATGCCTGTGATGAGTTTGAACGTGAAAAGTCTAGTCTCTCTGAAGAAGTGGCTAGGCAGGTAGCAGCACCGCTAGCACGTTCGGATATCCATACGTTCAATGAGTTGATGCAGCGGGTAAGGCAAGATATGGAGCCTTGGCCCGAGCGCGACTCGCGCAGAGACTCGTTCCGGAGGTTTTTCCCGGTGCAGCAGGCTGAATTGCTGAGTCAGCTCGCGCGACTGGAGGCATCGGAAGTGGATAAACTGATCCGCACTGGCGGTGCCGTTGGGCCGCTTTCCTTCTACCTGGAGGGGGATGAGCCGGCGCGAGTGGAAGCTGAGAGTGTCTACCGGGCATGGGCATTGTCTGTTGCCAAGCGAAGTATGTCGCGTGACAACCTGCGCAAGATACTTGATGCGCTGGGGTTCACGGCTCCATTGGTCGACCAGGTGCGGGGAGCATGGTCACTCCAGGTGACGCCTATCGTGGACCGCGAAGTGTGCCCGGTGCCCCATTTTGGCTCCCGCGCGCAGGGGCGATATCGCGTGGTCGTCCTGACTGATCGGTTGACGCCGGAGGACTTGCTTCAGCGAATCGGAGAGACCAGCCAACAGACCGCTACTATTGTGCTGGTGCTTTCGCGTAGTCCGGCACGATTCTGGCCCGAACTCGCACGCATCTCCAAGGATCGCCAGCGCTCCTTCCTTTTGCTCGACGAGTCGATCCTGCTGTTCTTGCTTGCCCAGCGCGGATCGCGCCTCGCGACTTGGTTTGACGTCGCCTTACCTTTTACTTATAGCGAGCCCTACGACGCCAGTGCCGGCTTTGTTCCACCGGAAATGTTCTATGGGCGGGTTGCTGAACTTGAAGCGGTCAAGGCCCAAGGGGGCTGCTATTTCATTTATGGCGGCCGGCAACTGGGTAAAACCGCTTTGCTTCGGCGGGCCGAAAAAACCTTCCACAATCCATCGGCCGACCATTATGCGGTGTGGATCGACCTACTCGCGCAAGGGATTGGTGAACGCCGCCCCGCGATCGACATGTGGCTCTCTGTGTACGATAAGCTCCGTGAGCTGAACATCACCGGTTTGGATATGCCTCCCGTCAATCCGGCTAAGCCGACTTCCATTGATGCATTCCTCGCGTCGATCAAGAGGTTCTTGGCTATGGCACCGGCGCGACGGATCTTGCTGCTCCTCGACGAGGCTGACCATTTCTTTGAACAGGATGCCCGTTGTGGAGGCACTTACGCTGAAACCCGGCGATTGAAGCAGCTCATGGATGAGACGGATCGACGGTTCAAGGTCGTTTTCGCCGGACTGCATAATGTTCTGAGGACGGCAAGTACCTCGAACCAACCGCTGGGGCACCTTAATGAGGCCGTTCGGATCGGTCCCTTAATGGATGAGCGCGAGATTCGGGCAGCGGAGGAACTCATCACTCGGCCGATCGAAGCTGCGGGCTTTGAGTTTGATGACCGGAGCCTCGTCATGCGTGTGCTTGCCCAGACTAATTATTACCCGAGCCTGATCCAGTTGTATTGCACTCAATTGCTTAGGCATCTGCGCGAAACAAAGCTGAAACGCCGCGATGTTGCTGGCCCACGTTTTAAGATTCAAGAAACGGACATTGAATCGGTCTTCTCCGGACGTCCGCTGCGCGAGGCCATCCGCTCCAAATTCCGGCTTACCCTCCAACTGGATGCGCGCTATGAGGTGATTGCCTATGCCATTGGCCTGGAGGCACTCACCCGCGGCTATGATCATGTGAAGGGTATTGACTGGCGATCAATCTGGCAGGATTGCGCGAATTCCTGGTGGCCCGAAGGGTTTGCAACGACTTCCGAACGGGATTTCCTGGCCCTGCTGGAGGAGATGGTCCAACTCGGGGTGCTGAGCCAAGCTAAGACAGCCGAGTGCTTCAGTCTGCGTAATCCGAACGTATTGCTATTGTTGGGAAGTAAGCAGGAGATAGAGAACACCTTACAGGCAGAACGTGAGCCGCGGATCGAATTCAAGTCCACGATTTTCCGTCCAACGCTCGGCGGGCGCGTCGATAATCCTGCGCGCAATCCGCTGACCTATCGTCAGCTTGACGAAGTTGTCCAGATGCGTAGCTCGGTTTCGCTCGTGGCTGCCAGTGAGGCGTCAGGCATCGATAACCTGTTACCAGGCTTGCTAGACCAGCCTGGAATGGCAGACAGCAGGCTTTTCATACAGCTGGATGGGGCCGCAGACCAGAAGAGCTTCGCACAAGAGCTCGGCAAGGAAATTAAGAGACGTGTCACCGATGGTATTACTGTGATGCTGGTGCCACCGTCCGTGCCATGGAATACGGAATGGGTGGAAGCGGCACAGGCAAAAGTAAAGGCGCTGACGTCGCCCACTAGTTTCGTTTCGGTGGTGTTCGTCGCCGATCCTCATCGTTTGTGGGCTCTTGCAGCCACTATCGGAGAACAGGATGAGTGGTTCGAGCCGTGGTTGTCGGTGCTCCCATGGGCTCGTGGATTCGTTCGAAAATGGCTCGAGGAACTACAGTTGCCGACCGATAACGTTGATCGTCTTGAGGCCCTGACGGGTTTCTGGGGCGGTTTGCTCGAGTCTGCAGCGCGCGTGAAGACACTCGATTTTGTAAATAACTTGGAGCGAATGACTAAGCTTCTGACTGATTACGAATGGCGGCTCAACAATCGACTCCGGCTAACTGGCGGGATTGAAGAGGCCGAGGCTGTGCTGACGACGTTGCAAGGTTTGGGTGATGGCGTCAGCGAGAACGACATTGTCGAGTATGGGGGCCTGAAGAGTGATGTCGTCAAGCGCGCGCTTCGATGGGCTGAGCCACTGGGGCTGGTGGTCCGCCAGCAAGGGGCGACCTGGGCCCTGGATTCGTTCGCTAAGCGCATGTTTGGGGATGCCGCCTGATGAAGTGGTATACCTTGCCAGGCCCCGCCGGTTTTATCGATGGTGTCATGCAGCAAATGCGCGACGGCATCAGCGTTGTGGTCGCTACGCCGACCTTTGCTCAGCCGAATTTGGAGGAAGCGTTCGTTGAACAGCTGAGGCATGCACATTGGTCGCCCGAAAGGGTGACGATCGACTCACCTGAGGATCCGCTCAGGTGGCTTACAGATACACTTTACCTTGAGCCGGAGCAGTGGGTTGGTTGGAATGCCGAGAAACTCTGTAGCCAGTTGAGAGCTGGCCAACTGATAGTAATTGAGGGTGTGACAGCGTTAAGTTGGGACGCTTGGCGGACGTTTCTGCGCGACTTCGAAGTTGCGAGTCGTCAGCGGGCCTCTGACGAGCGTCCAGTCTTGTTGGTTTTTGTTCGAGGTGTGCCTCAAAAGTGTCTTCAGGCTGAGGGGGCGGCATTGACTACCTGTATTTGGAGCGGAGTATTCGGTGAACTGGACACGCTGACTTACGTTGATCAGCGACTGCGGTGCATCCGCAAGCGTGCCCGCCATCACAAACTCATCGTGCGCCAAATTGCTGCGCTAGCGCTGTGGGATATTGATCTCGCTGACTATCTAATAAATCAGCCTGAACGGGATGTGTTTGATATCGAAGTTATACTGCAAGCCGCGCGCTGTGCTCTTGGCCGCGGCGATAGCACGCTGGGAAGCAATTGGGAAAATGGTGGTTTAGATCACTTCGACGGTGTTGATATGCTACATCCATTTACTTTGCTCGACGGTAATGATGGTGAGAAAGAGCTGCAGCGGCGAATGTGGACTGCGCAGGCTGCCGAATTGCTGCCGTTAATCGAAATTCGGCGAAGAGAGCTGGTCCGGAGCCTCGAGCGACATGTGTCCTGCCCGTTGTGGATTGATAGCAAACGCCAAGTTCGATCGCTCGAAGAACTTGAGATTGGCTCCTTAGCTTATGTGGCGCAGACCCGTGGCATCCGTGGCGAACCAAAGGATCGGGCCGAATGGCTCGCACGTTGCCGGAATATTCTCGCACACCTCGGCTTGCTGAGCGACGGGGACGCTTTGGATCCTAGACTTTATCAGTGATTTGCCCATGAAATCCGAGCAGAGAGTGCCGTACAATTAAGCCTCACGCTACACGACGAACAGCTGTGTGCTGAACCAGCTTAGCTTTCGCCGCCAGCATCTATCTCATTCAGGCAGCGATGGCGCTCAGTTCCGTTGCCTGGGTCGGCCAGCCCGCCAACAGCTCCAGATTCCATTTGGCCGTTTCGTAGCCATGCCGGGCGATAAGGTCGAAGCTTGGCTCCGTCAGGCGGCACAGTGTCGTACGGTACGCTGCTGCCAACCTTGCTTCAGCCTCCGATAGCCAGCTGTAGGCCTGTAGCCGTGCCGCAATCGATTCGCGGCCTGTGGCGCATCGATGGATGCTTCTACCGGCTGAAGCCCCGATACCCAGGTAGGCACCAGATTTGGGCTCCCGCTGGAGAACGTTCATTAGTGCACGAACACGCAGCGACCTAGTTTGGTCCAGAGCAATGTCGACGATACGCTCAAAACGAAATGGATTTAGCGGGTGCAGGATCGACTTTCGTCCTAGCGCTGCGCCGGCATCGGACACGAGTAGGAACTTTGCCTGCCGGTCCAACGTCTCGTCCTGCTTGATTGTCTGGCTGCCAATGTCAAATAGCGGTTCGATGCCGAGGTTGTCGTACAATCCGCCGTCATACAGATGCAGCCGTTTGAAAGGCGGTGCGAACGGTACCGCACTTTCCTGCCCTTGCCCCCATTCACCGGGACGCTTCCTCCATTGGAAATCTTTGGTTTTCACCGAAAGCGGTCCAATGCCCCCCGGGAACGCGGCTGAAATGGCCATGGCCTTGGCTAGGCTAAAATTTTCGACACTGGCGTAGCCAAGCTCATAATCACCCATCGTCATGCGCTTGAACCTGAATCGGCGTCCTGTTTCGGCGGTCGTACAGTTGATAGACCAGGACGGTGCATTGTCGATCGTAGCGAGGCCTCCACTCACGCCCCAAGTCGCTTCGATCGCCTGCGCGAGGACATTTGCCCGTGATAGGAGGAAGCGCCAGTTGAGCGGGTTGATGATCAGGCGGCGCAGGGCCGACCGTTGCAGGGATTTTGTGGTTAGAATTTGCCGGAAGCGAGGGAGTACCTTAGAGATGTATGCTTCCGAGCTGGGCCAAGAATAGTCGCTCAGGTAGAAAACCATGCCGACAAACAGGCTCCCTCCAGATACGGACGAGATGTGCACGACGTCCCCCAGTCGTCCCTGCTCGGCCAAGTAACGCATCACGCCGGAGTGAAACGCCGCCGCCCGCACACCGCCTCCCGACAGCGCCACGCTGAAAGCTCGCTGCTCTGCAGCCATTTCAGTCATGTGTGCAACCCTCCTTGATCGTAATTGATATGTCACGGTCTGCGACGATAAGCATCAGTGCGGGTACTCCGTCTAATGACAGTGTGTCCGCGAGGTAGGCGAGCAACGTCTGGTCGGCGGCGCTTGGCGTTGCCGATGCGTGCTGTGGGTGCGAATGCCACTCTCCGAGGTAGCCTACGATGTTGGCGGTTCGACCGGCCGCCTCTGCAATGGCCTCGGGTAGTCCTGTTGCCCCGCGGGTGAAGCCGGTTCTGTTGGCGTCGCTGTCTATTGGTGCCGGTAGAACGTCGACGAGGTGGATTGCGTTGCGCTTCTGGTCCACGTAACCAAGGAGCACGCCACCCGTTTCGCTCGGCAGTGACTGGTCGCGCAGGTGGCGAACTTTCCTCGCCAGTTCCTCGTCCCACACCACCCGCCATTTGCCGACTTTGCGTTCCACAGATGGGGCCACTGTAACCACATTGACGGAAACGGCGCCGCTTTCCTCGTCTACGGTCCATACCCGGATCTGCGAGTCAGGCTGAGTCGCCAGTAGTCGGACCTGTCTGGCTAGAGTTGCTCCGTGCAATTGGACGAGTTCATGGGCGAGCACGCCGGACAGATCTCGACAGCCAGCACCAACCCAGTAACTGCCCTGATGACCAGCCAAATGGGTAGCACCCCAGTCGGAATTGAGCAAGCCGCGGTAATATTGTGCTTCCAGACATGCCAGGCGCGCTGATCGTGCTTCGTCCTCGAATAGTAATACGCCACTCCGTCCTGACGGGGTTATGAAGGTAGATACCATTCGTGGCATATCGTCGCGATCGGACAGGTCGCGCGGCACTTCGAGAGTGGTCGTCGCATCGACAAACAGGTGGGCTTCGCAAACTGCGCGTTGTACGTCCGGGTTCTCATTGTCCGTGGCATTGGCGTAGACCGCCTCGGGTTTTACGCTGGATGGCCAGTTCAGTTCTCCCATCTGTGCGACAACATCAACCTTCGCCCAGCCGATGTGCAGATCCTTACCGATGTGGCGGACAAGATTATGTGGTAGCAGGATATCATCGTCGACGTAGGTCCAGCGGCCCCACGCTTCGCGGCTCCAGATTTCAGCCATGCTGCTACCTAGCGCACCTACTCCTGCGAGAATACCCCGGAAGTCTCCGGCGGCATTGTCCACGCCAGATGCTCTGTGCACATCCGCGGCACTGAAGGCGACCTTGACGTCGATCGGTTCAATTGGCAGACTGCGCCATGCTTTTGGGGACTCGTCTGCGGTAGTATCCCGTGAGAGTGAAAGGGTATTGGATACGTATGCTTTCCCGTCCCGGCCGTCGAAAAACGCACCGGTATCAAGGCCGAGTCGGCTGAGAGGGGCCCCGCGTATGACGAATCCGGAGACGTCGACTCTCTCCGGCGTTTGGCTGCCAGCTCGCGTGACGGGAATCTGTAACAGCAGCAACGTATGCTGAGCGGCCGGGTCGTGCATCGGCATGCCAGAACCTGACATCGCTTGCTTCGCGGCTTCCTGTAGGGGGGCGAGAAGCGTCGAGCCACGCGCGACCAGTTGATCGTGCAGTGCACATAAATCGGCCGGATAGCGTTCGATCCGCGTTGAGAGGGCCGGCGGAACGGCGACGACCAAGATATCCATGCCGAAGTCATCGCGGGCAGCGTGTTTCTCGGGCCGCGGGCCGAACGCCCCGCGTAACATGGTGCCCTTGTCACGTGATCGCGCGCACGCGAGGTGAAGCACCTCCGTACGCCGGGCCACTCGCTCGTTGAAGTCGGCCGGAAGCACAATTTGATACGGGGAGACAAAGTACAGGCGCTCCAGTGGTTGGTCTGTGCGATGGAGGGTGCCGACAGAGGTCTCGCGCAGCCACCACAGGATACGTTGTAGATGCTTTTCCGGGGTCCAAGTACGCTCCACCGCGCTCCAAGGCTCAAAATAGAGGCACAGTGAGGTAGGTTCGCCGTTAAAAATGCTGTTCTGGTGCGCGGTAGCCGGAAATCCGGTGCGTAGCGCCCTGACCTCATGAGGCGTCAAGAGGCCAGGCCCGTGCAACAGCAACAGGCGCTCCTTATTGTGGATGCCGATCAGGTTCCTCGAAGGCACCGTGCCGTCGCAGCAATCGACTACAATCCCGTCGATAGCCGGTTTGCTGACGTCGGATGGATTCGAGATTTTCCTCAATTCGACGACCGAGAAGGCCGGATGCCTATGGCAGGCGGCCAGCATCTGCCTGCTTTGGGCATGTGTCAGCTGCTCCGGTGCCAGGCCCGATAGCACTTGGCCGAGTGCATGGTATGAGCGGATCATTTAGCCAGCCCTCGGCGCCGGTTTGGAGATGATGATGCCTGCAGCCGACGCAGCAGCACCCACGAGCGACAGCCCCTGCGCCTCGACCTTGAACTCCAGCGGCTGTGGACGGGTAGCGTTCGGTTCCTCCATCGTTACAAGGAATTTGGCACCATTCGTCTTGTCCAGATAGCGCTGATAGCACTTCTTGGCCTGAATGTGAGGTGGCTGGATTTGCTCCCGGCCCTCTTTGGTGTCGAGGATAGGGCAGCTGGAACTGACGATGTAGCTCCCTTCTTTCCCAGCCAACAGGATATCTTCGACGTACGGTTTCGGTATCGTCTCATACGTGCCCTTCACATCGCTGAGTGCCAGATAGCTGCAGTGATGGGGGATGTTGTACAGGTCCCATGCGAGTCTGTCCATGTTGCCATGGGCCTTCGTGGTCTTGACAATGTCCTCCAGCACGCACCACTCCGAATCGCCAACTGCCAGGAAATCGTAGTGGCTCTCGCCCTGACGGAAGCGGACATTGAAGATGAGCGAGGCCGCGTTACGGAGGTCATCTCCCTCGTCCACGTGCTTGATGAAGGGTGAGTGGCAGAAGAATTCAACGCCGTCTGCGTCCAAGGAGAGGTCCGGTGCGATCTTGCCAGCATCGGTTATGAGATGACGCCGCGATTCGAGCGTCAGCCCATTATCCTCCAGCCAGCCCTTCAGCTTCTCGGGTTTCGAAAAGACGCGGATGCCCGTGCCTTGCTTCAGGCGGTAGCGCGCCTCTTGCCGCCAGATGATGAACTCCGCGGATTGTTGATCGTTGGTCGCGTTCTCAAGCACCAAGGCAGCGGGTACCCACAGTGTATCGATCTTAACCCTTCCGTCACCCTGGTATTTGGCGGCGTGCGTCAACTCGAAAAACTCAGTGCTGTTCTCGATATGGTCGGAATCGCCGTGGGTGAACGCCACCACGTCGAACGAATTACGTCCCGCGTCTTTGAGCTCCTTTTTGAGGTGGGCTTTGAGGTTGATTTCTGGGCCTTCGCCCGTTTCGGTTTTTTTGCGATGGCGATAGTCCATCAGAATGCGTTTGCCGTTCTCCAAAATGATCTGGCAAGTATCGCCATTGCCGACAGGGTAGAACACAATTTTATGAGCCATGTTATTTGTTTCCTTCAGTAAACATTCACAGATGGACTCTTCGTCCTCAGTAGTTTTAGAAATTACTCGTTGCATTTTTGTTGAAAAAATCACAGCGTCTGCTTTCAGGTTGGTCTCCAAACCGTAGAAGCTGATGAAGGCAACTGTAGTTCTTTCGAAAAATTTGTTATAGGAGTAATATCGGAGCTTTATTGATTTAGAGCAATGTTGGCATGGCTGCTTACCTCGGAAACTTATTCAAGCGCATAGGCTACTTATTGCCACCGATGTTGGCCGAAGATGATGTAAGACAGGACTTGGATCGAAACACTTTGGCTGCCCGATTGGGTGATATTGCTACGCAGGGGGAGATAGAGGCCACCTTAGCCACTGTCGAGCGGTTGTTCTGTGCCCTTGCCATGCTTGATCTTGATAGTGCTGCCAGAGGGACTTGGCGATTCCAGTCCTACGCTGCATGGTTAGTAGCGCGTTCCCTGCTTGAGACTATGGCAACTGACCTGCATACTATTGTCGATCCTGGCTATTGGGGGACGCAGGCCAGTGACAGCGATATTGATGAGCAACGCGCCTTATTACGCCGGCTTGAAACTGGCCGCTTGCGCTATCACCCAACACAGGAATCCAGACCAATCCGTTTCGTCTATGTCGCATGGGGTGTGCTTCGCGTGGGTGATAAGTTTCTGTTGTACGCACGGGAAGATAAAAAACGTGCCGATGCGCAAGGATACTTTGGCTTGCCGGGTGGTCGCTTCAAGTTGAGCGATGTCCCGTTGGCAGCGCGGCCGCAGCAAGCGGAATACGATTTCGCCTATGGGACCACTCACTGGCCAATGCAATATCTTCAGCGCTCACTGTTTCGTGAGTTGCATGAAGAGCTGGGCCTGTCGGAGCAAGATCATTACACGTGCGGCGAAGCTCTCGACGTCCCGCCTTATTGCCGAGTTGAAGGCGCTAGGAATCATCACGCGTATACCGAATATCGAATTCGTCTTTTCCCGCTGCGACTAAATACCCTCGGCGTCGTTAAACTTTTTGAGAGGCTACAGCTTTATCCAGAATTGTTCGCTTGGTTTACTGCGGACGAATTAGGTGTAGAGCGTAATCTCGATGGGCAGCGCGCTTTTGTTACGGCGTTAGTTGAACATTTTGGTACCGGAATGGAAGCAATGGCAGCTTTGCCGCTCGCGATCGATGAACCTTATCTATTTTCCACTCCCCACGTTGGGGTGGATATCCCACTTACGCTTGACGGTAATCTGACGAGCGGTCGTAGCGGCAAGCCCTTGAAAGTCTATGCAGCGCAATTGACAGAAACGGAGCATGGGTGGTTGTGGGCGCTGGCCTGGCATGCGAAATCGCTGCCATTTACTGCCGGCCTAGGAAGTAAGTTATTGCTTCCGCTTGGCTGGGTCCGAATCGACGATATGTCTGCCGTACAGAGTCTTCGAGCGAAACTGGAAACGAGTAATTTGAGACTCGTGCAGATACTGGACAATCAATATGCGCGCTTGTCCATCGATCCGCGCCATATCTACTTCGACTCCCAATTTTTCAGCTATCAACTGCATGGAGACGTGCGTACTTGTAGCCTCGAATTATTTTGCGCCACTCTTGAAACGCCGTTAGGCTGGGTCCAGCATGAGCCTGTGAGCGTGGGACTGAATATGACTTTAGCGGCGGAATTGCGTCATGTCAGTGGTTTGGAGCTTCTCGCCGACACGACGCCATCATCAGACCACGTGCGTCGCATGCTGGATGAGGCTTTGGGGGCACAGGCCAAAAATCTTGGGCTGCGGCAATTAATCACTGGTCTATCTTACGAGCGCAAACATTGGAAATTTACGATACCGTTAAGGGGTAATCCCCCCCCACCACATTTTTAGAGCGTTCTAAAAGTGGAGGTTAAGCGGCCAAGACAAGCTTCTGTTTTGGCGTGATGCCGTCAGGTGCCATATCCAGCCGCCGTGACGGCAACTCCACCGCCGGCGCGCAAAGTCCCCGATCTGGCCGAGCGCACGAAGCTAATGACGGGCTAGTCTATCGTAGCCAACTGTGCCGCTATCGCGCGCAAGAGCAGGCGCTCATCTGCAGACTCGGCCGGATGTGCCATCCTTCTCCGTCCGTTATGGCGAGGGGAGGCCACGGAGCCTGTGCCGCTGGAATCGTTCGCTTGTGCTAACCATCAATTCCCCCAGATGTCATGGCCCCCAATGTTACATAGAGTCAGAATCAATAAAACTCAGAAAAACGTTAGTACGCGGAGTTCTTTTTCAGCCGGCTTATATTCCAGACCAACTAATCGTCGAGCGGGTGGACTACCCGGTCTTTTTAACTCAATCATGAGATTGAACTTCATTACCCCGTGCTCTTGAAGATGTTCGAGGTTATAGATATAGCTGAAATTGATCTTTGACTGGATTAACGCTGCTATCTCATTTCTGTCGGCGTTTGCTAGCCCAGCTGAGTCGAGCTTTCCTTGCTTTTCATTTTTTAGGTAGCCGAGCTTAGCCTCGTCAAGAACAACGGTGAAATCACGGAGTTGCATAACATTGTCGGAAATCGCATTTATCGCCATTTCTGAATCCTCTTTGAAGCTAGAAAGCACTGGCCTTTCGATTTTATAGGAGAGGTAGATGCCGAAGTAGTTCGACTGCAGACTTACTATCTTGTACCCGAATTTCTCTAACGGATACATTGTAATGTTAATGTTTTCGCTGTTGGGGCGGTCATCCTCATGGCCGATGATAATCGTATTGCGGTGCTTTAGAAACAGGTTGACCATGCTGAAAGAGAGGACAGTTTTCGCACGGCTTCCAGTGGAAGTTGGAATATATCCCAAGTATGCTGGATACCCTTCGAGTTTCGTGTGAAGCTGGGATAAGGCGGAATCTGATAAGTTGTTGATGTAGACGGCATACAGGAGAGTGGAATGAGTGAATTCAAAAGAGCGAGATAGAACCATTGACTCTTGCAACACTTCGAATGCCAGTTCCTGGTCTTTGCAGAGAATGTCCCCGCAAAGTACGCTCTGCGTGACGCGCATATCCAGAAGCGGAAGGAGATGGGATAGAACTTCCGGACCGTAGGCCCCAGAGTCAATTTCTGTAGAGTCGAAGACGAAGGCAGCTTCGTGCTTGTTAGCCTTCGGTACCAGCGCGGATCGGAGTGATGTATAGTCAATGCCCTTTGACGCGAGAATTTTGACGGTGTTCTGGTGCATGTGAAGAATTTCCCTCCGCATGTCCGTTGCTCCGACGTTGAGGTAGTCCCGGATAGTCCCTAGCATCAGATGGCCACGAGCGTTGAGGGTATGGATCGCTTGCATTAGTGTTCCCTTTGCTGATATGCACTACATACTGAATCGCCACGAGTTAGCTAGAGACTCTTCAGGGTTCTGTCTCGTTGTCGATCAGAGTGCGAAATTGGAGTGGCACAATTGCCCTCAAACTGGACGGATCTGTTCGGCCATTGTGTAAAATTGGTCGGCAACCGGCATGGTCACTATGCGATCCATTGCGAACTGGCAATTGCGGATCATGTGTATGAGTTCGACGCAAGCAACTATGCCCTTACAGCGCTCAGAAGCAGGCGCTCTGCTGTTATTTCGGTCAGTTAAGCCATCCTTCGCCGGCAGTTATGGCTAGGGAAGTCGACCTTCTGCTTGAGCGTGCCAGGAGTCTCTGGAGGGTAGGGGAGAGACATATCTGCCCAGATCTCGTCGTTGGAGCAGCCAGCTACGAGATTGCACACCGGGGCCTGGCAAGACCCCAGACCCGAACACGATCATCGGCTCTTCATCTTTCAAGAACAATGGATCAGCAGAGGCTTAGCTATTGGTGGCGATTCACCGCTTACATCACCTGCGACAGTAAGGGAATAAATGGACCTGAGAATGCTTTCACTTTAGATTTTTTAAAACAAAAACCATTCCGATCAACGCAGCGACACCCAAAGCAGTGTTAATTACTTGCGAGCTGCTGGACTCACCGTGCATTGCACGATTTACGTAGCTTTCGCAGTTGTTAAGCACTATATCGTAGGCTGCCCCGCCTTGCTTCAGCTCCGCAATGGCGCGTAGCACGACTTCCTCATTGCTGTTCGGTCCATTATTGAATTCGAGGCGTATATCTCCATTCGCCGCGTATCGTTTTTTAAAATCTTTGAAGGTCGCAATTTGATATCCTGTATTCATCAGTTCCGCTAGGTAAATTTCATTATCAAAAGCACCTTTTCCCAGCACCAGTGCATGATGTTTTGGTCCATCCATTCCTAGTTCTTTTGTAATAGCAGCGATGAGGCGGCATCCTGTTACATCAATTTTATCAAGGTGCATATTTCGGACTGTGGTTTAGTGTAAATTACAACTAATTGAAAAAATGAGTTTAGCTAATCTGATACGGTGCAGGTCATTCATGTAAAAACCCATTTAATAGATAATCTATCCGCATTTCGAAAGGCTTAATTCATAGATGACATTATGCGCGAATCTCCTCTCAGGCCTTGATTGAGTACCGGCCCTCTCGTTCCTTGAAGGCCCGCTTACCGCCTTCCAAAAGCGTACAGACTGCCTGTCGTATTCCCGACGACTCGTCGCTGTACGCGTGCTCTAACGAGCCGCTGCGATAGGTGATCCTTGGGTAAGGCTGGGTCGTCGGCCTTTCCGCTGTCGCCACGATGACCTGTTCTGCGTCGGTGGCCACGACGAGGTTTGGGTTGTGGGTGACAAGGATGATCTGTCGCTTCTCCTTTGCTGCCCTGATGTACGGCACGAGCTGCGCGTAGATGGACGAGTTGTCAAGATTGCCTTCCGGCTGATCGATGATCAGCGGACGCCGGTCGTCTTCATCCATTAGGAGGTACAGCACGAGGAGCGCGATTCCGCGCGTGCCTGGGGACAGGTATTCGAGTTCAGTGCCCCCATAAAGGATCTTGTAGCTGATGTCCACGTGGTCGGTTGAGTACATCCAATCGAACAGGTCCAGAAGTTTGAGGCTCGGTGTCGCTTGCAAGGCTATGAACGAGTCGGGCGCTATGAGGTCGTGGAACTGGGTGAACGCCGCCGCGATTTTTGCCTTTTCACCGGTTTTCCAAGCTGGGGCCAGGGTATCGAGGGAGAATTTCTCCACGACATCCTTGAGGATAGAAGCCGTGGACTTTCTGCCATCGTAAAATCTCGAAGCCTTTTCGAGCCATCCCTTGGTGTCCACGCGATAGCCGGCAGATAGTTCGAACTGCATTTTCGAGCCGAGTGAACCTAGTTGGCTTTTCATCGGCGCGTAGAGTTCCCTCAGTCCTTTTCCATCCTCCTCTAAGGCCGCGAAGTAGCTCTCGTACAGTTCGTTCCGTTCGACTTGCTTGGCGAGGAGTTGCTTCTTTGATTTGCCTTCTAGCTCAGATATCTCCTTCGTTATGCGCACGATAGCTGCATCCTGGTCAGCTACTTGCTTCTGCAAGTCCAAAAGGCGCTTACGGTTCTGCTCGTCCTTGGAAAGGGAGTCTTGCAGCCCCTTGATTCGCGCTGCTCTGGACGCGAGAGACACGCCTTCCGGAAGAGCTCCTTCGGCCGGCCCTTTTAACGCACTTATTTCCGCTTCCAGCGCTTCGGCCACGCCCGCAAGGCTAAGCTCTATACTATCGTTCCATACGGGATGGAGTCCGGCTTCAAGCATTGGGGCCAATTGAGGGATACCCTTGGCTGACTCTGCCAACTCGTCGATCAGTTTCCCTGTGCGTTCCTTGATGAGCGCGTAAGCTTTCGCCATGTCATCAATCGCCCGTCTCTGCCGGGATTTCTCGGCTATCAGCTTCTCGAGAGACAGGGCCTCGGCTTTTTCCTTTTCGAGCTTTTCGAGGATGGTCTGGTCTGCAAGCGCCTCGACTTCTGGCAACTGTTTCTTAAGTTCTTCGACGCGCCTCTCGGCCTGTTCCTTAAGGGCGGCCTTGGCAGGTATCTGTGCGATTGACTGCATGATCCGCTCGATTTCGCGATGGGTCGCGGCAAGCTCTCCCCGGATCGTGTCTCTCTGGGATTGGGATGCGAATTCCCTCGACGCGCGCAATTCAGCGAACGAGGAGAACCCCTCTTTGCTACCTTCGTCCAGATGCGCAAAGACGACTTCTTCTATCGCCTGCTGAAGCTCGTGGCCATCATGGTCGTTGCTGCAGAGCTGTTCGACAAAGTCCTGCGACAGATAGCGGACAAGGGGGCGCTGCGCTCGGTAAGGACTTCCAGTTAGGGTCGCACTGGTCGGATCTCCCGCTTCCCATGCCAAACACGTCTCGATGCCGTTAAGGTGCAAACGGCCTTTCGCGATAAAGGAAGACTGGGACTCCTTCGCGTTGTAGGCACCGGCCGCGAAAGCGATCAGGTCGGCGACGGCGGTCTTACCGGACCCTTTCTCCCCGATTATGGCCACCAGCCCAGGGTTAAGTTGGATGGCGGATTGGGCAAACCACGAGTTTTTCGACGGGATGCGGAGTTCGGATATTACGCGGCTCCTGTCCGACTGCTCAGGCTTAGAGGCACCGACCGCAACGCGCGCCTCTGGCTCCCACAATACTTGGCGCAACCCTTCGAAGGTCGGGTCACCCTTAATCCAACAATACCTGTTCTCATCGGGCTTGAAAAGCGTGGCGACTGAGTGCGCGTCTGAGCCGTGAAGGCATGGCTTTAGGGAGCCATATTGACGCACGATTTCTCCGACCGGCACGCCGGATTTTTTCCCTAAGTAGTATTCGCGATCCTTCGGGTTCCCCGAAAATACGAAATGAGCCAATTTCAGGAGCTCGTCCCTCGTCGCGGAAAAGCCGTCGGCGGGCAATCCGCTAATCCCGTCTTTGCCGTTGGCCACGCCAATCAAGCAGTTCTCCCTGAGCCATTTCTCACTGGCGATCCATTCCGCAATGGCCTCGTACGACGGCTTGAATTGCTCAATGCCGAACTTATAGGCCACTTCTTCATCTTCCAGATTGGCTTGCTGCTTTCTGGCGAACTCGATGAGCTCGTCCCTGCAGCAACCGTAAGTTTCCCCGTTGTACTTGACTCGAAGCTGCCGCATGGCCCGCTTGATCCTGTCCACGTGATCGGGAGCCGTCGGGTCGACGAGGACATGAACGTTGAGTGCCTTGCTATCCTTCGTTGCGGGAAGGACGCGCAGTTCGATGTTTGGAATGAGCAGGGCAATGGCTCCGAGGCGTGGATTGGTGGGATGAGCCTTCGATTCCAATGCTTTCTCGTAACCGTCTATAGACATGTAGTCCGTAATCCCGACCACTGCAATGCCGTTTGCGAGAGCCGCCTCTTCGAGCGCCGTCACGTATTCTTCCCAGTCAATGCTAGGAAACGATGTACCCAACTTACTTTCTGGCGTATGGATGTGCAGATCCCACCGTCGCCATTCCGATCCTCGGGGGTAGTTTGAATCCTTGAAGTTCTCCATTCGGCTGCGCTCGCGAGTAAGGATTGACAGCCGGTAATATTGCCGGTTATTGCGTGTTTGGCAAGCATTTTCTTTTGCGGAAGAATGTTCCGCAGATAGCCAGCGACTCCCTGGTCAGCACAATGCATAGGGCATGGCTGTGGCCGCCGCAATAGATATGCACGATCAGCCGGGCCAACTTTTTCATAACCACAGGAATACTGACGGTGGTTCTGTCGCGTTGTTGGTCAGAGGGCGAAATTTTTCCAGAATGGCACTTATGTCCTCAAATTGGACGGACCTGTCGTACCAGCGCATAAAATTGGTCGGTGAACGGTGTCATCACTGTGTGATCAATTGCAAGCTAGCCCTTGCGCATCCCGTGCATGAGTTCGACGCAAGCAACTATGCCCTTACAGCGTTCAGAAGCCGGCACTTTGCTGTTGCCTCGGCCAGCTATGCCATCCTTCGCCGGCAGTTATGGCTAGGGACGGCCAGCTTTTGCTAGCGCGCGGTAGGAGCCCGTACAGGGCAGGGGAGATAGACCCAGACTCGATCTCGTCGGTGGATCAAGCAGCTACGGGATCGCGTGCCAGCAGCCTGGCAGGAAACCCAGGCCTCAGCATGATTATCGGTTCTTCTTTCTCAGGAATTATGGATCAGGAGAGTCTACAATGGTCGTGGCGATTCATTCCGCGCAAAAGCATAATCTTTCAATGTAATAGATCAAAGCTCGCCGCCAAAGATATTTAGATACTTAAATCAAGGCGACTGATTTCGAAATCGACGTGCCCGACGCATACTGCACCCATGTCGATAATGAAGCCCCGCACCTCGATCAGTCCCTCTCCTTGTTCGATCACCCGCCCACGCCCCCGGTACGCGTAATGTCCGGTATGTTCAATCCACTCCGTAGACATTGCCTCTTTTTCGCTTTCTGGCCAGTCAGTCAGGTACGTGGCGTGGACATCGGCATCCAGTACCGATAGGCGATTTTCGATAACGTCGCCGGCCTTTAAGCTGCAAGGATGACAAAACACGACGAGCTCACCTTGCTCGCTGCGCAGAGTAACTGACGCGGCTTCTTCATCTGGTGGATCGACCAAAACTACAGTGAGCTTATCCATTTTTTCAGAGTACCTTGTGTTTTTTCAGGATGGGATAGAAGACCGCGTATGGCCGGTTGCTGTTGCGGATTCAATCGGTCAACGCAACACTTTAACTTAAATGCATCGTTGCAGATCAGAAATTATGCGAAAGATAACTAGAGTCGGTAGCCCGCGCCCCGCAGAACCCGAGATTGCCGTCGCAAGGCATTTTGCCATAGGAACGTTAATGCATGAGCCCACCGGTAATCCCCCCATTTTTAGAGCGCGCTAAAAGTAGAGGTTAAGCGACCACGGCAAGCTTCTGTTTTGGCGTGCTGCCGCCAAGTGCCATGTCGCGTCAGCCGTGAGCGCAACTCCACCTCCAGCGCGCAAAGTCCCCGATCTGGCCGAGCGCCCGAAGGAGAAGACGGGCTAGTTTATCGTAGCCAACTGTGCCGCTATCGCGCGCAAAAGCAGGCGCTCTGCTGCTGCCTCGATCGGGTAAACCATCTTTCGCCGTCCGCTATGGCGAGGGAAGGACAGCTTGAGCTCGAGTGCGGCACGAGACTGTGGAGGGCAGGGGATAGGCAGGCCAGACCCCATCTGGTCGTTGGATCAGGCCGCTACGAGATCGCACGCCTGGTGCCTGGCAGGACACTGTGGCCTGCGCGTACAGATGATGAGGTTGGCGGATTAAGCGGCCCGACAAGGCGACCGACGAAGCTGGTTAAAGAAATTTCCGTGAGAAAACTCCAACCTACTGTAGCATTGTCGGGTCTATTTTTGTTCGCCGCTACGGGCGTGTACATTTCCGTCCTGCTTGTGCTCAAGCGCAAGAGGTGCCAATCCACTTCCTTGCATTGCCAATATGTCTTCGATTTCTATTCGCTCTCTTCGTAATTTCAAGTCATTGAAGGATGTCCATTGGCAGAACATCCCAGCATTCGCGGTGATTACCGGCGTGAATGGCTCGGGCAAGACCCATCTTCTAGAGCTAATTGCCGCCTCACTGGGATACAACATTGAACAAGACACTGACCGGAGCGGCACGAGGCCAGCCGAGATCAGTGGATTTCCGCTTGCGTCAGGTGATGTATTGTATGTCGCGGCCGCCAAAAATATAGAATTTAAGGTATCAGCGAGCTTGCGCGACCTAGAAGAACAGATTGACTCGCTCTATAATCGACCGACGATTGAACCGAGAGGAGCGTGGAGGTCATCGCAAACGTTGTATAGAGGATTCCGTGAGACGAGAGGAATATACAATGAAATTAAATACGAGGCACCGCCTATGGCGGAGTTCCGGGAACGGCTGACTCCCTCCATCGTTTCCAATGGACACCTCGCTGGACAGAACCCGAATTTGGCCCTGCTGTTTTTGTCGTACGCAGTGTTCCAGGCCGAGGCGCGTTATCGGAAGATGTCGGACGAGCTGATTGTCGATCAATTCGGAGTTGCTCCTTGGGACTTGCTCAACCAGGTGTTCGAGGTAGCAGGTCTTCCGTTTCGTGCAGAAGAGCCTGAGGCGCCGTCTCCGTCCGTTTTTAGCATGACCATCGACTATAAGTTGTGCTTGTACGATACATCTAAGCAATTGAAAATTTCCCCAAACGACCTCTCGGCAGGCGAAAAAGTCATTGTCGCGATGGTGTTTCTGCACTATACCTCGGACCACGGGAACAGCAAATACAAGTTGCTTCTGCTCGATGAGCCCGACTCACACCTTCATCCGTCATTTGTGAAGAAATATGTCACAATTTTGAAGGACGTTTTAGTCGACAAGACCGGTGCACGGGTCATCATGACGACGCATTCGCCGATCACGGTAGCTTTGGTGCCGGAAACTTCAGTTCACATTATGGACCGCGAGTCCGGGGGGACTCCAATGCAGGTCAGCCGCGAGCGAGCGCTAGAGATCTTACTGGGCGGTGTCCCAGCGTTGAGTGTTCGATACGAGGAACGCCGTCCGATATTTGTAGAGAGCAGATACGACGTTTCTTACTACGAAGGACTGGTCGCGGCGTTACGCGACTCGACCGATTTTTTCTACGCGCCATGTTTCTTGGCCCCTCATTCGGGCACGTCGAACTGTAGCGATGTCATCGATATCGTCAAGAAACTGGAAAAAGCGGGAGCCGAACCAGTATACGGCATCATCGATTTCGACATGGTCAACAAATCAGGCGAGGTCAAGTTCATCGAGGTGTTCGGGAGCGGCAAACGATACGCAATCGATAATTACGTGCTTGATCCGATCTTCGTTGCCCTTGCGTTAATCAAAATTAATAAGATGCAGTTTGCAGATTTCGGCATCCAGGGGGCAAGGTCGTATCTTCGAGGTATATCGCTGATGGAATCGGACGTGCAAGCCATCGTTGACCATGTGCTCGGTAAACTAAGCCTGACTGGGGGGGAGATCACTCAGGTTCGCCTTATTAACGGGTATGCGATCAACTATCCTAACGCATTTCTGTACCATCAGGGGCACCAGTATGAGACGAAGCTCATGGAAGTCTTCCCGCAACTAATGGCGCTGAGAAAAGGCCAAGGTGATGACGCGCTCAAGAAAGAAATGCTGTCCGTCATCATTGATTATCCAAAGTTTTTAGCAGTTGAGGTTCGTGAAACTCTGCAGCGTCTTTTGGCTGCGCCCGTGACACATGCGAACGGCCAGTCTACGTCTCAATCGATCGAGCCGGCGTTTCCAGATAAAGCTGAATAAAACGGAAGTTGAAGGTGCCCCTCTTTTACTTAAATATTCCGTGAGTTGTTGCAGTCCGAACTGGATATTAGCGATATCATGTGGAACCGAAAGAAACGGGTTCTGTCGCAATAACAAACCGCCGGAGAACGATCAGGTAGGGTGCAACGCCGAACACTGACCCACTATGCTCGACATCAAAGGAATGCTTTTCTCGACCGAAGTCATCGTGGTCTGCATCCGCTGGTATACGGCCTACCCGCTGAGCTACGTCCATATCGAGGAAATGATGGAGGAGCGCGGCGTATCGCTCGACCATTCGTCGATCAACCGATGAGCAGTCCGTTTGCTGCCGTTCATCGAAAAAATGGCTCTTAATTGCACGTCTGTTTCGGCCGTGGCGGCGAACCACAAACCACCGGCGCGGCGACGTACCAAGTCAAAGTCGGCGCCCCGCAAAACCTCTGCTACAACGTCGCAAAGTGTTTAGTGCAACCCGTCGAAGCTCAAGCAGGTTTTGCTAGTGCGCGGTAGGAGCCTGTACAGGGCAGGGGAGATCGACCTAGACCCGATCTCGTCGGTGGACCAGGTAACAAGATTACCGTCCGACAGGTGTTTGGCAGGATGCCTAAGCTCTCAACACGGCCCATCAAGGTCGTCTCTGCCAATACTTATTGAACAAGAATACTAGCTACCGGTGGATACCAATGTGGCGATTTACTTAAATCGCCGCTGGGTGACATTATTTTTCCGCATCACCTCTTCGAATCCAGTCGTAATCAGGGACAATTAGTTGTCCGATAATGCCTGGTTTCCGTTGAGCCAGCCCAAGTTCGTGCTGCGAAATCGAGAGAGCAAGCATTTGAATTGCCGACCGGGCGACACGTAAAGCGCGTAGCACCTCGCGAGTGAAATGTTCCCGCCCGTGATGTTCAACTTCCGGGGCCTGCCTGCTTTTCGCCGGATCGCCGAGGTCATGCAGTACCACAAAGCGGTGCGTGCCGGCATTTCGCAGGTCCTTCTGAGAACGAAGGATGCCAGTGCTCCCGTCATAGTCATCGGCAAGCTCCACAAGGCCGTAAAGGGCACCAACGTTTCCGCGAATCGTTTTGTCAACCTGCCCGGTAAGCGGACGCAAGCCAGTCGATTTATCGGAGTTGCCCCTCCATAACTTGCCAAAATAGACCTTATCTGGCGCACGGCCCAGATCGAAGTAATGATTCGCTGTAACAGCGACCTTATCAAGTAGATCAAGCGCGGTACGATGGGCCAAGACAAGCGCAGATGCATCCGGACCATAGGTAGCATAATCAAGGGTATCGCCAAATCGTCCCGTTGTCGGCCATACAGTGTCGCCGATCGATCGCCATGCTAGGTCCCTCGCAAGAATAAAATCGCTCTTCAGGACATTGAACATGGCAAATACGGGCGGTGGCATTCCGAGCATGTTCGCTTCACGCTCAAATATTCCAGGAAGCATCAGCCAGTCCAGCTTCCCTAAAGCAGGATCGACCAATTCTACGACAGGGGCGAGCGTTAAGCGCTCTCGCTCAACCCAACTGATGAATGGATCGGTGTTCTGCGATCGTGCCGGGGGATCGTCAAACGAATTAGCGAATGCAGCGATCCACTCTGTGGCGTGCTCACCAGCATATTCTCGAACTCGATTCTTAGACTTGTCTGCAATTTTAGCCAACATGGCGGCTTCAATAAGCGTAAGCTCTGAACAGCCACCTTGCTCATAAAACCATAGTAAATTCCTAGCTGCAGCGCTTGCCGCCACGCCGTTCTCTGGATCGAGTTCTAACGCGGCACGCCAAGCATCTTGGGCTTCTCCAAGCCGATAACTATTGCTGAACTGGTTACCGAGGTTAGTCCATGCTTGCGTTCGCAGTGATGTCTCGGCTTTCGCATCCTGCGCTACAGACCAAAAACAACGCCGGGCCTCTGCACGCAGCGCGCTCGTGCACTCCTGATGATCTAACCAACCAGCGTCGCCAGGCGGAAAACCGGCCAAGGCGACTAGGCCATTTGCTAGATTGTATGTAATATCCGGATTAGGGAACTGGCTATGAAGTTCACGAAGCAGTACTATGCCCTCCTCAATTGCATCCTGCTGTTGAGAAATCGCCCCACCATCCACTAAAATTGCTGCTCGCAGAACCATCATATTCGAACGCCCGACCGTATCGAGATTGATCTGGCGGGCCTGTTTTTGTAGTGGTCAACCCATCCCGGACACTACGTTAAGTTTTTCTTCGGCGACGGCCGGTGCCAGTCCCTGGTTGAACTGATGTGGCCGTATCCAGTTATACCGGTGCATCAGGTAATGGCTAATGTCCCGTTGTGCTTCCTGTGCCGTCATGTAACCAGTTGACGGCAGCCATTCCGTTTTGAAGCTGCGGAACAGCCGTTCCATCGGGGAGTTATCCCAGCAATTTCCCCGCCGGCTCATGCTCTGTCGTATCCGATAGCGCCATAAGCGCTGACGGAATTTTCGACTGGCGTACTGGCTACCTTGATCCGAATGCAACAGTAGGCCCTGTGGTCGACCTCGCTGCTCGTAAGCCATTTCCAGCGCTTGCACAACAAGGTCAGCGTCGGGTCGTAGCGAGAATGCCCAGCCCACCGCTCGGCGAGCGAACAAATCCAACACCACTGCCAAGTAATACCATCGGCCTTGCGCCCAGACATAGGTGATGTCCCCGCACCAGACCTGATTTGGCGCCGCCACTGTGAATTCACGATTGAGGTGGTTTGGAATATCGACCCGCTCCACCGTAGCCTGCTTATAGGCATGGCTGCCAGGTTGTTTGCAGACCAGCCCCAACTCTTCCATCAAACGACTGACTTTGAAGCGGCCAATTGCCGTGCCTTCCTCGCGCATCATGCCCATGATACTGCGGCTTCCCGCCGAACTGCGACTCTCGACGAACAGCTCGTGCACGCGGCTACGCAATGCCATGCGCTCAACATCAATGTGCCGGGCGCGCTCCCGATATGCATACAGGCATGACCGCGCTACGTCGAACACCGCGCAGATCAACTCGATTGATTCGTCACCACAAATCTGATCGATTACCTCGTACGTTCTATCCCTTCCGACATCAAGAGCGCGGTAGCCTTTTTTAAAATAGACTTCTCCCGCTCGAGACGCTCAATGCGTGCTTCGAGTTCCTGTATTCGCTGCTGATCAGGCGTCATTGCCTTACTCTGTGGCGTGATGCCATGCCGCTCTAACTGAAGCTGCTGCACCCAGCGGCGCAGCACTGATTCGCCGATGCCGACCGACCGGCTTGCCTCCACGTGGCTGTATCCTTGATCCAGCACCAAGCATGCTGCCTGCTGTTTGAATTCAGGGGAAAACGTACGTCTTTGCTTGCTCATCAAACACCTCTCTGTGGCGAGCATTCTCGCCTAAATCAGTGTCCGGGTACATTAAACCACTACAAGCTGTTGTTCAATTATTTACTGGGAAAGATAATGGAAGAACTAGTCAACCCTGACAATTTAGTCGAATTGGATATTCGAGCCCTTATGTTTGGCTGGGATGTACATGAGCGACATGCGCTCATGTCGTCAGTTGAAATCGCTGTGGCTGTGCCCGAAAGAGTGCAGCGCCTCTTGATGACCGCGAAAAACCTTGTTATCTATTCCTGCTTTCACTACCCATTCAACATGGTTGCAGCACAGACAGCATTTTCGGCTATAGAACTGGCTGTGAGACTGCGCAGCGAGGCCGAATGCATTACGGGCAGAGTTCGAGGGTTACACGATGCTATGCAACGCGCGATTGACAAGAAGTGGATCACAGACGACGAAACACTCGGCCATTCACGCCTGCAACAGCAAGTATTCAATCCAGAGACAGGGTTTACATACATTGATTTAACCGCGGTAGAACAGTATGTCGAAGTCTTGGGTAAAGTTTTCCCTCAATATAGAAATGCCTTGGCGCATGGCAACGGCATCATGGACAACCTTGGTGCAAGTATGGTCTTGGACGTAAATCGAATAGTAAATCAGATTTTTCACAAAGCTCCTCTTACGAGCGTAGTCCTTTAGGTGATTCAACGATCCATTCGATGGATCGAGTGAAGCGCTCAGAGCGTAGCAAACATCGATTTTGTTTTCGAGTTGCCCCTTGTCACAATCGTTGATCTCGTACATGAAGATATCTCGTCCCAAGATCGGCTCCCCAAGCCGATCTCACCGCGCCAGCATGAATGCCCTGGCGGCGATAGGATAGAGTGTAACCAAAACGGCCGGTCGTTAGTACTGATCGAGGCTCCCGCCCCGGAACAGGCGTGACGGCGAGATACTAACCGTTGCAGAGAAGGGCAGGAGGCAACCCATCGATGCTCTCGTCGTTGGATCTGGCAACAATATCGTCACCACCAAGGGCCTGGTAGGACGCCCAACGGCTCAACAAAGCCCGCCGCTATCTTCCTGACATCTAGGGAAGAGAATCTATCGATGTCTAGCAAAGTGTAAGTATGTATAACGTAAGGCGCCTATAGTTTTCTATCTTTGGCGGTCACATAGGCTCCATAAGCCCCCTCTATGCGCCAGAAGGAAGGGGGCACGGCTCCTCAGCAGTCAGAATTACCGAGGGCCCGTTTTTCCCGATAGCTCAGCGCATCTAGCGCCAGTGCTGAACCAGCCCACGACCCGCTGCGCCTCGTCCACCAGCATAATGATCTTGCAGTCGGACGTTTCGCTCCCATAGTTGAGCTGCAGAAGGTCATCTTCATGTCGATAGCTGACGGGGGAGCCGTAGCGGGCGGTGACGGCGAAACTATCTCGTCCAATCAAATTATCCCGTACCCAACCTTCGCTGACCTCGCATCCTGAACTAATGATGACAAATGCTAGCGAGCATAGGGGCCTCATTTTTCACTTTCGGTACCTGATCACTCCCATCCTAATCCGTGACATGACCGTTGGCTTTGCGTCAGCACATGAGCATTGACACTATCAGCGAGCATCTACTCGTGGATCCCCAAGATCGACGGTAGCTCAGCCCATAGGCTGCGTACCGGTGGCTACAGATCACCGCAACGTTCGCTGGGAATCTCGCGCCTCATGTCGATTGCTCTAGTTTTCGGCATCATTGCCCAAAAGATGCTGACTCGAGGGTGATTAGTGCGATGAAACTGAGGCGACGGACGGAAACCGTAATGTGCTCACTATCCTATTGCCTCTAATACCATGAACAAAATTCCGATAATAAGATCCGACTTTTCTGATATTGTGCAATGAAATAGTGTTCAAATTTTCAAACTAATCGGAAGAGCATGACCACCCACTACTTCAACAATTCTGAAAACCGGCTGCACAACGAGCTTTTCGGGGCTGAGGCATTCTATGACCTCGACACCACGGGAAACCAAGCCAAAGCGTTAACAAAAATAGTTGCGGGTGATATTTGTGTGGTTGCCACTCCCCAAGACAAACTGGTTCGTTTCTCTCGTTATATATTTCGACGCTTTGGCCTTCAGAAGGATGGAGCTGACAAGCAAGTGCAGGTTCTTTTCGGTGACCTGTTAGATTCGCACCTACTTTCTAAAGCTGAAGCTGCGATCGATATAGATTACGGTGTTCTTTTTGATAAGAAGGGGAATTTTAAGCGCGCCTCAGTACATGTTGATCCTGCCCGATCCAATATGATTGGCGAGCGTTTTTTTGGAGAGATTCCAGGGATGCCAGTTGGCTCAACCTTTGACAGTCGAATCGCACTCAGTTCCGCAAAGGTGCATCGACCGACTCAGGCTGGGATCTCCGGTGCAGCCAAGGAGGGCGCTGACTCCATCGTTATCTCCGGCGGCTATGAAGATGATCAAGACCTCGGCGACGAAGTCGTATATACCGGCCATGGAGGGCAGCTGAATGGGAAGCAGGTCAAGGATCAAGAAATGCTGGTCGGGAACCTTGCCCTCGTCGTCAGTGAGATGGAGGGATTTCCAGTACGCGTCGTTCGAGGACCAGATAAGAATAATTCTTTTTCTCCACCCAGTGGGTATCGCTATGATGGGTTGTTTCGTGTCGATAGTCATTGGCATGAAATCGGCAAAGCAGGATTTAAAATTTGGCGATATCGGCTAGTGAAATTGCAGGCTGAAGCTGTACCGTCAGAAATCTCAGGTGTTGGCACCGAAGGGTTGCCGACTGGCGAGAATTCGAATCCTGTTCGTAAATCTCAGACCGTGCAGCGTATTGTGAGAGATACTAAACAAGCAAAAAATGTAAAAATGCATTACGGGCATGCTTGTCAGGTGTGCGGCACACGAATAATGACCGCCACGGGACCTTACGCCGAAGCAGCACACATTCGTCCGCTAGGAGCACCGCACAATGGGCCTGATACTTCGGACAACATTCTTTGCTTATGTCCGAACCATCATGTCATGTTTGACTTTGGCGCTTTTTCAATCGAAGACGACCGCTCACTAATTGGCATTGAGGGCAGTCTTTCAATCCGGCCCGGCCATCGTATCGACATCAAGCATCTGGCATTTCATCGCGAAAAATATTCTAGCTATACTAAGGAAGAATAAATAGACTGCCTCGGATTTTTAATTAATCATTAAAGTTGCCTCTAGCCAAAAAAGTCATTTCCAAAAAAAGAAAAATCATGCAACCTATTTTTTTTAATGTTACGCCAGCGCGAACCAAAATTTCTATTGCTGGACCAGGATTCGTATTGGAGCAGGACAATTGGAACGATCATCATTTTATGACACAATATATTTTGTCATATCAAAATGAAGAAAAGAATACAATTCATATTGGCTCAGTAAAAATTCTAAAGCGAGGACAAACCAAGAATGACGGGTTGCAGATTTCATTAAATTTTGAAGAGCTGAGTAATGATTTTTGCTCCGTCGGAAACAGCCTGGATTATTACGAGCGCTTAAGACAACTTGGAGAAATTGGGACTAGAGCACTGCAAGCTCTACGTGACGTAGTTGAACTACCTCAACTGCGCGCCGAATTTTCTACCGAACCCGGCTGGACGATATCACTCTTTCGCGACCAAGTGGACCAAGGGGAACGATTCAGGCTTCTTGCCCATGGACTGGTAAGTGGACATTATTCAAAAGTTCCGGAAGACCAGCAATCATTTACGTTTCGAATGTCAGGATGGAACGCGGCACTCAATGTAAGTACTGCATCCGACGAACCGTTTTCGTACCTCGGGAAGGCGCTGCCAGAGCGAATAAATGTTGTAGTTGGGCGTAATGGGTCAGGTAAGAGCACCTTACTTGCGCGACTTGCACGCGTCGCGTTTGGCTCACCAAGCGAACGTGAAAACACACCACTTTCCGATCTTGGAAATTTAGAGCCGAAGGGAATAGGGTATCCACGTATCGTGACGGTTGCTTTTTCACCTTTTGATTGTTTCAAATTACCCGGCTCAGACGATAGAAATCGCTTTCAAATTGCAAAAGATATGGAGATGGGGAATGGACGTTTTGTGTTCATTGGCTTACGTGATTTTTCTGCCGAAGTCGAACAATTCGATCCATCCACCGATCAATCGCCTGTCCGCCAGTTCAGCCAGCTTGATGATCGCGTCGATCAAACTCGCCTGAAGTCAATTTCTCAGCTTAGCCAAGAGTTCGCACGGTTTAGGGAGAAAATTTTAAAAAGGAGGCGCGACAGTGTATTGAAGGCTGCATTATCTCGCCTTGAAGTAGGACTATTCAGAGAAGATTGGGCTCAGTCAGCAACAGGCTTATCTGAGGCTGAAGTAATGAAGTGGTTTCATAATTGCAGCACTGGCCATAAAATCACTCTACTAGTTGTTTTCGGTTTGGTAGCAAACATGGAGCCCAACTCTCTTGTACTTTTTGACGAACCAGAAACCCACCTTCACCCTCCACTTCTATCTGCAATGATGCATGCATTGCGCTCTATTTTAGAGCACTTTGGGTCAACCGCTCTTGTTGCGACCCACTCTCCAGTAGTCGTACAAGAATCTCTCGCTCGCCACGTTCATGTTGTTCGGCGAGAAGGAGATTTGACTACTATATCACCCGTATCCATCGAGACATTTGGCGAAAGCATCGGCCTTATTACTTCGCAAGTATTTGGTATGGAGAGCAACGCTACAGACTTTCACCGAGCTCTTGACCTCCTGATTACGAAGTTCAAAGATATGGAGAAAATTGAGAACCTCTTTAAAGACGGCATCATGAGTCAGCAGGGCCGCGCTTATGTATTATCGCGCATGCCAAGAGATTCGGAGAGCTAAAGCGATGTGGAACTTATCAGCCCTACCGATTGAAGATCATGGTGAGCTTCTTGATGCAGCGTTTCCAATAGCCGAGGGAAGCCTTCCGACCGCTGACCGGGCTATTGTATTAGCGAAGTACCTCGCGTATAAGCAACTCGGTGGCCGACCGTATCCTGTGCTACTTGGAACTGACGTTGATCAGGCGCTGCACATCCGTATGCATGACGCGTACAGCATGATGCAGGATGGGCGTAGACTCGCACATACAAGGTCAAGCCTGAAACTATTAGCAGAGACCTGCCCCTATTGTGGGTTTGGCCCGGTCGAAGATCTTGACCATCTTCTGCAACGTGCGCACTTCAGACTTTTTTCTATTTTCCCGTTGAATCTTGTACCCTGCTGTGCCACATGCAATCGTGGAAAACCCAAAAAACCTGTGGAAGATGCCAAAAAGCAGCAGATCCATGTTTATCTGGAAGACCTAACAAAACTGGATTTCTTACGTGCAGAGGTGCAAATGCGTCCCGATAATGGTGGACTTCGGATCCTTTTCTCAATTGCACAGTGTGATGGAATGTCTGATGATATCTATTCACGATTAGCTCACCACTTAGTGGAATTTGACTTGCAAACTCGATATGAAAAGCAAGTCAACATCTTTCTGGGTGAACTTCAATTTCCAATTGTTTCCACTTTTGAACTGAGCGGCAGCGCCGGACTAAGCCGCTTCTGTGAATCAAACGCTGTGGCTCTCGGTAAACGATTCGGCATCAACGACTGGAGAGTCGCTGTGATGCGGGGCTTATCTGCTTGTGAGGAGTTCTGCAGTGGCGGTTTCAAAACCGCTCTTGGTCTTATCGACTAACTTATCCTTATGGTTAAAGGAAAATTTTACTATTTGTGATTACGCTAAAAATTGTCAAGCGGAATCCAAAAATCGGCTCTCATGAGTGAAGAAATAACCAAAATTTTCTTTTCGAGGTATTCACCAACAAGCCGCGTTGTCGGAAAAGCCGACAAATCAACCGGTTCCGCTTTACCTTCGTATGGTTTAGAGAAAGGAAAACAATGATAGTGATGAGAAAAATGGGATGGAAGGTTACAGCTGTAGTTATGCTCACCTGCTTAGCGGCGTGCGATTCATATAAAGAGCCAGCAACTGACGATGAGTGGCGGGTGTTCTGCGAAGCACCAGATAGCGTGACACGTATCAAGGCTATCGCTGACGAGGCCAAACGTCAACACGCTGGTAGTACCTGCGCACGCGCCCCATGGCAAAAATTTGAGCCGAGTGGACAACGATCTTATTGACGGAAATCCGTACGGACTAAAAACCGCGCCAAAGAAGGAACAAATCCGATTTGTGCTGAGGTGAGCACTGAGATGTGCCGCACGAACGTGGTTCGCGTCAACACAGAGGGATTCGGCAGCGCACACAACTTTACAGGCCGGATGCAAATTGCCACGCTCTGTGCGTGCTTCAATGGCTATGAGCTAGCTTTTGGCACGCTGCTTGAGGCTCTGTTACCCGGCTTGCCTGCAATCCGGCGCTTGCAACCTTCATGCGAAACAATGAAACAGGACATTTGCCCATGTTGGTCGAAACGGGGCTAGTCATACGGTCGATTCCAGAAGCGGCTGTACCTCACCAAATTGGAAGAAAATAATGTCAGAAGATAAATTAGTGTTCGATGAAACGTTGATGGCCACTTTGCGAACTGCGAAAGCCGAGGAAGTAGATCTACTTGTGGATGTGGTGACGGACTTCGGAAGGGGGCGAGCCGGTCTCGATACAGAACTAAAAAAAGAGCTGGTTTTTGCCAAGCACTCTCCTTTACCTGATCGATATCATTCGAAGCTGCTTAAATTGCTGGGTGCGGAATTACAGCAATTTGGCGGAAACTCTGCTATGAATCTGATGCGGCGTTACCGTGGAAAAGCTGCGGTCCCTTACAGTGAAGTGGTGGATGATGTATACAAAAAGCTCAACGGCAAGTCTCCGGAAACGAAGTCAGTGGAGCAAAAGGAGCGCGAGCTAGCCTTGGCTTTGTTCGGTGCCAACTGGCGTGATCTGCCTGCGAAAGAACGCTACGAAAGAAGTACCAGCGTGACGGTATTGGCTGGTGTGTTCTCGATAAGTAACGCACTAGGGACGGATGCTAAAGGTGCATCTGTAGGATTGTCGGCAGTAAATAGTGCCGCTATAATTTCCGCGTTGAGCATCGGCTCGCGATTGAACCCGGTTGGTATACTCGCGACGGCGGGCATCGGAATTCATAGCGCCGTTTCGGAGGCATACCGCGTCACGGTACCTTTCATCGCACAAATTGGGTGGATAAGGTTACGTCAGGAGGCGGACTTGCTTACACCGTCCGAGCTGACTTCCCAGCAAGACACGCCAGCCTACCAAGCTGCCGCTTTGCGGGATCTGGTAATGACCGACGAAAACGGCCGCAGCCTAATGAAAATTAGCGTGTTCGAAGGCGCACCGCTGTCGGCGGGAAGGGCAATGCCCTCAGAGCAGGTAAGCAAACTCAATCCATTGCTTGCGAATATTCCTGGCCTCGCAGCTTTGGCTGAGCAGCAAAATGGCACCTACGTGCTTTGCAGCATACCCTTTGAGGCGCTGACGGCGGGCAAGAACGAAGGCACAGCGCGGGCTTGGGTTACTGAGGCGGGGCGCATAAAAGAACACGCTTTTTTGTCAGAGCCTGAGAAACTGCAGAACGTCATGGTCAGTGGTGCGGTGTGGAATATTGTATCTTCCGCCGTGGGACAGAAACACCTGCACGATATCAGTGAGAAGCTGACAGCCATCAAACGACAATTGGATGATATCCAAGCTGACATGGAAAACTCGAAACGGCACAAACTTACCGCCTTAGTGAAGTATGTGCAGAGTCTGTTGGATCATTTTCCCCAGGAGGGAATTAGTGCGAATGCACTTGCTCATTTGGAAGACCGGCAAGTTGATATGGTCGAGTTAGAGCAATATTTTCAGGACAAGATGAAGGATGAGGCGATCAAAGCCAATCAGGTGGAAACGGGAAACCTGTTTAGCCCAGGCGCCTCCAGAACGGCGTTATTGGAAAGCCTTGCCAAGATGGAGGTTTGGGCACAAAGCTTAGTGCAGGTGGCCCAGTTACGTATTGTCAGTTATGCGTTACTTCATATGGGCGTACCGTTGACGCGCTACCGTGCCGAGGCAATGAAGGTTTTGGACAGTCTGGAACCGCTAGCTGTCGATGCAGAAAAGTTCCGGCAAATATATAGTGCTCAGTTGGAGTTGACTAACTCGCGGCTGTTTTCGACTAGCGCTGATCAGATGAATGGGTTCGCCGCACAGTTGGCGGCGCTGGATGACGTTATGCGAAGCGCTCCGACCCATGCCAAGAAATTGCATAAGTTGCTTTCGGAGGATCAGCGTGTGCTGCTTCGTGTCAAGAATGGTCAATTCTCTTCGGGTGATTTGCTTGACTAGGAGAATCATCACACAAACAAAGCGCTCAGAATTCGAGCACGGAGCATTGTGAGGTCTGCTGATTTTTCGATAAGCGTAAGGGTAATCTGTCTTGAGCCTGGCGCCGATTTGGTTGACGATTGCATCACACCGCTGCGAAGTGGCGTGGTTTCAAGCCGACGCAGGCTGTGCGGCGCAGCTCCAGGGAGGGAAGTGGCTGACGAGGTTGACCGGGTGATTGGACAACAATGCTTTACCCGCACCCCGCCTCACACATATAAGCGATAGCAAACGATTCGTATGGCTGCAGGCTGAGGTGGTCGGTCCAACTGTCACGCTGGGCATAGTTGCTGATTAAGCCTTGCCCGGCAATGCCGTGCAGCGTTGCAGGCAGATCCAGTTCGACGTGTTCGCCGGAGAAGTTGTTGACGACAACCAGCTGTTGGCTTCCCAAGCTGCGCCGATAGGCGAACACCTGCGGGTGCTGCTCCAGCAACGGCAGGTATTTTCCGTAAACCATGACGTCCCAGTCCTTACGCAGTTCGATCAGCTTCTGGTAGTGGAAGAAGACCGAATCGGGTTGTTCCAGCGCGGCCGCGACGTTGATCTCGCGGTAGTTTGGATTCAGCTTTAGCCATGGCGTGCCATTACTGAAGCCGGCGTTGTGTGTGCTGTCCCACTGCATGGGGGTGCGTGCATTGTCCCGTCCGTTGGCGTGGATGCCGGCCATCATCGTTTCCGGTGACACGCCGGCGGCCGTGCGTTCGTGGTAGAGGTTGAGCGATTCGATGTCGCGATAGTCGTCGATGGAATCGAAACGGACATTGGTCATGCCTATTTCCTCGCCTTGATAGACGTAAGGGGTGCCCTTGAGAAAATGTAGCGCGGTGGCCAGCATCTTGGCCGACTCGACCCGATAGCGGCCGGGATCGCCGTATTTGGATACGGCGCGCGGCAGGTCGTGGTTATTCCAGAACAGTGAATTCCACCCGGCATCGGCCAGCTCGGTCTGCCACTTACTGATGATCTGCTTGAATTCGATCAGATCGAACGGCCGCGGCTTCCATTTTCCCTCCTTGGCATCGTGGGTCATGGTGATGTGCTCAAACTGGAAGACCATCGACAGCTCCTGACGCGCCGGGTCTGAATACAGCTTGGCGATCTCCGGGGTGGCGCTCCACGTCTCGCCCACCGTCACTACATCGCGTGCCGCCAAGGTCGCCTGGTGCATTTGCTGCAGCAGCGGGTGCAGTTGTGCGCCGTTGGCGATAATCTGCTGGTCGACCTGTTTGCCGATGAGATCGATCACATCCATGCGGAAGCCGCCGATGCCCTTGTCCAGCCACCAGTTCATCATGCGATGCACCTCTTCCTGTACTCGGGGATTTTCCCAGTTCAGGTCCGGTTGTCGTTTCGAGAACAGATGGAAGTAATATTCACCGCTGGCGGCATCGTATTCCCATGCGCTCCCGCCAAAATACGAACGTTGCTGGTCGGGCGGGGAGCCATCGGCGCCTGCATTGCGCCAGATGTAGTAGTCACGGTAGGGGCTATCCTTGGACTTCTTCGCCTCGACGAACCAAGCATGCTCGTCAGAGGTGTGGTTGACCACAAGATCCATCAGGATACGGATGTCGCGCTTGGCCGCCTCTGCGATCAACTGCTCCATCTCGGCCAATGTGCCGAATTCAGCGGCGATATCCTGATAGTCGGAGATGTCATAGCCGTTATCGTCCATCGGCGACCGGTACACCGGCGACAGCCAGATCAGGTTGATTCCCAGATGTTGCAGGTAGTCCAGTCTGCCGATGATGCCGGCCAGATCACCGACCCCATCGTGATTGCTGTCTTGAAAACTACGTGGGTAGATCTGATACACGACGACGTTATGCCACCATTTTTTATCCAACATGATTTTGATTTTCTTTCTCGCTTATGGATTGGGGGCACTGTCTTGCAACGTGCCAAGGGATCGCCAGGGGGAGGGCAGACCCGATCTCGTCGTTGTATCAGGCAGCTACGAGATCGCAAGCCAGGGGCCTGGCAGGACACCCAGGCTCCAAACACGATCCATGGGTTTTCATCGTCCGAGAACCATGGATCAGGAGAATCTAAGGTACTGGTGGCGATTCAGTCTACCTTTTACATCGGCATCACAGTCCCAATTCGTATTTAGAACAAAGAAAAGCTCATTGCGCTCCGATCCAACCGCATTATTATTCATTTTGAATCGTGCGTATCTAACATATATGGGAAATATGCTATAAATGCAACTTATCGCGTTGCAGCACCCATTCAGGAGCATCATTTGAGCAGACCTCTCATTGTCATGGGCGACAAGACCAGTCATGGTGGCACGGTTATCAGCGCCGATCTCACGGTCGACATCAATGGCAAGAACGTAGCGCGCTTCGGCGACATGACTGTATGCCCCAAGTGTAAGGGCACGTTCCCCATCGCGTCCGGGCCGAGCGACCTGGTAGACGGCGGTGGCAACGGTTATGCGCGTCACATGGATTCGACCGCGTGCGGTGCAAAGTTGCTGTCAGGTCAAATCACGACGACTTGGGCGAACGAATCGTCAATCGGAGATCCTGCTGCCGACGACAAGGCCGAGGCCTTAAGCAACACAGCCCTGATCGCATCGAGCACGACGTCGGGTATATGTCTTGATTGCTTGCTCAAGGCGGCGACTGTCGGCAGTGCGACCGTGGTGCGCGAGTGACGGCGCCTATCGATGTGGTAACGCGCCTGGTGCAGCTACACTTGACCACGCCTGCGTTGAGGCTTTATGCCTTAGTCGATGGCGCGCAGTATCGCGCGCAACTCGGCACGTCCTTGACGACGCGCGAGGGTTGCCACTCCCTGTTCACGGGTACTCCGGATGCGGCCTTGGCCCATGCCGGGCCATGGTTGGTCGACGCAGAACAAGCCGGTGACGCTTTGCTTGAAGCATTGGCGTCATTGGAGCAAGCGCTCCCCGCCGTCACCTGGCTGATCGCACCGCAAAACATCGCCGGTCTGGCGCAGCTGTTGCAGTTGAACCTCGACACGGTATTGCCAGACGGGCGCACCGCGCTGCTGCGCTTCTGGGATCCGCGTGTGTTGGTCAGCTTGGCCGAAGTGCTGGAGCCTGGACAGCGTGAAAAATTCTTTGGTTACATTCATGAATGGCATCTGCTACACCGGGGCCAACGGACATGGATCGGTAGGCGGCATGCTCAAGCTCAGTGAAGCCCAGTGGGAAGAACTCGAAGCGCGCGACACACGCCAGTTCGTGATCGCAGTGTGCGCCCAGTTCATAGGCAACCGTCCAGACATGCAGGACCGGCTTAGTCACGCTGCAGTGCAAGACCGCATGCAGGCAGCGCATGACTACGCGTTTCGTATCGGCTTCACGTCCGCGCCGCACATTGTACGCCTGATGTACCTGGCGGCGGATGCACCCGGCATATGTGACGACCAGCTGTTCGATTCTCACCTGCGCAAGCCCGGCGCCAGACCGGAACAACGGCTCGACGACATGCTTGCGGTATTGAACAAGAAACTCGAAAGGACGTACTGATGGCAGCTCTGGCCATAACGGCAATTGAGGCAGTGGCGGCCCGCGTTCTCGTCGTGCTGGGTGTCGGCGCAGTGGCCGGTGCTGCTGGCGAGCAGGCGCTCGAGCGCCAAAAAGAAGCTGATAAGGCTAGGATCACGCCGATCGCGCGTACAGATGCACGAACTAACACGACCAAGGAAAAATGCAAGAAATGTCCTCCGGATACGGGCACGCCTTTCAACCGACCCACGGCGGGATGGTCTAAAACGGCAATTGCTTATCAGCAACGCATCGCCGGTTTGCCGGTCGGACCGGGCTTTATTACCGAATGGATGTTCAACGGCGTGACATTCGACGGTTTTGATTCTAGTCAGTGTCTCCTCAAGGAAGCCAAAGCGAAGTATGATCAATTTTTTGACGATGACGGCGATCCGCAGGAGTGGTGGAACGGTGACGGGGCGCTGTTGGCTGAGGCATCCAGACAATCTGGCGTCGCGAAGCCGATGCCACCAGTTCAACTCCGCTGGTACTTCATGCAATCTAAGAGCTATCGGTTTTTCTCAAAAGCGCTCGTGGTAATGCGCCTTCCAATCGAAACGGTATTCAATCCATGAAACGTCCCTACGAATTTACCGCAATATTCCGTCACGCCGGCGCGCTTGACGTCAAGACGATGCTGGGTGAACTGCAAGGACTTGTTCCTGAGCTGCTAGCATGTTCACCAATATTAAATGGGTGGTTTCTCAAAGGGAACAAAAAAGCGGAAGCACTTCTTTACGAAGTCTTTGACCAAGATGGCCCCACCACAGCCGCCATTGCGGCGTTGACCGAGTCGTTGAAGCACGATGTGGATCCGCGCATCGTGAGCATGTGGAATGGTCGCGACGGCAGCGAAGGCGCGTCGGTTCAATACGTTGGACGCCTGATGCCGGAAACAAGCATGATGGTGCTGCGTGCAAAGCCTGGCGCGTTCGCGAAAGATTGGCAACTCGTCAAAGAGCTCGTTCTTAAGTCCGTAGCAGTCTGGCGTCCCACCGTCGTGACGGTTGAATCGGCAGGCTACTTTGACAAAAAGGTTTTCAAAGACCGTCCAGGAATCGGCTGGATGCTGTATCTGCCAAGGGTACTCAACGTTCAGCAAGTACCCGAGGCTCGCGCACTGGTGCCGGTGCTGGGGGCCGACAACCAGCAGATTGGCACGATCATCGTCAGTGTCATCGACGCACCGTTCTCTGAGGAGAATCTGGAGCATGTCAAAATAGCCAATGCCATTGAAATCAGATTGGTCGATCAGGACTTGTTGCCTCGATACGAAGACCTTTGAACGACGTCGACCTTTGGGCCAGATTGTCATAGGCGGACCAGAACTACCTACGCGAGATGACCCATCACTGCGGCGAGCACGCCGCTGGTCGCCGCGCAGAGCCGTTCGGTGCTGGCCAGTGTATCTGGCGGCGGTGAGGCCTCGTCTGTCGGTCAGCAACAGGGAAGGGGGGGCGGCACTAAGGGGCTGAACGAGCACCAGTCGGGGACTCGATACCGGCCAGACGCTCGGCAAGCCGCAATAACGCGCGCAGTAGCGCATCGGATGTGCCTGTCCTTCCGTGATAATCCGTATTATCACCGTTGAGTCTAAGCTACTGGTGGCGATTCATTAAGCGGCCCGGGCAAGCCGTTATTTTGACGTGATGCCGCCAGATGTAATGCTGGGACGCACGTGACGCCAACTCCACCGCCAGCGCGCAAAGTCCCCGATCTGGCCGAGCGCACGAAGCAGAAGACGGGCTAGTTTATCGTAGCCAACTGTGCCGTCATAGCCCGCAAAAGCAGACGCTCTGCTGCTTCGGTCAGCTATGCCATCCTTCGCCGGCAGTTATGGCTAGGGAAGGCCATTTTGCTAGCGCGCGGTAGGAGCCTGTGCAGGGCAGGGGAGATAGGCAGGTCATACCCGATCTCGTCGTTGGATCAGGCAGCTACGAGATTACGCATCAGGTGCTTGGCAGGACGCCCATGCCCAACACGTTCCATCGGCTTTTCATCAGTCAAGATAGATGGGCCAGGAATGTCGTAGGTACCTGCGGCGATTTACCCCAATAGCACCGCCAGCTTCCGCCCCCAAAGCAGTCATACCCGAGCGAACCACGGCTTTAATCAAAGACCATCCAGGGATTCATTACGGCTGGAGAGAACCAGACTATTCCCTGTGCAGTCAAGATACGTTCTTGCTCAACCCATATTCGGTGACAATGACCACGATTGGCTACTGGTCCAGCAACGATTTCCGCTTCCTCCTTCGCAGCGCGAATTTTCTCCCACAGCGCTGGTTCATCTTCGATTGGGTCGTACAACTTGCTCTTTCCAGATTGGTTTAGTGCAGCCTTAAGTACTCTCGACCGCAACAAGGAATCCATTGATAATAATGCTGTCTTTGCCGTCATGACGGGGCAGCCGGTCGCCTTGTGATACGCAATGAGATCCGAATTGCTGAGCGGTTCGTCGTTTGTCATAGGGTTATAGATACTGGTCGTGCAATGTCCGCTTCAGGCTGTGGACTCAATCTTTCAACGCAACACTTTAACTTAAATGCATCATTGCAGAATGGAATGATGAGAAAAAGAACTCGTAACGATTTCTCCGCGCCCCGCGAAACCCGAGATTAACGTTGCAAGGGGGTTAGCCACGGAAGATATCTTGCCGGAGCCCGCCGAAGCTCAAGTAGCTTTTACTAGTGCGCGGCATGAGTCTCTGCAGGGCAGGGGGAGATAGACCCAGACCCGCTCTCGTCGTTGGATCAGGCAGCTACGAGGTCGCGCACCCGGTGCTTCGCAGGACACCTAAGCCTCAACACGATTCATCGGTTTTTCATCCTTCAAGAACCATGGATCAGGAAAGTCTAAGCTACTGGCGGCGATTCAACGGTACCGTCCGCTTCCGCCCCATAGCAGACATACGAATGGGTGACCGCAGCCTTGACGATTGAAGGTGGCCACCTCGTGTCAGTGTGGCTAAATCTTGGCAGGCCAGATGGCGTCATGAATCTCTGGTTCGTGCTTCGAGAAAACGCTTACGCAAGCACCAGCTGTCACAATCAGCCACTCGCGTAGCGACTGAGTATAGCCGAGCCGCTCGTCTTCTTCCTTCGCCCAACCACCATCGAACACCTCAAGGACTGGATAACCCGAAGGAAAGCCTTCACCGATCCAGTACTCTGCTAGTGGGACTTCATCAAGAAGCCTGAATCCGTCAACATGGGTAAATGTGACCTCGACCCCATCATCCGTGTTGCGGTTTCGAAGGACACGTATCGACAAACCACCATCGTAGGCAACCGAGTGGATGTCTGCTCCCCAGTCGAATTGCTCCTGGCAGCCAAAGGGTTTCGCTGTAATTGGCATGTATTTTGTGTCTTAGAAAGTTTGTTGAGCATGGCTGCAAAACGATTTATGGCAGCTCGGCCGGTGCGGACACGCATGGGCAGCGGCCGTTTCTGGCCGAGTGCCGAAGTTCGCGAATAAGCACGTCTTAAATGCACTCAAGACTTATATTCATCGAGTGGCCAGCCCTCTTTGAGTACAGCATCGTACAACCACATGATTAGTGGGTATGGTATTTCTAAACGATACGCGTTAAAGACGACGTAACCAAGCTCATCGTAAAAGAATGCCTCAGCCATTATGTCTCTCACGCCATCGGCAAGTTCTGACAGTTCGAGAAACACCCCGTCCCGAATCACATCACTGCCGAATAGCAGTTCGTATTGCCGACCTGCTATGCTGCGCGCATCACTCATTATTTCCCCTAGTTCGCCACGGGCGGCGAATGTCCGTTACTGGCCGAACCCGGCCGTTCGGGGCAACATGGCAGGTTGTCAGGGTGAAAATCTAGTGGCTGTATCGTCAGGCTAGATTCGCCCCATACCGGTCATTGAAGTATTGCTCCTGACTCTGAAACTAGGCTAAATGGACGCCAGCCGCCTGGTGGATCCCATTCACCATCACCACGAATCTGACCCGCGCTCGCATCGTAAAGGACTACACCGTCGATCCCAAGCGGCGACTGCTCCCAGATCAGACCTCCTGTATGGTCAAAAGCAAGAACTTCAGATGCAGAAGTTACAAGCACTGCGATGCGGCTATTTAGGTTCTCAAGGTCGCGCGAATCGTACAATTGGCCAAAGTAACCGTCCAGCTGATGGCGACGAACTTCGCCAAGGTAAAGATCAACGACGAACACGAACTGCCCAAAGCCGATGTAAACGATGCTCTCAGCGAAACGTGTGCTCTGAAAGCATGAGTACCCTGCGCTGGCAAGAATGTTTACGCGAGTCACCGGCGCACTATGGTGAGCGATCAAGACACTGGCAACGATGTTGGATTCTGAGGTTGGGCCGCGAGCAACAAGGACCCGACCATGTTCACTTTGCTCGCCAAGACTAAGAAATTTAACTTCCATCTGCATTTATTTCCAAGGGATACGTCGAGTGACCGCTTCTGGCCTATTGTGTTGAAAAACGCAGGTACGTTGACATTTAGATAGAAATTCTGCCAGCCTAGACTGGCCAGAACCGCCGCTATTGAATGATCACCAACTGCTTGGAGATCTGAGACCTCCAGAAAATCTTGCCGCTCGACTTGTTCAACACAATAGGCCGGTTGCAGACTTCGGCATGTTCCGCCTCAAAGCGGGCCTTGATTACAGTATTGCCCGAGACTTAAGGAAAGAAAGATACTTGGAGTTTTCGTGTGTAAAAATCTCCGGGCCAGCTCCCATATATGCGCGCATCAACTCATCAGCTGCACGATCTTTCTCATTGCTATCCAACAGTATTTGCCCGAAACGTAGATGCATGAATGGGTTGCCGAGTGCGCCAGGGCAGGTCATGCCGTACTCAATGGCTTCTCTTGCAGTCGTTGTGTAGCCACCCAAGTAGGCGGAATCTGCGATCGCTGCTAGAACCCAAGTAGCAGCCTCCCAATCGTTCTTTGGGGCAGGAATTAAGCGCCATGCATCGTTGTACGCCGCAATGGCATCTTCGAAATTCCGTGCCTCGGCCAAACTGTCCCCGCGAGCACAATGGGCTTTAATCATCTGATGCATTTGGTCGTCAAGTTCTAGTTCTTGGTTCATCGTTTTTATAGTCAGGTGGCTTCCGGGTAATGAGTGTTTCCTGCGCAATCCAAATGTCTGCTGTTGGCCGGTTGCCGTCGTTGGCGGATGCCGCCCCAAGGCAGCCGTTCACATTTGGTGTATCCATTCCACTTGACCGTCAAGAAGTGTGACCCAAACTCGTACATCTGGAGGATCGACAACTGCCACCGTGGGGTCCGTTACTGCTGGAACGACGTAAATCGCCTCCCACCTGCTCGGCTCTTTGCTGCCAATCCGGCCAGGAAGGATGTACTCAATGGCATTTGACGACAAATATTTCTCAGCAATCCTGAGACACAGATCTTCGGTCATCGCGCTCCTTGGAAATTATCGAATGGCCGCTCCTGGCCGGTAGCGGCACCAGAGCATAGCGGATTGCCAATCAGAAAATTTCACACATTGTCACGCTGGTTCGAATCGCCGCTTCTGGCCGGTTGACGTCGTTGCCAGGTCCCGCCCCGAAGCGGACGGTGTCTCACATGCATCGATTGAAATTGGATCGATTGAAATTCAGCTTAGAATACCCAACCAGATTGGGATCATTGCAGTGTCATGCTCAGTAAGTCCGCTGACGCCATCGACAAGATACAAATTTGGACAGCTTGAATCGAAATATTCTTCTATGTCGTCCAAAATTATGTAAGGTTCATCGGTAATTTCGTTCTCAAGCAACCACGACTCAATCTCTCGCTGGCGGATACCGGGTACATGGTCAGTCGTACTTTCCAAGGTTGGCGTAACGCCTATGAAACGATGAGAAAAGTGCTCACCTCCATGACCTTTCAGTAGTTCCACCAATTGTGCCAAAGAAAATTGCTCACGCCAGGTTGATGTGATGACGACAGAAATGTCAGGATTTTTTTCCAGGATTGTCCATAGTGCCGGAGTCGCTGAAAAATGACTGCTGGCCGACGTCATCGGAAACGGATGGAGTACACCATCAAAGTCTAAGAAAAGTATCATTCTGTGATCGCTAAGTTGGAAGGAAGACTGTCTGCTCCTGGCCGCTAGCTGAAGTCCAGAGGATGGAAATCCGACATTGCTTTACGCAGCAAGGCGCTCTGCGCCGAATACGCTCAGTCTTCGGTAGAATTCCAGTCTAAGATTTCCACGAAATCCTCATCACCGGAATTTCGTTCGAATGCCGAGCCGATCGGAGCGTCTAGCAAAGGAATAATGGAACGATCATAATTGACGATCGTATTCATATTGTAATACGCGAGATTTTCGATGTCGTTTGCGTACTCATCAGTTTCTTGCCCTGACATGAAGCACCATCCACTATCGTGGTCGTGTCTAGGACTTTCTCGATACATGAAACATACCGGAAGACCATCGACAGTGATCATGTCGCTTGCTAGGCCTGCACCATAGCCAGAGACGAGCGGTTGAATCTGATCTTTCGGCAAGAAGTAAATTTTCGTCATACCTAACGTCTAACATCCAAGTTCAACTGCGGCCAAACGGCCGTTGGCGGTAACATTCTGATTCGCAATGACCTCTAGTGGCTGCGGACTCAATCGATCAACGCAACACTTTAACTTAAATGCATCGTTGCGGAGTGGAAATGATGTGAAAGATAACTCGAATCGGTTGCCCGCGCCCCGCGGAACCCGAGGTTGCCGTCGCAAGGCAGTTTGCCATAGGAACGTTAATGCATGAGTCCACCGAAGCTCAAGCAGCTTTTGCTAGCGCGGTGTTTGTCTCTGCAGGGGAGATAGACTGGCCAGACCCGACCTCGCCGGTGGATCAGGCAGCCGCGAGATCGCACACCAGGCGCCTGGCAGGGCGCCCAGGCCCCTACCACGATCCATTGGATTTTCATCTTTCAAGAACCATGGATCAGGAGAGGCTAAGCTACTGGTGGCGATTCACTCTCAAATGCTCGTAGAGCCGGAAACATCTAGGAAAATACCTCATAGTCGATTTATTTTTTGAAAATTGGGTGTATCCTTATCCCGCCGCTCAACTATTTTTCTCAAAAAGACAGAACAAAGAGAGCGGATTTTTCCAACTTTTGGAAGGAAGCAGAATGACGAAAATAAAAGGGAACAACGATGGACCTGGCGGGCGCAATGAGTCCTATCAGATTGGTTCCCGGAAAGAAGTACCACGTCCTGTCGCCGTCAAGGAAGTCAAGGCCGGCAAGCATCCCGATGCGCATGTCGTAAAGGTGAACGGCCAGGAATACGTCAGGGACAATCCGGATAGTTCGGTCAAGGATAACGTCAATCGAAAGTGAATCGGGTGCGATGCTTCAAATGAGTAATACTGCACCGTTCTCGCTAACAATCCGATTCTGCTATTGAAATTTAGAATCGTCAGAAAATATCCGAGTTTTATACGATAAATTGAAATCTCCAGCCAATTCAAAGGAGTATCGCATGCCAGGTTATTATCATTTGAAGAAGAACGCAGGGAACTATCACTTCAATCTGAAAGCGGACAATCACGAGATAATACTCACTAGCGAGTCCTATACCACCAAGCAAGCGGCGCAGAATGGCATAGCGTCCTGCCAACGCAACAGCCCTAGCGATGACCGGTATGTTCGTCTGACGTCGAAAGCGGATCAACCATACTTCGTTCTTAAAGCTGGCAACGGCGAGATCATTGGCAACAGCCAAATGTATGCATCGTCTGCGGGTCGAGACAATGGCATTGCCTCCTGCAAAACCAATGGCCCCACATCTAAAATAGTTGACGAAGCCTGATCGTATCAAGTTAATGTTGGAAGTGGGCCGGATGCTTCTCTAATGAAAATTCCGGCTCTTCGTGTCAAGCTGACCGAGCAGATGAGAGCAATCCACCAGTCGCTTTGCGATCAGGTTGCGCACGCCACTCTTCGATTGCCAGATTCCGTACACCCCCAAGAGTGAGGCATTCATCAGTTCGGCGCGCTGCTTTTCCACCAATGTCGGCCAGACGATGATGTTGATGGTGCCACATTCATCTTCCAGGGTGAGGAAGATCACCCCCTTGGCCGTTTCCGGCCGCTGCCGCACCGTAACAATGCCACACCCCCTTGCCAGCTGGCCATCGCTGAAAGTGTTCAGGATATCCGACGGCACAAAGCGCATTTTATTGAGGCGCTCGCGCAGGAGAGCGAGTGGATGACGGCCCAGTGTCAGACCGATATGTCTGTAGTCCGCCACGATGTCATCGGCCTCCGTGGGCGGCGCCAGCTCCAGTACGGGTTCGGCAATGGTCGTCGCGCGCATCAAATCCCGCTCCGGCACGCTCGCCGCGGCATCCCACATGGCCATGCGCCGGTTGCCCGTCAGCGCTACCAGGGCGTTGGCCGACGCCAGCGCCTTCATATCCCCCGCATCGAGTTGCGCGCGCATGGCAACATCGCGTGTGTTTTTGAAGGGGGCTGCAGCGCGGGCTTCCTCAATGCGCCATGCGGCCTCCCGTTCCATTCCGTTGATATTATTGAAACCAAGGCGTACCGCCAGTCTGCCGTCCGCCATCGGCTCCAGGGATGCTTCCCACCCGCTCGCGCAGACATCGACGGGTCTTACCTCGACGTCATGCCGGCGCGCGTCCTGCACCAGAGAGGAGCGGCTATAAAACCCCATGGGCTGGCTGTTGAGCAGGGCGGCCAGGAACTCGGCGGGATGATGGCATTTCAGCCAGCTGCTGGCGTAGGCCAGCAAAGCAAAGCTGTGTGCATGGGATTCCGGAAAACCATATTCGGCAAAGCCGCGTATCTGGCCAACAATCGACGAGGCAAACTCGATGCTGTAGCCTCGCTCGGCCATGCCGCTCATGAGCTGATCTTCGAACTGTTCCAGGCCACCCTTTCTTTTCCAGGCGGCCATGGCGCGGCGCAGGCGGTCGGCTTCACCTGCCGTAAATCCCGCCGCCGTCATGGCGATCGACATGACCTGCTCCTGGAAGATCGGCACCCCGAGCGTGCGCCGCAGCACCGCCTCGATCTCCGGGCTCGGATAGGTCACTGCTTCCAGACCCTGGCGCCGGCGCAGGTACGGATTGATCATGCCGCCCTGGATGGGGCCAGGCCGGATGATGGCCACCTCAATGACCAGATCATAGAATTCGCGCGGCTGCATGCGTGGCAGCATCGACATCTGCGCCCGCGATTCGATCTGAAACACGCCGACGGTGTCCGCTTTAGAGATCATCTGGTACGTGGCAGTATCCTCATGGGGAATATCGCCCAGTTCAAAACGCTCGCCACGCTGCTCCGAGATCAAAGCCAGGGTGCGGGCGATACACGACAGCATACCCAGCGCCAGGATGTCGATTTTCAGGAGACCCAGCTCATCGATGTCATCCTTATCCCATTGAATGACGGTGCGCTCTGGCATGGCGGCGTTTTCAATAGGCACCAGGCGGGAGAGCAGACCGCGAGAAATGACAAAACCGCCGGGATGCTGGGAAAGATGCCGCGGAAAACGCATCAGGCGCTCGGCAATTGCTGCCCATTTTTCGGCGATCGGGGAGTGCGGATCGAGCCCGCAGGTGGTAAGACGCTGCTGCAGGTCGGCCCGTCCGCCCCAGCTATGCGAGGCTTTGGCCACCTTGTCGACCACCGATAGATCCACGCCCAGCGCGCGCCCCACATCGCGCAGGACACTGCGCGGGCGGTAGGAAATCACGACGGCGGTCAGGGCGGCCCGCATGCGGCCGTACTTGCGATAGATGTATTGAATCACCTCCTCGCGCCGCTGGTGTTCGAAATCCACGTCGATGTCGGGCGGCTCATCGCGTTCGCGTGAGATAAAGCGCTCGAAGAGCAGGGTGCCGCGCGAAGGATCGACTTCGGTGATGCCGAGGCAGTAGCACACGGCCGAATTCGCCGCCGATCCGCGCCCCTGGCAGAGGATTTTTTGCGAGCGGGCAAAGCGCACGATGTCAAATACCGTCAAAAAATAGGGCTCGTACTGCATGTCGCCGATCAGTTCCAGCTCATACTCGAGCTGCGCCTGCACGTTGTCTGGAATGGCGTGCGGGTAGCGCCAGTGCGCCCCAATATAGGCTTGCTCGCGCAGGTAGCTGGCCGGGGTCTGTCCCTCGGGCACGATCTCGCCTGGATATTCATAGCGCAGTTCATCAAGCGAGAAGGTGCAGCGCTGAGCCACGCGCAGGGTTTCATCGAGGGCGTCGCGCGGATACAGGTTACCCAGCCGTAGGCGCGAGCGTAGATGCGCTTCGGCATTCGAGGCCAGCTGATAGCCGCATTGCGCCACCGGCGTATTCAGTCGAATCGCGGTCATGGTGTCCTGGATGATTTTCATCGAGCGCAGGTGCATGACGACGTCGCCCGTGGCCACCACAGGAAGGCTGAACTCGGCGCCGATGGCTTCGACCATGGCGCGGTGCCGGTCATCCTGCGCGCGGTGATGCAACGTCAAAGCGACGCGCGCGCGGCCCGGTGCGCTGCGCACCAGCCACTCGGCTTGCCGCTCGATCTCTTCATAGGGGGCGTTATATTTGGGGCACAGAATAAGCTGGCAGCCAGGCAGCCCTTTTAAGTGAGCGAGAGACCCGTTGGGGTTGGCGATGTCGCGCGGCCACACCAGGTAACTCCCCTTGTCGGCGCGTGTGCGCGCAGCGGTAATGAGTTCGCTCAGGTTGCCATAGCCATCGCGGTCCATGGCCAGGATCAGCACAGTGAACGTTGGGGTGCCGTCCTCCGGTGTCACCCTCATCTGGCTGCCAATGATGAGGTGGATGTTCCACTCCCTCGCAGCCACATGTGCCTTGACCACACCGGCCAGTGAACACTCGTCGGCCATGGCGATGGCCTGGTATCCCAGCTGGGCCGCGCGCGCCACCAATTGATCGGGCGGAGAGGCGCCGTGCAGGAAGGAGTAATGGCTCATGCATTGCAGCTCGGCATAGTCGGGCAGCGTGGAAATTGGCAGTTTGTCCATGATCAGCCGAACATGCCGTGCAGGTACCAGCGGCCGTCAACGACACGCTCGAGGTAGATCCAGTAGCAGGTGGCATCGCTTCCTTGCGCGATGTAATAGTCGCGGGCCGCGATTTGATCGTTCCACCAGCCAGCCTCAATGCGTTCCGGCCCCTTGAGCATTTTTAGTGGGGAACCATAGAAGGGACGTTCGCCGCGCAGCAGCAGCGGGATAGGTTTAGGTAGCAGCCAGAACGGGCGCTCAAACGCCTCATCCTCGGCGTTGACTGCCTTGCGCTTTTCGGTGGCGGCAGCCCAGGCATTGCTTTCCTCCGGCCGATGGTCATGATGCTCGACAGGCGAGAGGACGTTGTCGCTGCCAAGACGGGCACTGAGTAATTCCAGTAGGCGCTTATAGTCGGCGGGGTTGCCGCCCGGCTCGGGAAACAGGTCTTGTGTCGGTGGCGCCATCGCGGTGAGCAGGCGCGCTTCCAGGCGCAGGGCGATGACTGGGGCAACCAGTTCCGTGCGCGCCAGGCGCTCCTTCAGCAGCCGTATCAGGTGTTCATCGCGCCAGGTCGGCTCCGCCAATCCGATCTCGATCGGCGTGGGCGGGATCGCAGTCTTGCCGCGCTCATGCTCCAGCAGCAGAACAAAAACGCTCACCGCCTGCTGGCGCGCGACCAGCCAGCCGACAAATTGCTGCAGCAGGCCAGTGGCGCCGTCCAGCAGGGCATCGGCGTGCTCGATCCGGTCAAAGGTTTCGATGCGCGCAGAGAAGGTCTCGGGGATGGCGATCCATTCAAACAGTTCAGGAGCGAGCCCATAGGCACGGTCGAGCTCATCGAGCACGAGTTTGTTCATCCTGCGCTGGATGCCGGGGCGGGGCAGGCGCCGTAGTGCTGCCAGATGATCTGCGCCAATGTCGGTGAGCCACTCCAAGTGGTTCGCCGCGCTGGGCAGATAGGCGCAGGGCATGCGGTCGAGCTGGCGCTCCAGTGAGCGCATATGTACCGTGCGCCGTAAAATGACCTGGCGTTTGGCTGGCTGCCAGCGCGACAGCAGCCAGGCCCCCATGGCCGTCGGCGCCGTGCCGAGCTGCGCGGTCACGCCCAGTGCTTGCAGGGCAGCGCGAATGCGCCTGCTGATGGCGGCGCGTCCGTTAAACAGGCGCAAGCTGGCGGTCACGTCCAGCAGCAGGCTGAAGTCGCCGGCGTGCGCCACTTCCGGGGTGAACTGGAGGAGGGCGAGCGCGACAGCATTGCTCATGATCAGTTCGCGCTCAAGGCTGCGCTCCAGGATGACGGTATCCGGCGAGACGGCCGCCACGCCGCCAGGGCGCATGCCGATACGCACGCCTTCGGCATAGGCTTGTTGCGAGACCGTGATAATGCGGCCCTTGTCGACCACCGCATAGGGCCCCGGCTCACACCAGCGCGGCCTGAGGCATTCGAGAGGCAACAGTGGGAGGTGTACGCTGAACCAGAACCGCATTTTGATCGTCCAAAAATCGTTGACGGGCCGGCATGTCAGCCAGCGGGATAAAGAGTGGCGCCTCGTGATGTGGGCCACGCCGTTTAATAATGTGAGTGGAAATGCCACCGGCGGCAGGGCGCAATGCCAGGCGCAACGGCGCTGGTGACGCATCTGCCGCTGCGCTCATCGGCCGGACCAGCCAGAAGAACGTCTCGGTGGTCTGCGCCGCCAGATTGAGGCGCCGCAGTGCTTCGTCGCGGATATTCGTCTGCCACAGCAATACCGCACCGCAACTGCCATTGCGCAGGATCTGCTCGGTGGACCAGAGCGCATCGGCGGTGCTGGGGGCACGTATCCAGAGCAGGTTTGGGCAGCTCAGGTCCATGAATTTGCAGGCGGCGGAGTTGGGCAAGTACGGCGGCTGCACCAGGGCGATCCGGCGATGTTGCGACAGTTGTGCCAGCACTGGCCGCAACAAGTGCATTTCCCCGATACCAGCTTGCTGAACTAGCAACTCCGTGAAGGTCGATTGCGGCCAACCGTTGCCCGGAAGCTCACGATCCAAGATGCTGTGACCGGTAGTGACGGTACTGGTTGTTCCTCGGCTCAGTTCACTCGCCCGCCAGACGTCACGCAACAGGGCGCTATTGGCCAGTGTGGTAGGGCTGCTACGTTGAAGGGAAGGTGAAAGCATAGTGTCTGGCGAGAGGATGTTGATCATTCTCAAAACTACTGTATATAAATACAGTATATGCTGAGGACGTCAAAAACTGCAAGGCCCATGAATTTCTTGAATGGAAACTAATAGTTGTGATGGTGCAAGAGAGTAAATAGGGAAGCACCATTTAGGTCACATTTTTGTGCGTACGTCTTATTGAAGGCTCACACCATTCGCTCTCGCCAGGTCTTTCCCAGCCACCGTCATGACTTTGGGAACTTGTATCGCAGGCGAAGCACCGTGTGGCAGACGACTGTGAATCCGCCAGTTGCGGCACTTGGGTGCACTGCATGTTGGCAACCTGGCCATATCGTGCCAAGCGGAATGTCAAGACAACTTTGCGCTGAAATAAATCACGCTGTAAAAATCCGTTAATACTAATTAGACGTTTCTGCTTGAGGCGTCTATTGAGGAGATGTTGCTATGCTGCATCGCGGGTTGCTGTATCTATGTTTGGGCGTACTTTGTTGTCCAACTGGCTTTGCACAGCAGGGCTCAGGTGTTGGAGCGCGGGGTGGTCTGCCAAAAACAGCGCTTATCCTAGATGGTAAGAGCCCACCGTTATCCATGCGAAGTAGGCCGCCCATCGCCATTAAGCAGGACCTTGTCAACCCTACGCTTGACGAGCAATCCATCGTCCTCCCTGATGAGTTTGCAAAAACTAAGTCACACAAGCGGCTCGCCATCAAGCTTGATGAGCTTGTTAAACCTGAGCCGAACAATCAGCCCAAGCCCCGTCTGGATGAGATTGTCAAGCCTTGGGGGCCAAAAGTTGATGTCTACAAGCCGAAGCCCTTTGATGTTCATGGAAGCGTACCGCCCGGACAGCCCAAGCCAAAAAATCCTGTGGGCCATAATCCAAGCCTGGAACACGGTGTCGCGGAAGCTCATGCCAATGCAACGCTGGAGGCGCTGAAAATCAAGATAGCGAGTCCGCTCAGCACCACTATCCTGGTTCCGACGGCAACGGCAGCTGAATGCGACCAATCGCAGATTGCGCTCGGTTCGGTGATTGACAAAAACAAATACAACATCGAGCAGTGGGGGCGGACCTTCAATCGGACCAACACCCTTTCCAAAGGGGTGCTGAAAGAACTGATTAAGGGGGGCGAAAGCAATGTGCTCAATCTGATGAATGAGTACAGTCGAAAATGCCTCAGCGAAGTCGCTCAACTCAAACAGGACAGTCCGTTGAGGAAAAGTTTGTCGCTGACAATGGGGGTGTTATTGGTGAACAATAGCAAGGATCGGGAGGACAGCGCATGGGGGACGATTTGCTCGGCTACGCGCATAGCCCCCAATCTTGTCCTGACGGCCAAGCATTGCTTTTACAACTTGGAAGCAGGAGAAGTGGCAATTGCTAATCAGACATTGGTGGACGTAAAAAATGGGCGTTATAAATTTACTCTGCCAATGCTGGCGCGAGAGCTGCCAGTCGTCAGTATAGAGTGTGTGGTAGACCACGCCAGCGACCCCTCTTGCCGGCGCTACGGGCCGGCCGGTCAGCACAATGCAGGATTTGGTGCGGATTTCGTTTTACTACGCGTTCGTGATGGCGACGATCTGGAGCTGCCGAACATCGCCGTCAGTTCCAAAGGAGTCATGCCGGGAAGCTCAGTAATGCTGGTTGGGTGGAATCTCTTTGCGGGTATAGCCAATGCCTACCGACAGAGCCTCACTTCCACTGGATCGGTGAAGACATCTTTTCCACTGCACCTGTCGCGAGCTGGTACCTGCACCATTGCGACTGTCAAGAACGTTTGTATGGTGCATACCTGCCAGTCCAGTAGCGGCACCAGTGGGGCATCGTTGATACAGGCCGACGCTGAAGGTGCACTCCGTATTGTTGGACTGCATGTTGCGCCCGCCGATTCTCAAGAAGAATATATGGGTAAGGAAAGCTGCGACCGTGATTTATTCCGTATCCATGATCTTTACAAGAGCAGCAAGCTGCGGTTCGCCGGAAATATCGGATTACAACTTGCTCCTTAATTGCAAGTTCCACGAATAGGAAGGGGATTGATATGAAACTCCGCCAATTGGTTTGCTTGTTCCTATTGTCAATGTCATCACTGACATCGCCTGCGGTTGCATCCGATAGTTTGGTGGTCACATTTCACGAAGCGTGCGAAGGTGCGAAGTCGCCGGAAAGTCTCGCGGGAATAGCAACAGTGCTTGGCAAGATGGCTGTCGGCGGTGTTATTGATTGGGTGGGCGCGATGGCGAAAGCTCAAGGAGAAGATAAGTCTTTCGAAATCGGCTTTGGAACAGGGGGAGGGGAGTTTTATAAAATCATGATGGACGGTCAGGTTCGGCGTAGCCCGTTGTGCCTGTCCGTAGTCTTACCGGGCCGCGGAAAGACGCAGGCCAATACACCGGACGCCGCCCAAGTGATGCGGCGCATGCATGAGGTTCTAGAAATAGCAGATGATCAACTTACCGTCCCCGATTTCTACGCGGATTTCGACATAATTTCTATACCGGGCCGCCAAGATATGTTTGCCTTAAAGATGACCAGTCTGTACCTTGGCCGTTCAAATATTTCAAGCTGGAGTAACCAGCAGCGCAGCTTGGCATTGAGCATAAGATTTAGTTTGCCTTCGGCGCCGGACAAACCATTTGCTTCAGCATTATTCCGATTCGCAGATATCGATATCGGAAAATTTTTTTCGCGCGAAAAAAATCCGCTGTTTCGCAGTACATCAGGTCTGATGTTGGGGCCGACATTTTCGCAGGCAGAGGAGATCGATTTGGCTGCTGCCAAGTCCATGGTGGCCGCGCGAACAGCGTATGAGGAGGAGGCGAAAAAGCGTGCGGCGTTAGCTGAGACCGCCGATGCTAAGCCTGAGCCAGAATTTAGTCCGGCTCTGTTCAAGGCAGTGTCGGAATACTGCGCCGGTTTCTCGTCCGGAGGGGCAGCTCAGCCGGCAGATATGTGTCCTCCAAGTAGTTATGTCTCGGCATCGCATCGGGCATATCTCAGAGAACGGTTTCTCAATGCAAAATTGATGTCGGTAGAGCAGGAAGAATTACCGTCGTTTGAGAGCGAGAAAAGAATAGGTTTGGTGAACGCGACCGTCAAAGTGGATGAGACGCGCACTGGCTCTGCCTTTTGGGCCGCCATCGCCTCCGCGTATGACAGCCAAAACGCCGATCTGAAAAAAGCGGTCGCTGCACACTTCATTCCCAGCGAGCGTCGTAGTATTGAGGCTGCGGCTGCAGATGCAAAAATCAAGACGGACAATGCTGACGATGATTTGTACATTGCCTATGTCGAAGCACAACTGGCTGTAGAGGAAGCGGCAGCAGGTGTATCGACTCTCGGTACACAAGCCTCGGCGATTGACTTGGCACGTGCCAGAGCAGAGCTGATCAAAGCGAAAATCACTGCAAACAAAGCGGCACGGAGTGCCTCGGTCTTACCCTTACCTTACCCGGAGTTGGTACATTGAACAACCTACACTCCGCAAAAAAGATCAGAGCAGGTTAAGGAGATAAGCGGCAAAGCAGGATATTGAATGCCCCAGCTCGCCAAGAATCACCTTGCCGCCACAGGCGGTGCACGATGTTCATGAACTTGCCTTTTTACGGATGATGTACGCACATTGGATGCCAGTGCGCGTGAGCCGGCGCAGAAGAACAATTGAAGCTAAGCATCTGCCTGTTGACCTGCTTGGGTTCCATGGGAGGGCGAACGACCTCCTGCTAATACGCACTGCGTTCGAGAGGAATCCGGCCACTGCTCCCGTCTCGGTTTTCGTAAATGCGACCAGTGCCTGCGCGGTTTTGGGATCAGACTCCGAACCCGATCTATATCGCTGCGTCTACGTAAGTGGTGCTCAACATTGCGTTTGCCCGCTCGCCGCCAGTTGCTTCGGAATGTGGGTTCCTGGACCATATGATGCAATAAGTGAGGACAGCGCGTCAATATTGCTGATTGACGCTTATCTCCTATGACGGGAGTGGCGATGAAACCTAAGCCGGTAGAACGGCGATGTGCCAAGTCAATGACGATTCTCAGTCAAACCCAAGTAAGGTGATCGCAGCACTTTTAGCTATTAGAACGCTCACGTGGGACAATCCGATTTCACCGACCATAACCGGATTGGGAGGAAATAGCATTTGCCACCGACTTAGTGCTTCAATTTCTCATGGATGTATCGTACTAGGGGAATTGCTGCTTTGTTGTTCTATGGATGAGTGCGGGTCCTGCCATTGCTTTACACCCCAGGATTGCGCCAGTGAATTGCGGCATGATCGAGCAAGTGTGAGTGATAATTGCTCGAGTTCTGGCCCTTCTTTACCTGCGTTAAGCGCGTTCCTAAACTCTACCATAGCGGATTCAACGTTACGATCCTCCACCATTACCAGTTCGCCCCAGAAGAGTAGAAAAAATTTGCTCCGTGCAGCTGCGATCTCGTCCTGCGATGTTGACGTTGCCATCGTGGCCGTAGCCTGAGTGGCATCAGTGTAGAGCTTCAATTGCCTGTCGAGAAATGGCCTGGTGGCCTCGATCCGTCGCGTTTCAGCCTGGCCCCGCTGTGTGACGATAAACTGGTATGCTCCCCAGCAAAACGCAAGGATTGTGCCAATCATCGTGAGGATTTTTAGCATCGACTCAAGAGACATCTTGGATGGGGCGAGGGACATCTGGAGGTCTTCCATTAGCCAATGGTGTTGAAAACACTTAGGTAACACAACTGGATTAAGATCTTCCAGCAATAACGGCCATGAAACAGGATAAATCAAGGTGTGGTCGGCTTGTTCGATAGCTTTGCGCACCTAGCGCCAGTGCTGGCCCAGCCCACGACCCGCTGCACCTGATTCACCAACACCATGATCCTGCAACCGGCAGCCTCGCTTCCATAGTTGAGTTGTAAAAGATCATCCTCATGTCGATAGCTGCCGGGCGTGCCGTAGCGGGCGGCGACGGCGAAGCTATTCTGACCAATCAAATTATCCGGCGCACGATCCCCGCTGGCCGCACATCCTGATGTTATGAAGACAAACGCCTGCAAGCACAGCCTTCTCATTTTCCACTTTCAGGAGACGATTGGCCTCATCCTAACTCCCGACAAGACAAGTAACTTTGCGGGAGAACATGAGTACTGGCTGTATAAGAGTGGCGGATGATGCAACGATAATGCTTCTATTTACTTCTGGCCGCTAACAAAACTCAAGTAGCAAATGCGGATGCGCGTGCCCACTACCATAATCGAGTGATGTACCTAGGCCTGGAACGGGCGTGTGTGCGAGGGCCGCGCTGCTGCCACCTTGTCAGGTGCCGAAGATCTCTTGGATTCGAGCGCTTATTTGTTGGCGGATATTGTTGCTGGACATTACTGGATCAGCTGGATCGATGCAAAATTCGGCAGTAACATCACTGCCAGAACCATTTTTAGAAAATGTCAGCTCGAGCCACATTGCCCCTGATTTTCCAGATGTACCCGACGAGACAGTTTGAGCTAAATGGTAAAAAGCGCCACTTTGCTTTTCATGCTTGTATCCCTGATCAACCAGGTAAGTTCGATCAACCATTTTGCGATAAAACGTGATCTGTTCGAGTGACTTAAAGCCGAAACGGGCCATTGCGCGTCCATAAATTGTATCAACGTCGACGCTACTTTTATTAATCGGCAGTACCGTGCATCCCGACTCCTTGGAGTAGGTAGTGGCTGAAATTTTATCGGGATGTAAATTGCCTGGGCGCACTTGGGAAGGCATAGCTATATTGGTGTCGATCTTTAATAAACCATTGAGTGATGGATCAAAGCCGGTGCAAGCAGAGATATTCATTGCGATGAATGCAATCCCTGCAATATTCATGAATTTCACAGTATCTCCCTATTCGGGGTAGTAATATTTCTCACTTCCAAGGTGAGCGATATTCTTGGCTCGATGGTCTAAATATTTATAATTCCGAAAAATTGGATTTTCCTCGCATACATTTTCTGGCCCCCCGCCATTCTTAATTGCAGGAAATTGCGCTAGATCGCCACTTCTGTAAAATCTTCCCTGAACTCGCTATTATCTAATAGCGGTGACACCATGATTATCCCTAGCATGGGCTTCAATCGTCCAGCAGTGTTTGCTAAATATCAATGGAGAAGAGCGTACAACGGTATGACTTTGCAGGAACTGTTTGAGCGGATAGCAAAAAGTTGGTACCACTAAGAAAGAGATCGATCTTCGCTTCTACCAGCTGCAGGGCAGGGTGCAAGCCAGCCGGTTAATACCAACGAAAATCGTTCTGGACGGATAGCAGAACTGGGTTTGAGCCCAAGATGAGCGCTCAGATATTCTGAGCGTTCCTTAAGTCGGTAGGTATCGCCAAGGCCAACCTCCTCGCTGTTGGCCCGATCGGAGAATTTGCCGCAGATATGTTCCGAAATCAGTGTCCAGTTTGATAAAGTTACTCAATAAGACTACTTTTGAAAGGCCCTATCTTTCTATGCCTGGCCCATGCTCTATCTGGTTGGACGTTTGCGTCCGTGCCACGCCTGCTCAGCAAGCTCCGCCCTCATTTTTATCTCCCTTCCGCTACGGTTTCACCTCCTTAGATTTCTCACGCGAAAGTGAGCCTTGATCCATCGCAAAGAGCATTGTTTTTACAGGATGGACGATTGACTTTGCAGGTAGTGGGATGCACGATGGATTCGCTATGGATGCACATTGGATGCACATTGGCTGCAACTATAGCGAAGTACAGATACTCGTTATTAGGGGGAGTCGCCATGTTTGGATTGCTGAAAAAAATCTGGATACAACTGACCGGCGCGCTGCATGATGTCGTCGATAACAATAGTGATGTTGGACGCATGGCGCGTCAGGGCGTGCGCGAACTGGAGCAACAGATCGGCAAGGCGGAGGACAGCATAGCTGCCGTCGATGCCGAATTGCGCCTGATGAGAAAGGACCATCAAACCGCCTTGAAGGACGCAAACAAGTGGGACGAAGTTGCCCGCACGGCGGCCAACGACGGCCGCCGCGAGGAGGCTCTGGGTGCGATCAATAACCAGGTGTTGGCGGAGGAGCGCGCGCAGGCGTATGAGAAGAACGCCAACGACCTGGCACCGTCGCTCACCGTGCTGAACCAGCAGCTTGCAGAGCTGCGCATGCAGAAGCAACAGCGCGATACGGCCGCCACCCTGCTTGAAGCGCGCAGCAAGGTTGCCAAGGCCAAAACCAATGCGGCGCGCACCATCGGCAATGTCGGCCAGAACCCCGGCGTAGATTTCGAGGCGCTCGATCGCAAGGTCGATCGTCAGGAGGCGACAGCTGCTGCCCTGAGCGACATGGCGAGTGCGCGCGCGGCCGTCAATCCTGAACGGCATCTTGCAGATATTCGCCGCCGCGATTCCGTCGCCGCCAAGGCCGCCAAGTTGGGCCTGTTGACGATAGAGCCGGCTTCCTCAGGGCAGATTGTCGGAGATAAACATGAGTAGGCGTTCATACCTGTCATTGCTCCTGCTGGTGACGGATCCCGTGATCGCCCAGCCGCTAGCTGCATCCGCTATGGGTGGGTTTGGTTCGGCGGTGTGGCAGATATTGGACGTCTTGAGCATCGTCATATGCTTGGTCGGCCTGGGGCACATGTGTGTCATGTTTTTTCGCGTTATGACCGGCCGTTCGAGCGACGAAAACTTATTTGCCGCGGTACCGATAGTGTTGTCAACAGTATTCGGGAGGGGGGTTATCGGATTGATATTTGGTCGACTGGCTCAACAAGAGGACATTCGCCCCAGCCCGTTCTCGCAGCTGATCGAGTGGGTGGGCAACCACCGGAGCGGCCTGGCCCTTGGGGCCTGTAGTATCGCAGCGGCTGCCGGCGTTGCGTACATGGCTTACCGGGCGCACGACCGACGTACGTTGTCGCGTAAGGCTCGCCGCCAGGTGCGTGAAGTGCTCAACGCCCTTGACATTGTCGAGCACTACCGCATGTACTGGGTCGGCACGTGTCCAGTGCACGAAGTCGCGAAACGTCTCCGCTCAAGTCGCATCGAGACCCTCGATGCTACGAGGGATCAACTGTTGGAACTGCTGGAGCATACCCATAACGGCGTGCCGCTGGGCGACGAGATGCTGAAAAAATTCAAGCGCTTCAAAAACGACGTGGAGAAGATGGCCATCGACGGCGCCGACACACGAGTTGTATGGCCACCTGGCGCCGAGGTAGTTAACAGTAGCAGTGAGGGGCGCGATGGCGCTAAGTTGGGAGCCACCCTCAGTCAGGATCGGCCGAACCGGACTGGACGGCATGGTATCGACTGTGTTTCACGACCATACACTCAGTGCGGTGAACATGTTGCCGGTGGACTTATCCTCGCTCCGGTCGGCCTTGTCCCCGCCGCAGCAACTGTGCGACAGGCCGATTTCACCCACGGCCACGCTGGATGCCGCGTGAGCGATGACAGCGGCACGGTATCCGGAAGGGACGGCTTAGGCTGCGGCGGTAACGAGCCTGATAGCAACTATCAGTAGGAGAAATTGGATGGACCCTACACAACCGCAAAACATTGTGGATGCATTAACCGAATTGAGCAGAACGAATCAAGGTAAGTCGAATACTGCGCGCCTGCGTGAAATTCTCCCTGTGGTTGAGGCCACGCTGCAATCAGGCGTCACTCTGGAAAAAGTGTTGCTGACCCTGAATGACCAGGGTTTCGACTTGTCGATGACGGGCTTCAAATCGGCGTTGCAGCGCCTCCGTAAGGAAAAACGGTCCAAAGCATGAGAGGGGGCGTAGTCGCAACTGCCCTCGGCGATTTGACACAATACTCAATCAATCTACCATGCCATTTCTATTCGCCCTTACGTTACTTGGATGGGCCCACATGATCGCGATGTTCCGAACGCCCATGAGCGGCCGCCAGCCCGTCCTCCATGTGCTCGCCCTCTTCAGTTTTATGCTGGCCTTTCTGGACGCAGCCTACCTTTCTCCGTTTAACAGCCGAGGCGTGCCAGGTGATGCGCGTAACTGGGTACCGATGGCCGCGCTTGTATTCGGCCTTCTCAGCATGTTCGCCTTCGGATGGCAGTTTTACTCGATTTATCGCAGTGGCGGCGATAAAACAAAATCAGGATGGAGCTCCTGCTTGAGTCTGGTGTTTGTGGTCTTGGGGGGATACATGGCCGGCACAGCGGTTGACCACATGACATTTTTCAGCGATCCTAACAGCTCCGGAAAGGCTGCCGCCGACGCGCTCGGTGTGAAAGACGTTCAGTGTGAGCAGATGGTGCTGGTGCGCCTGACCAGCACTGGAGCGGACTACCGCTGCCCCGTTTCGATTTCGCTTGGCGTCATGTCCTCGACGCCTTTCGTGCCCTGGCCATCGTATTTGCCCGGCCATAGCCCCGAACTGAAGGCCGCGATCGAAATGGCTTTCCGCGAGACGCACCGCCTTGACGGCAAGTAACAGCTAGTCATAGTGAGTGTTGTCAGTTTTCTGGCGCCGGTTGAGCGATGTCCATGCCTTGATGAGAGGATTGAGACGAAGGGCTTGCATTCGGGGCAACGAGCATGGCACTTGGCAACGCTCTTACGTAACGTGGCCTCGCCAATACGGTTGACGAGCCACATCAGGCGCGCCCGATCCATGTCATTCTCAACCACAACATGGAATTGATCTGGCGGAAGTTCACCGATCATGGCTACATCCCAGATCGCGCCGATTTGTTATTTTAAAAACTTCTCGTTGAACGCCTTTTGTCTTTGTTTTTCCACATGCTTGTCGTAGCGGTCCATCGCCAACAATCCCGCGATACTCGCGAGTAGGATGATGACGACGATCATGAGAATTTTACGCATTTGGCACCTCGATACAGTCCACCATGTTTGTTAGCTGGCCAGCCCGGCATCCCGAAGTTTTTGCAAAAAGACGTGCCCATCCTCTTCTTCGGTAAAGATTTCCTCACCGTCGAGCATGTACGCCTTGAGCAACTCTGAAATGCCTGCCTCTTCGTTTTTCAAAGCCAGTTCCGTCTGTCCAAGGCGATAATGCACAAACGGGTTCTCCTGGCCGTCAGGACCATTGAGCGCGTCGAACAATGCCTCGCGCGCAGCAGAAAAGTCCGCAAGTTGATAGAGCGCATCGCCAATCGACGCCTTCAGCCAGGTATACGCTTCCCAGTCAGCCTGCGGCGGCGGGAGCAGATCATGGGCCTGCTTCCATCTCTCCGCTGCTTGGGAGAATTTGCCTTGATCGGCCAGGTCATTGCCCATTTCTGATAGCAAATCTATCTGCTTGCTTACATTGGAAGGTAAGTCCATTCAGTTTCCCTTTTGCTGCTGTTCAAACGCCCGGTTCATGTCATCGAGTTCATAATACGGAACCCCTTGGGGAAAGTCAGGCTGAGGCATCTTCTTTATGCGCCATATCAGTAAATCGCAGTTCATCCCATTTATTATCGCTCGCAAGAAACTCTGATCGTCCAGTGAAAGCATCATCACGTGAGGCATTCACAGAGGGTATTCTCTGAGCACTATATGGGCTACGGCGTACTTTCAGGATGCGTTTTGCACTCTCTCATGAATTCACATCCGCGACACTGCGATGATGATTCCGCGTGGTGGGCTGAAATCGTTTGATTCAATAAAGCCATTCTGCGGTGATAAAGCGCGGTGATTTGTTTGTGGTTGAGTAAGAAAATCTTCATGGCTCTACGCTCAGGTATCTCAGGGTGCTGAACAACGACAAAGCCATAATTGTTCACCTTGGCTCCGCTTACCAATTCCAGAATCATCTTTTGGACAGAGAGTTCGATCACGTCCGACATGAACACGCGTTCCACACGTCGGGTTTTGTACTCCATTAACGTGAGTCTTCCTTTGTGGCGATAGGCCCGATCAACACGCGCGATGAGTTTGATGGGGTGATCGAGTGAGAAAGTTTGCTCTGCGTAAGCCAGGCTGGCGTAACGCAATTCGTCCGGGAACCAGTTGGGGCGCGTTCGACACCTGGCATGCCGTCTCACTCCACGTACAATACAGAGCAACAGAAGCACCCAACCCACATGCAAGAGGATCGATAGAACAGTGGAAGTGCTCATTTTTTTTCGTGAGTGCGTGCGACAAGGCGAAGGCGCGGCTGGCGCTTCTTTTGCTCTTGCCGATGTCGCGGCCAGCACAGTTGTTCGCGTAGACGCAAAAACACCGTCCGAACGGATCTCCCCATGTGAAAGCGCATCTTGCGCGCGGCCGATAGCCATGCCGGCATGATTTGGTACAGCCGCCTGTGGAGTCTGGTAGTGCGTGTAGCCAATTGCTTGGGCCTGATGAACGCCCGTTCCGGCAGGCTTGGGAGCGCTAGTGAAGCGGCGTCCAAATTCAACGTTTCGATGAAGAACTTCGCGTGTTGAAGCTCTCCATAGGCTCGTGCCTGCTCGCGCTCGGACGAGCAGCGCGGGCCAAATCTGTCGGCCAGGACGATCTTGCGTTCACAATACCCCATTTCAGCCAGTTGGCTAGCACTGAGTCGAGGTAGCTCTTCGTTTTTCATTTCCAATCCTATTCGCTTCTTGATGGGCCAAAAAGCTCCATCGATGCTAGGGCGACGACGGTATCCTGACTTGGCGTGTTCGGTTCAGTCATAGGCTTGCCGAGCCGCAGCGCCTCCGAGGTCGACGTGGTTTGTCCGCATTGCTGTATCACCAGTCCGGCATAGGCCAGGGTGCGCAGACGGTTCACGCGGCGCGGCCCCTTTGGAAACTTGATGAGATCGTCATACAGGGGCGGGTTGTCCGCGCGTTCCAGCTCTACACTCAAACGTATCGTGCCAGGCGTATCCATCGTTTAAGTCGCCATGTTTAGCGGCGCCGTGCCACCTGTCCGAGCCGATGACGCGTCGGCCTGCTTGGCCAGCTCCGTGCCGGCAAACTGAAAACCCTTGACGTTGGCAAAGATCGGATCCTTGAGTTCCTGCAGCTCGTGATGCGGGAAGGCGGTTTTCAGTGCTTTGCGATAGAAGAAGGCGCCACCGCCAACCAGAATAATATTGTTGATGTCGGCAGCGTCGCCCACGTAGTGCAGCATCTCGGCGACAGCCTGCTCCGGGATCTTCTGCGCGAGCGGCAGGTGCTGGGCAATGTCGTATTCCTTTTGAAAGATGACCGGCTTTTTTCCCGTTCGCAGCGCCACATCGATCGCGTCGTATTCCCGGTAGTGAGAGCCTGTGGTTCGGCTGATGCCTTCGGTGATCGAGTGGAGCACGTCAAACATGCCGCGCGGTACCGAATGGCTTCGCTTGTCAATTTGCTGCATGCCTTGCGTCACCAGCCAGTCAAACGTCCGCCGCCCCGGATCGATGATCAGATTCCGTTCCTTGCGCATCTGAGCAAGGCGTCCATGGGTCAGTCCGCAGTACATCAAGGCCCCGGACGGCTGTGCAATTGCCTTGACGCGCGCTACCGTGATCTTTTTGCCTTCGGCCAGGACGTGTTCACCGGTGACGCGGCGTTCCAGCGCTGCTACTTGCTTCTTGAGCTTATACGTGGCCACGGGCAGACCAAGTACCAGTAGATCGATCCGGTCGACACGCATGTAATGCAGTGCACCCAGTAGCAAAGCCAGATATTCGGGCGTTGCACTGTAGCTGTCGTGCTGCAGCACATTGGCATTGAAGATGTCGGAAGCGAGATGCGCGTCTGGCCCGACCTCGTAGTTCAAATCGTCAACCGGGACGCAGATGGTACGGCGTTTAGTGCCCCAGGTTTCTTGCTCATAGGCCGTTTCACATGGGTGAGCCTGTGACGGGAACATCGCGCAGCGCACATCGCCAGGGCTGACCGCTGCAATGAATTTGGTGTTTCCCCGGCCAACGTCCACGGCCCGCACGATGGGTTCCACTTCGTCCTCCTGATTGCTGCAAGTGATCAACAGTAATAGTGGGGTGGTACGTACTCCATGGGAAAAGCCCGGCTTTTTTGGCAGAACTTGTAGTGAGTACGGCTCCAGACGCGCTGGGGAACGACTGGAGTCGCGCTGCGGCGCAGCTATACTGGCGTGAGAATGCATCGCATCTGCGCTGGAATCGTGCCGCACCGCAGACGTACGTTGGTTGTTCATCTGTGCGCCTGGTTCAGTCCGTTCCGATGTTCAATACCATTTACAATCAGAGGAATGACGACGCGGCGTTCTTCATAGGGAGAAATCCTCGCCAGATGCACTTACCAAATAAATTCGACCTCAATCACAAATTTTCAGCGCCGAAAATCGGCTTGACATTCGAAAAAACTGCTCATATTCTGTGACGACTGTCTGGACCCACTTCCAGGAACATCGCGTTCCGAATGTGGCGCTGGCAAGCGTGGTATGCCGTTGCAGTCGTAACCTGTCTATCGAAGCGAAGTTGATCGGCCGCGCCCTGCGGTCGAGTTGAGTGGTATGTCAGTGAAGAAGTAGGTCGGGCTGCCCCTGCCGGGGGTAACTGCTCGCGCGTGATTTCTCGTCAAGAGACGCTTGTCAAATCGGAGAGGGCCTTGCGGCGCTCCGTCGCTAATTTACGATCCTGGTAGTGTCGATGTATCGCCTGCGGCCGCGAACCGCAGGAGAGTGATTTATCACCTATTCAATCTTCCTGCTGTACGAAGAGCCTATCGCGGTGCCTTGTTGTGACGTTGCCGGAGAAGCTTCGATCAACCTGGTTAGTGCGCAATCACGAAGCGGCCTGGTGGTAGGGCTGATGGGATGACCGTGAGGGAAGAGGGGCAAGGTCCTGGTTCAATTGAGAGTGGCCGGGGCACCTAAATGTCTTTGTGGCGTCAGCGCCGCACTGCTCGCGCAAGACGCGGGGACTAACACAGAAGGAGAAATTCGCTGGTTATTCGCATGAGCATTTTTAAGACACCGCGCCTTCGGGCAAACAGAAAATCCGCCATCGACGCTGAGATAGGGACAGCGCGTTGGAACGTCTAGAGTACATCTCCCTCGTTGGCGCAGCAGGCCGGGCGTCGATGCCAATTGAAGGCCACACCGGTGGCATGCGCGCCGGACAGTGCAGCATGCCAAATCGACAATCCTGAGTATCGGGAGGGAGAAGTCATGACCCACAACACACAATGGAGGGGGCAGCTGGATGCGGTGCTGGACGCGTTTAATGAAAAGCATGCCAGCGCAGGGAAGGGGATTTCGCATAGCACCAGACAGGCGCGCAGCCAGGGTTTGTACCGGATTTTCGCTTTGCTGCGCACATTGGGCTTCAAGCCCATACCGGAAAACCTGGCGGAACGGCACGTGCGCGCGTTGATGGCGTATTGGACGGCGCAGCCGTTACCGGCAGATGTGTTGCTCGACATGCCGATGAGCATACCGCGCCGGGCGTATCCCTGCAGCGCAGCCTACATTCAGCAGCAAATGAGCTTTATCCGGGTCTTCGCCAGCTGGATTGGCAAGCCGGGCCTGGTGCGCAGTGCCGAGAGCTATGTGAGCGATCCGGCGCTGGTACGCCGCTCCTATGGGGCGCTGATCGACAAGGGGTGGGAGAGCCATGGTCTTGCCGTCGATGAGGTCATTGCCGCCGTCGATGCGGTGGACAGCCACGTGGGAGGGCAGCTGGCGATGATGATCGCTTTTGGCCTGCGCCGCAAGGAAGCCGTGATGTTTTGCCCGCGCGCAGCCGAAGTACCGGCGTATGCCTTGCCGGCTCAGCATCCTCGATCCGATCACTATATTAGTTTTTTGCGCATCAAGCGTGGGACGAAGGGTGGCCGGCTGCGCTATGCGGCAGTGCGCACAGCCCAGCAGAGGCAAGCGCTGGCGCGTGCACGCTGTCTCGCCCGGCAGGACTGGGGGCATATCGGCCATCCTGGACTGTCCTTGAAACAGTCGCTGGACCTGTTTTCGAATGTGGTGCGTTCAGTGGGATTGACCAAGAATGACCTGGGCGTCACGCCACACGGCTTGCGGCATCAATTTGCCGGTGATCTGTACTTTGATATCACGCAGGTGCAGCCGCCTGTGCGGGGCGGTGAGCTGTTTATCGATCGTGAGGTCATGGCGGACGCTTATCGGCAGGTGGCCGAACAGCTGGGGCATTGTCGGAAGCAGATCAGCAACGCGTATCTGGGGTCGCCGGTGGGCCGGCGCAGTGGTGAAGTGGATTTAATGGGAGCGGCATCATGAAACGGGGACATTGGCAGCGTTGGTCGTCAGGAAATCCGCGTGCGCGGTGGGTCAAGCGCGCCGTGGCTGGTGATGGTAGAGAAGAGCGAATCGAGGATGGAAAACCTGGCGGCTCTCGAGCGCCGCGTGCGCCGCGCGAGCGCTATGAAGCCGTTCTGGCCCGTTCACGCGGCGTGAGCGGCATGCTGTTTCGATGTGCGTCGCAGTTGTTCAATGCTGTGCGTCTGCGCCGGCTGCCTGACCATCGCCGGCGTATTTGTCAATCGCGCGCGGTGTTGCAGGCTGTGCGGCAGTTCACAGGGGAGGGATACGCGGCACGGTGCCTGGCTTATCTGCGCAAAGTGGATCCGCTGGTGTTTGAAGAGGTGGTGCTTTCGGCCTTGGAAGACGCCGGGCTATTTGTCTTGCGTAACCCGAGGTATTCCGGGGATGGCGGGATTGACGGCAAGGTGTGGTTGCCTGGGCATGGTTGGTGTGCGGTGCAGTCGAAGCGCTATGGCGGCCATGTGAACCATCATCACGTGGCGGCCTTTGGCGAGGCCATTTGCCATCATGGTGTTGGGGCCGGACTATTTCTGCATACCGGGCGCAGCGGTGCTGCCGTGTATCCTCATCTGGCCAGAAGTAACGTGGTGCTGGTCAGCGGCGCGAGTCTCGTGCAACTGGTATTGGGGAGGCGCGCGGGGGAGGTGGCATGGAACTGAATGCGGAGAGCCGCCAGTTGTTACGAGCATGCCGGACGGCCGGATGCACCTACACGGTGATCGAGAAAAGCGGGAGCAAGGGTATTGAGGTTGCTGATGCCCGCCTCGCGGCGCAAGCTTATTATGATGCGCCGGTCGAGGGACGGCCGTTTGTTCTATGTAATTTTAGTCACACATCGTGCGTGATTGCTGACACGCGGCGCGTCTCGCGATGTGGTCGCCTAGAAAAGCATGTGATTGCGACTTGTGACGATGGCGGGGAGTTTATGCGCTGTTTTAATCAATTGGTGCATGAGCGCTTTAGACTGCTGCAAACAAGCCAGATTTGAGAATGAACGACGTGCCCGTCAAAGCAGCGGGTTGTTATAAGCAGATAATTTTTTTGCTCCCGGATGTATTTCAGCAGGTGAGTCGACCGTTCCAAACTTCTTCGCAGCAGTAACGGGTTGACAGGCATCCGGTTGCCGAAGGATGACTGCAGCCGATGACTGTGTCCGGATCGCTATCGGTGATCAGCCTGGGAACGCATCGAACAACCTTGAACTATCGTTTTTCGGTGAACTTTCGCCCTGTGGCACCTTGAATTCGTCAATAACTACTGCAAAAATAAGAATGCTTTCTGTGAGAATCGCTCTCACATTGCTCCTGCCCCATCCATCGCGGATTCCTGGCAGGATCTCGCCACTCACGTGGTGAGCGTTGCGGTCGTCACCCGTCATTCAGTCGTCGAGTAGGATTTCGACACGTTGCTTCGGCAACCGATCTTTGCCTGGTCACTTGCCAGGCTGATTTGCGCAAGCAGAGGATCGTTTGCGTTAAGGAAGTACAGTTCACTGGATACTTCTCAGGTTAGGCCCCTGTTCTTAGGAATGGTGGGCCTTCTTTCGCTTGTCTATCGGTTTTTAACGATAGCCAGGCATATCTTCTCGTGTGCGGGGCATCGCGGTCCCCGTGCGGGGCCATGGTGCCTTCTTTTTTTGGAGAGCAATCATGTCCCAACGACAATTTCTACAGGATCAGCCATACCCGCTTTGCATTTTGCTCGGCGGCACCGGGTTACGTGAGGTGAGCGGGGAGGTGCATGTCGCGTGTGCACTGCTCCGGTCAAGCTCAGGCGACCTTCGGATATCGCACGCTTCGGCACGCGTGCAGATGCCATATCAGTGTCATCCTGGCAGTGTGTTCCCGTACCTGAGGTCAGGCATAGGATCGTTGTTTACCTGTGTTGTTCACATCGCGACCAAGCTTTGGTTGCGGCGAACCCAACTGATGCGGCGCCTTGCCCGGAGTGATTCACATTCCAGACAAGGCGCTTGCTGAGGAGGCCAATATGGGAACCAGGGTATTTGGAAGGGGCGTCGAGCCTGGCGGAATGGAACTCGACAATGAGCACTTTGAGGCGGAGTGCCCGGCATGTTCGCATGAACGTGCCAGGTACCACAGCTGGGAAAGCGCCGAGTCTGGCACGATCAATCAGCACTGGAGCATTGAGTGCCCCGCATGCGGTTATTCGTTACCCGACGAGGGGGAGTGCTAAATAGATTGTCTCGCTTGCTTGTTGACGGAGCGAGGCGTGGGGTGATGAGGGAGCACCAGCATCCGACGGGATGCCGGCGTTCCCTTTTGTTTTTCGTGGAGGACATCATGCAAAACGATGGAGAGATGAGGACCGGAAAGCGGCGGCGCTCCTTGGTCGAGGTTGAAGAAGAACGGGTTTGGGCGAGCCTGTATCGGCGCGCGGCCGACCCGATGATTGCCGCCGAGCTGGTGGCGCATCTGGAAAAGAGCAGTGAATTGCGATTTCAGCATAGTGGCCTGTACCTGCGCTGCAAACATGTCTTGCGAAGGGAAAAAGCGCGCCAGGTGCGCCTTCGAAGGATGGGAGCTGGAATCCGTTGGGCAATCCATATGGCGATCGGTGCTCCCCTTGGCTTTGCTACAAGCGTGTTCAGGTCGATAGGAACGATCTTCCTGGCCTGCTTGCCGGAACGCGAGGACAGGGCTGGCGCTCAGCTAAGCAGGTTGACCACTGGGGATGCCAATCCGGTGGATTCCGGCCAGGGGGTATCTTCGTCAGAAATTGCTCACCCCTTGCGTGACAACGTAGCAGCTGACGCTGGGCACCAGGCCAATATCGGCGCATCTCAACGTTCGGCAAAGCGCGCTGGGGGAAGGGAGCGTTAATTCACGATCGCATTTGGAAGAGCGGCGATGAGGTCGCCCTTCAGGGATAAGTATTGTTGCTGATGATTTGAGTTCTGGGAGCCGCCTGATGCCTGGGCGCACTACCAGCAAGCCAGCTATCGGTGAAGTATTGAGCAGGCCGACATGCGGCACGATGCCACCGTCTCGTCGATAAGCTTATGCAGTAGCCGCGTCTCGTCAGCCCGTCCCTGTAAATGCTGTTTGCATTGCTCGACGTAGGCGTCGAGATCGGCGAGCCTTCTGATACCGACAGGTTCGAAGCCGGTGATGTAGCGCAGACGCTCGACGTCTCTCGACGTCAGGCGGATATGTACGCCAAGTTGCAACATATTTTCTCCGATTGCAGCCCTCATCAGATCCGTCATCCAGCACAGATCGTTTTCCGTATATGTGTTGCTCAGGATAGTCAGCCATCGAGCAGATTTCAAGTTGCCAGCATGTACAAGGCTGGCCTCGTCCAGGCTCGTGCCATGTGCTGGCATCGATTGCCCAGGGCGTTTCAATCCCCTCAAGCATGGAGGTCATCATGAAACATCAATTTTCACCTTGGAAGAGGAGTGGGACACCCTGCGCCAGCGCAGCTGGACAAGTCGACCCGCTCATCGAGCAGTTAGAGGCGCTGCCTCCCGGTACGCGGGTTGTGACCCGGGACGGCGCGCAGTTTATTCGAACAAACAGGACGTGCATTTGCTTTTGCGACCTGACGACAGGGCATCTGTGTTCAGCAAAGGATCTTTGCTATGTACATGGAGGTTCCACGGGCGGTGAAGCAGGGCATTTGCACTGAGGAGTATTGTCATGAACGAAGTCATCAACATAACCATTGGTTTGATTTATCACGAGTACCGCCGTGCGCTTGACATCCGTGACGACGAACGGCGGCGACACGACTTGATGAGCGTGATGTTGTATCGCGCCGAGGAGATGGGATATGACGACTACAAGCGGGGCAATGAGCAGGTGCCGCGCTTGTTTCACCATGAGGTCGGATTGCGGGACGCCTGGCTGATGGGTTTTGCGCAGGCCGCGATCAGCGACAGTGTGGAGCAGTTGCGGGAGCTGCAAAGGAAGCGTCAGCAGGATCCTGCCGAAGCGGTAGAACCTCACGGAGGCGATGATGGACGATGCGAATGAGGTTCATGGTCTTGCTGTCGTCCTGCAATACATGGAGGCATCCGAGAGATGGCGTCCGGACAGTGATGAGTTGGTGTACCTGGAAGCATTTCAGGCCGCACTGCACTTGGGTTACGAAGATTACTTCGCAGGACGTGAAGTAATGCCGATGACTTTCCTGTTCAACGAGTCATTGCAACAGGTGTGGCTGGAGGGACACCAGATTGCCAGGAGTGCAGCAGAAATGCGCTTATGTCGTGCTCACGGTGGCTGGAGATGTACATGTGCTCAAAGGCCTGACGGAGTCTGTTGGAGAAATGGGCTACGGCAGTTCATCATGAGCGAGAGGCAGAGCAGGGCTGCCCTTTTTGCCGCATTTGCTGAAGACAGTGTTTAAATACTGGCATAGAAATAGTTGGCGCCTCTACCAGAGGCGCTTTTTTTGCGAGTCGATCACTAGCAAGTCATATTGTGACATGTGAATCGTTGAGCATGGCCTAGCGCTGGTGCTCCTTGACGCGGGCATTTACGCTAATCTTTATTACTTTAGCCGAGGTTGAGGGTGACGTCAGCCAACTCACATAATTCCGGCGTATGTGAAATAAAAAACTCTTGTTGATAGTCACCCAGTTGTATGACTTGGCGCTTCATCGCAAGGAACATGCGTTTATGCTCGGCGTCAAAGGCCCCATCGGCTTCGTCCGAGAAGAGTGTTTCGCTGCGCCGGCAGTTAGACTCGGCCAGATATAAGGCCATGGCGCGCGTGAGGCATTCGTTGATCCAGACGCGTTCGCCTCCGCTCATCTTGGAAGCGCTCTTGGCGAAGCCGGTATTGGCGTCGTGTACGATGACGTCAAATCCTTCCCTGGATTGCCCTTTGCCCAATTCAAGCAGCGTGCGGATGGATACCGTAAAGCGTGGCCCATAGCACGCCATCAATAAATCGTTCGTGAGCATCGACAGGGCGGGCCCCGCGTCGTCGATGGCCAGGGCGATGACCCCGTCGTTCCCCAGGCATGTGGCGAACAAAGACCAGGTCGCAGTTTGTTCTTCAATATGAGCGATGCGGGCATCCAGCAATGCCAGCGTTTGCCGGTGAGCCAGTAACTGGCGTTGAATCTCAGTCAGGCGGTGCTGGCGCCCGATCGCTTCGTGCAGTTGTGTTTCGCACTCTGCCAGCCTGCCCGCGCAGTGAACGATTTCCTGATCGGTCTGCGCGAGTCGAATCGGATCGAACGGCAAAGGCAGAGCGGAGAGTTGCTGTTCAATATGCTCACGTTCTATGCGAATACCATGTGCGATCTGAGCGCGCTCAGTAGCAATGGCTGCCAGATCCTTGTCGACGCGTGCTTTTTCCTGTTTTTCGACATCCGTTTCATGGTCGACGGCCTGCGCGAGCAGGTGAATCCGGCGGATCACATCGTCGATACTGTCTCGTGCCTGCTCGATCTCGCTGGCGCGCGCAGCGACTTGCTGATTGGCTGAGCGTCTTTCCCGAGTACGATCCAGGCGGTGTAGTGCGCGCGCCAAGCGCTCTGCCGTGTCCGGCATTGCTGCGATTTGCGCGTCCAGCTGCGACAGCACCTCGGTTTGATGGCGCTGGGCGTGTTCCAGGCGGCGCAGCGATTGTTCGTGCTGGGGAATGATGGGACGGGCTGAGCGGGCATGTTCGAGTAGCTGGCATTGTCCCTGTAGCGCGGTTCCCGCGCAGGGAACGAGCGAGGTGAGAGAGAGGCGCTGGTGCAATGCTCGGGTTTGACACACCGCCTCATCGATTTCCCGGTTGAGCGCATCGATCTTTTGCAGGGCCAGCGTACGCTGTGACGTTGCCTGCATATACCGATCATGGAACTGGCGGCAGGTTGCGGCATGATTGCTGCGGTATTCCACGAGGCGGGTCAGGATCGGCAGCCGCCGAACGGCGTGGGTCACGCGCCGGAGATCGGCGGTGAGCAACAGCAGCTTCGCATGCCTGCGTGTTGCCGCCTGATGCTCCTGTGCATGGGTTTGCCGCCGTTGCAAGATTTGCTGGTTCATGGACTGGCATGCCGCGATGAGGTCGTGTTCGCGCTCGTCCATCTGCTGATTGGCTGCCAGCAAGCGATCGCTCAGATACTGAAGTGTTTGATTAAGCTGCTGGCGCTGGTTCACGTAGGTCGCAGCGACGGCTTGTTCGGCCTTGAGTGTTGCCAGGAAGTTTTTGGCTTCATCCAGCGCTGCCAGTGCTGCCTTCCTACGGCATTGTAGGGTATCCAGCGTACCGTCGGGCATGGCCAATTGGCGTGAAAGCGCGTGAATATCATCGATCTGTTGCTGTAGTAGGCGCCGCTCCTGCAGCAGGCCGGAAAGCCCGCTGCGCAGCAGTTTCGCCGTCTCCGCAGCCTGTAGACCCTTTGTCCGCACGCGCTCTAGGCCAAGCAGGTCACTCAATAGTATTTTGATTTCCGCGTTGCGGTAGTGAGCCAGTTGGCGCCTGTTCTGCGCTGAAAATGCCGTGGTAAAAAAAGTGGCGGCTGGTCCGACGATATCCTCGATACAGCGTTGGTACGATTCCATCCGGCCATCGGACACGGTGCCGTCCGGCAGTTGCACGGGCTGCCATGCGCCAGCGCGGAACTGATGCAGGTAGGCCTCGCTCCGGCGTTTTCCGTTGAGTCGGATGATGATCTGTGTACGGTATCTCTGCCCGCCCATTTCCCACAGCAGTTCCTTGCGGTTGACCGGTAAATATACCTCGTCATAGTAGGAAAAGCTGCCAAGGCCGTCAGCACCTGCCTTGGACGGCATGGTTGCATAGGGCGTCATATTGTCTAGCACGGTGGTTTTGCCACGTCCGTTAGGGCCGACGATGGCCACTAGCTGGGCGCCGGCCGTGAGGCGCTCGAAATCGAGCGTCAATGTTTCTTTGTTCATCCCATCGCGAATGCCGATGAAACCCGTCAAGGTGAGGGAAAGAGGGCGCATGATGATCTCTCCTGGTCAAAGTGTCTTCCGGTCTTTAGTATGAAGCGGCGCACGCGCGCCTCAAGGCTCCACAGACCCGTTTCGCGCAGCGTTGCCTCGGCTTGTGCAAACGTCGCCTGCCACTGCCTCTCTTGACAGCGCAGCCATCGCAATGTCGGCGGGTGAGTGAGTAGCTAACTGGGCCAAACAAGCCATTAGAGGTGCTGCTGGCGTGTCGACCTGGCGTGCCCAGGCATCGATTTGCTTTTCAAGTTGATGGCAGCGAGCCATTCCCTCCGCTCTGGCACGCGTGATCGGGAGCACTCGGCCTTCGAGCTTGATGCCTGCCGCGCCACGAAACAGTGCCGTGATCGCTTCTCGGTCGATGGTGGCGCGTTCCTCCTCAAGGCACTGCCAGCGGATACGCACCCAGGCGCCTTCGATGGGGTGGTTAGAGACGTATTGGTGCAGTGCATCCATCTCCGGTGGCCCGGCAAACGCCAGCTCCAGTGTGCGGCGAGCCGGCGTTGCGACGAGTTCGCAGCTAGCGCTGTCCGCGGTGACTTCCCACATCAGGAAACCCTTATTGCCTTGTTCGCCGTAATGCAAGCGTCCAATGGAGCCGGGGTAGGCGATCACCTGTCCGTTGTGGTCCCACGCCTGATGCAGGTGAATATGCCCCAGCATGAACGCATTGGCCTGTGCCTGAAACAGCGCGCCTGCGGTAAATTCATGGTCGAGTCCCGCCATCGGTACCCCATGTTCTGTCATGCAGCCGATGACGGTACCGTGGGAGAGCGCGATCGTGGGAATGCCCCGTTGGCGCGCCCGCAGATTACCTGGCGCGTAGCCGGACAGAAGGTCAGCCAGATAGTGCCCCATGGCCTGTCCGGCTTGTTCCGCACCGACACTGGCGGCCAAGTTCGCCTTGTTCATGGTCGGAACGCAGGAGCAGAGGAGGGCGCAGCCCGTGTCGCGCCAGTCATTGGCATCGAAGCGCGAGTGTGTGGAGGCGATCCATTCACGCCGGCTGTTGAGGATGACCTGCTGCAGGCGATTGGCCACGTGTATGGGATAACGGCCCCCTAGCAGGGAAAACAGATCCAGCGTACCGGGTGGTTCGTGTGAAAACGTCCCTTGCAGCATCAGTACCGGGCAATGATCGGCCAAGCGCCGGATCTGGCGCGCGAGCGCCATCAACGCCGGCGAATGGGCATCCAGGGCATGATCGGTGGTATCGCCGGTAATGACGGCGACTTCTACCTGTCTTGCGATCGCCTGGTCCACGGCATAGGTGAAGCACGTATCGACCTCGGGCAAGGTCGATACGGCATAGTGCAAATCGGAGAAATGAGCGATGCGCATGACTATTCTCCCTTGGCTGGCGCTGTTGGCGCGCGCTGCCGGGATGACGGCGTGTCCGACGCGCGCAGGCGGGCGTTGACCTTGTCACAAAAGCCTTCCGGATCATTCTGATAGCGTTCCAGTTCCGCCAGCACGCGTTGGCGGCCATTTACATTGCGCCTCCAGCCTGATCCCCACTGGCGGTCAGCAAAGAGGCCAAACCGATCCCGGTCTACGCCATAGGCCGCTGCCAGGTCAAACAGGGTGCTGATCGCTTCATCTTCGGTAGATGGGGCGTCCTGCGCAGGTAACGCAGACTGCATGGATTCAGGGGCCGGCTGCTCCTGTATAGATGCTCCGGTCTCCGCAGCCTGTTCCGGCGTTACGACATATCCATCATCGGGACCGCTACACGCTAAGGCCGCGTCTTGTTGTTCGTTTTTGCCCTGCAGGATATGGGCGGCCTGATCCGCCAGGTGCAGAGCGCTTTCATCGTCATGCTGGATCAGGAGGGAAGAGACATCGATTGGTGCTTCCAGTTCGATGATCCAGTGTGCGCTGCGCACGGATTGCCCGGTTTTGGGATCGATATGCGAGACATCGCGCAGCTTTTTACTGAAATAGAAGGGCGTGCGGTGCTGATCGAGGAAACCGGCCAGGCGGCCACCGCGCATGAACGAGATGGTTTCAAAGCGCTCGATGGCGCGGCTCATGGCATAAAAACTGTTGGTGTGCAGGACGAAAGCATCGATCGAGGCAATGCCGGGAATATAGAAAATGAATTTACCAGTCAGGTTGCATTGCCGGTTCTGAAATTCCGGGCAGTTCTCTGGATCGCAGACGCCATTGTTTTCTGGTCGTAGTTGCACTGGGCGCCCGCCGAAGGTACGCACCACGCGTTGGCTGCGCTCATCGAAACGAACGGGTGCATACATTTTGCAGTAGCGCGTATGGCCATCTGACGCATATTCGCTCCAGTAGCGCTTGTCATTGCGTGCCCAGGCGGCCAGTTCATGTGGCATGACCAATTGCCAGGTGTCGGCCGGGAAAATAACCGGAAAACGATACAGCCGGATGACGCCGTCGCCGCGATCCTCGCCAAACGCCGCCAGAATTTGCGCTGCCAGGGCCGGATTGGGAAAGTCATTCGGACGTACGGTGAACCAGGCCACATTTTTGGGTACCAGCGGTGTCTTGATGTCCGGGAATGCCTCGGCAATCTTTTGTCCGATCTCTTCAAACGAACAGTTTGAGGCCAGCCCTTGCTCGTAGATTGCCTTCGCTTGCGGATTGCTCGCGGCCGCCTTGGTCAGCACTTTGATGCCGGCCCGAATCGTGCCGCCAGTGGGAATGCGGGCCGGCCGTTCGCCAAGGACCGTTGGCGGAGCGCCTTGCGCAAGCGCGCGATTGACGATTTCCTTATCCATGATGGTCTCCTTTACATAAAAATAAGCGATGAACCATCCTCTCATTGGCCGGTAGCGAGTCAACCCCGTGATCCTTGCCCAGACGCTCTCCTACGGGGCGAGCGAACGTAGGTAGTGAAGGGATGGCAGGATGGATCGAATTCAGGCGCGGAAGGCGCCTGGATGCGGTGGCTTGCGGGGACCTGTCGCCAGCAGGCGTCGCACGGCACCGGTGCGTGTCCCAAGATAAAACGCGATCTCCTCGGGTGTGCAGCCGTCGGCGTGCAGGCGATGCGCGACGGAGCGGCGCGCGCCCAGCACACCAAGACCAGGCAGATTGGCATAGCGGAAGATGCGCTGCAGGACATCGTGCAAGCCCTTTTCAGCGGTAGCTTTCGTTGATGACGAACTAAACGACGCACCGGTTCGGCTGAGAAACAGGCTACTTTGGCCCTGGAGTCCCCGATATTCGCTTTGATCGCCGACACCGAATCCAGCGGCCAGGCGCCACGCCAAATAAGCGTCGAGCCAGTACAGGACTGTTGCGTCGCGAAGCAGAAGCGGGCGTGCTATGCCATTCGAAGCGGCACCTGCTGGCAGCCATGGCGGAGAGCGGTGCTGGCCCGCCGCATCGACGTAATCGGCAACGCTCAATCTGGCGATCTCATTCGGACGTGCGCCGGTATGGATAAGCACGAGGAGAAGGGCGATATCGCGCTGTTTGTAGCGGCTATGCCGTGCCGTGTGCAGCACCAGCTGGTCAATGTGTGCCTGGGTAATGATCGGCGGTGAGGTTGTGGCGGCCTGTTTCGCCAGCGGCACGAAGTGTTCCAGCGCCTCCAGATAATCTTTTCCATGCGCTCGTATCACGTGGGCGCTGGGAGCACTGTCCTCGTCGATGCCGACCACGCCAACGACTGACTGTAGATCCCGTGCCAAATCGCTGACGGATTTGGACACCGTCGACTTCGTGACACGAAACCGCGCTGCGATCTGGTCATAGGTCTGCCCTTGAAGCATGGCCAGAAGCCAGGTCGATGCGAAAGAAGGGGATCGTGGTTCCATATTTGGGCCTGCGTGGCAACGGTGTTTTTCACGATTGTTGCCGGGCCAGCTGCATGGCTCCAGTCAAAATTGCCCCTTTAAGCAAGGTGTTTCGATGGTACAAGGAGAAAGAAGACTGCAAAAGCATGTATGAATTGTCTTAGAATGGCGTTGACTTGGCATGCGTGCTCAAGTTACATCAAGGCGTCATCCAAAATTTGTACTACTTTCAAGGAGTTCGTATGGATATCTCATCATTATCACTGGCAGAGTTAAAAAAGCTCGAAGCGCAAGCAATTCAAGAGATTAAGACGCGACAAAAAGGCGAGCTGGAGAAAGCGCGTGCTGAAATGCTGGCGATTGCACAGCGGGTCGGCGTGCCGCTGACACAGTTGATCGCTGGCGTACCAAAAAATGCAGCGAAGGGAGAGAAAAAGGTTGTGGCTGCTCTGTATCGCAACCCTGACAATCACGATCAAAAATGGAGTGGTCGCGGGCGCCAGCCGTTGTGGGTAAAAGCGTGGATCGAGACCCACCAAACCCTCGATGGAATTCGTATTTGATGTTGTGATAACGGCGACTATTCAGCCTCCGGAGTAGGTAATAACGACCGATCAGAGAGGTCGGGTATCTCACTTAAAGATAGAAAGTTGAATCGAAAGATGAAAGATATTGAAATATCTAATGAGGTCGGAAAATATTTGTATAATATCGCTCCGGAAGATGCATCAATAATTTTGATGATTGCAGTCCTTTCTCCTGAAGGTGATGTTGGTCGATTTGAGTTTTATTCAAATAACGGAGTCGCCGAAAGCAATTTCTCCATCAGTGATTTGGAGACTCAGAAACTTCTTGATTTAGTTGGTGAACATCAGCAATTCATGGTCAGTAATAATCAGCCTGCATGGACACGTTGCGAATTTACGGTAAATGTTGATGCCGGTAAATTCTCTATGGATCTGGGTTATGAGGGGGATTTATTTAAAGAAGGTTCGTTGCGATAATCGATAGGTGAAATTTCATCGACATGGTGAGGTTTCGTCGAAATGGCGAAGCCTCATTCCGTCCGTAAAATTGTTACTGATCCTGGGTACCGCAACACCGGGGCACCTCAAGCCGCCGTACTCAGGCCGTCTGCCCCAAGCTGGCCAGGCGGCCCAAGGTTTCCCGCGCATTCGTGCTCTTGGCCAGCAGCGGGGCGGGGTCAGATCCGCCTTTCACACAGGATCGGAGGATCGGGGTCAGGTCTGCCATTTGTACACGATCTCAGCTTTGGCCATCTCTTTTTTGGGCAAGTTGCGCCTTATTAAATGCCGATACGGCTCGACTGACTGTCCTGCTCGAGACGTGAAAAGCGGCGGCGATATGGGACATGGTAAAAGCGGTAGACAGATAAGCGCGTGCCATTGCCTCGTCTCTGTTGTTATAGAGGGCTTGATATTGCGCGAGTGATAGTGCGACAGCGCGTCGTTGCTGCCTTGGCGTATCTTTGAATGCTGCGGAACGCTGCGATTGCTGATGTGCTGAAACGAAGGCTTCATCGCCTAGAAGAATCTGGTGGCAGGTGCGCGCGAGCGGACTCGCCTCGCCCATCCCGGCGGCGATAAACCGGCGATAAGCAGGGACTGCCTCGTCGCGCGTAGCGCCAAACTGGCTCAAGAGCCAGTCATGTGTCAACCAGCATGGAGGTAATGCATCGTCCAAAACGTAGTATTGGCTGCTCCAGTACCAGTCATCGGGGGATGCCACCATGTGCGCCCGGACTGGATTCAATACGATGTAGGGGGCCGATTCCAACAGATACTTTTCTTGCTGCACCAAGATGGCTTTGTAGCGGCCTTGCAATACGTGCCCGACAAGCTTGTGGCGCCGATTGAAATGCTGGGTATATAAGCCGTTCAGTTGACGCATGCCCTGTGACAGATTTGCCTCGACCATTTCAACGAGCAGATGATAATGATTGCCCATTTGGCAAAAGCTATGCACGACAAAATGGTGCCGCTCGCATACCAGGATTGGGTAAAAAGACGGTTGTTATGGCTTTATTTAGGGATTGTGCTAATGGGATGAAAAAATGAGCTATGAATTTCTTGAGGACTACCTTCCTGATGATATGCGAGTGAATTACAAAATAATAAAATGGTGGTTTTTTAAGTATGCCTATAGGTATTGTCGAAATCGTATTGATCGCATGAATTCGGCAGGGGATTTTTGGGCTGATAATGAATCTGAGTATGCTTATGCCTATGAACAATTTAATTATGGTATTGAGCAGCCTCTTGAGTATTTAATGATTCAGGTTGTATCTCTTATTATTGATTCTGGTAGAGGTTCGGAACGATTTTTCGATTTTCATCGTGGCAATATTAATGAAATTTTAAGCCTGAATAAATTGGAGGATCTATTCTTAATGATTGATGATGAGGTTGAATTGAGAGATTTTAAGTATGATCTAAAGGCTTTAAAAATTTTTTAATTTATATATTATTTTCGGATGGGGGCGTGTACCAGTGATCGTTTGTCGAACAGGGGGCGCATTAGGTGTCGGTACCAGCACCTATGCCACGCCAAAAATTGATGCATGATCGACAGTGTCGACCTGCCTGATCCCGTCAAACAGGCCTTGGGCGTAGTTCCGGCCACAGCAATTTGCGCCGCTGCCGGTAGTGGTACGGGGCGGTGCGGGGTAGGTCCGCCTTTCGTCCACGGTCTCAACATTTGCTGTCTCGATCTACAGCAAGTTGCACTTTGCTAACTGCCGCTATGGCTCGACTGACTGTCCTGCTCGAGACGTGAAAAGCGGCGGTAGTGTGGGACAGGGTAAAAGCGGTAGGCAGATAAGCGCGTCCCATTGTTTCGTCTCTGTCGCTATAGCGGATCTGATATTGCGTCAATGACAGGATGACAGCGGGGTGCTGAAGATCGGGGTATCCTTAAATTTATCGGAGCGCTGCGATTGCTGATGTGCCGAAACGAAAGCGTCATCGGCCAGGAAAATCTGGTGACCGGTTTGAACAAGCGGATTTTCCTCTTCCGTTCCCTCCGCGACGAACCGGCAATGACAGATAGGACCGCTGAGGGTATTTTTGAGGGTATCGGTAACTGAATGGTTTGGAAAGTACCGAAAAATCAGGCGCTTAGCCAGCTCGTTGACAATTGAGTGGGAATTATTTAGATCAAGCTCTGTTAAATTTTCACCGATGTTCAAGTCCGTGAGGCTTTCTGAGCCGCACTAATTCTGGTGAGAAACATGAGCACTCCGTGTCTGAAATATAAATGCTGAAAAATTGTTAAAATACCTCTGTTGTTTTATTGCTTTCACCTGCATATGGTTGTGATACTTTCGGTAAAACTTGGGGCAAACTTGGGGCAATGGAAGATGACGTCAGATCACTTTAGCGCAAAAGATACCGGAAGTTACCTATTATTGCCCGTCGCTGTCGTAGGCTATTGTGATCTATGGTTACTTTGTTTCTAATTCGAAACTTGCACTTCCCACCAAAATTTTAGTTTGTATTCAAAGACTTGGGATTTCATATCTTGTCTGAATAGGAACTTGGGGCAAATCTGGGGTAATGGGTTGTTAACCCGCTGTCCAGCCCAAAACGATACGGCCGCTTCCTGCGGCCGTTTTCACGTCAAGCGAGTACACAAGCTTAGCTTGCGGGCGCTTCCTTGCGACGGAATTGTTAAGCTAAATTAGCGCCAGACCTATTTGTTGCCAGCGCCAGCGGGTGCATTGCTGCGCCCTCCGCCAGATGGCTTGCCCGTTGCACTTGGCCACCCTCCGCCATTTCCTTGCCCACGGCCACCGCCAGATGCTCCGCCACCTTTACTGCCACCGCCCTGGGAACCACCACTACGGCCCCCGTTATTACCGCTACCTTTGCTCATTTTTATCTCCTTTGCGGATCACTGTGAATCGCCACGAGTCTGCTAGACACCCGCTAGCCTTTCAAAATGCCTTCGCTCGCATTCGGAATGCAGCTCATTTCTTGTCGCCTTTGTTGCTTGCCGCTTCACATCATGGACATGCGGCATTCGCTAGGCCTCCGGTGTTGCAAGCGTTGAGGTAGCCTTGCGCCACTGCGGGCGTCAATTTGCCGCCCGTCTGTGCGTTTATGAATGCTGTGCGACAAGCGCTTTGACCGTTGCTCCCCGGGACAATCGTTTGAGCGTTCATGCGTTGAACATAGGTGACGGGGTCGACGCCACAGAGCAGGGCGTTGCTTTGCGCGACAAACGCTCCGGCAGCGTTCTGGACGATATTGGTCGCTTGTTCGCAGTTGTTGGCCTGAGTGCGCACTGTCAGGTGGAGAGGGACGGGCGGGTTCACGCCATTTGGCTGGAGGCCAAAGGTCAAGTGAACGTCGGGTTGCGCGGCCGTCAATTCACACACTTGCAGGTTTTGCGTAGCAGGGCTGAGGCTTTTGCAGAGGCCGCTGGTGGCGGCATTGCCATAAAACGCCAGCGATGGGCATCGATTGGGAACCTGCGCCAAAGCACAGGAGGAGGCGGACAACAGCGAAACGATCATTGCGGCATGACGTATCTGGGATTTCATCTTGTTCCTTTCGACTTGATTGAATGGTTGAGTCTGCTATCTCAAATTGAGGTCTGGCGAGTAGCTCCAGGATGTAAGAAATACAAATCCTATATGTTTCTACTGAAGAAAAACTATTCAAATGTAATAATATTAATTTTTTGAAAATATCGTTGATGTGCATCAGTGGTGTCCCGTTCCAACTGAGGACAAGTACGCTTTCCAGCTATCGGGGATGTTATCTGCTGATGCGATAGCGCTCTTGATCCTTTCCTTGGGCGGAAAAATAATCAATCCGGCTACCGTGCGATCGTCCCGATTCCGGCTCAGGAAGTACGGATCGTCTTCGGTCAAGTGTTGCAGGGCGTCAAACAGCGCCGTGATTTGCGCGTTCAGCTGTGACAGTCCCTCGGTTTGCTGGCGCTGGGCGTGTTCCAGGCGGCGCAGCGATTGTTTGTGCTGGGGAATGATGGAAAGGGCTGAGCGGGCGTGTTCGAGTAGCTGGCATTGCCCCTCTCCCTGGAGCGCGGTCCCCGCGCAGGGAACGAGGGAGGTGAGTGAGAGGCTGGTGCAGTGTTCGGATCTGACATACCGTCTCACCGATTTCCCGGTTGAACCCATCGATCTTTTGCCGGGCTACAGCACGCTGGGACATTGCCTCCGTATGCCGATCATGCAACTGGCGGCAGGTTGCGGCATGATTGCTGCGGTATTCCTGCAGGCGTGTCAGGATCGGCCGCCGCTGAACGGCGCGCGTCAAGCGTCGGTGATCGGCGTTGAGCAACCGCAGGTTCGCATGCCGGCTTAACATCACTGGCATGCCCGCTGCTTCCGCAGGTAGGGCAGCCCAGTTCGCCGCTGCTCGGCTCGGCACTATCGTTCATGAAGACAAGGCCGCCCGACGTCGAGGCGATCAACTGGCCAGCGGCGCGCGCGGTCGCGACGGCCTGCTGCGTTTCTGGCGAGAGGTCGCTGAAAAATGGATTGATCCGCGCTTCCCTCAGCGATTCTCCTCAAAACATTTGCCGACAGGCACCCGGCGGCTTGCCGATGACGCGCTTGAAAGCACGACTGAACGCGGCTTGAGATGTATAGCCAAGGCGTCGGGCGACGACGTCGATGGACACTCTTTCGTGAGTGAGCAATTGTGTGGCAAGACGCATTCTCAATTCCGTGGCATAGCGCAGGGGCGGCACTCCGATGGTGGTTTCAAAGCGTCGCGCGAAGACAGAGCGGGAGATATGACACTCCGCAGCCAACTGTGCGACTGTCCACTCACGACCAGGCTGGCGGTGCAGCGCCAATATGGCACGAGCAAGGCGCGGATCACGCAAGGCGGCGAGGAGACCAGAAGCGTTTTCACAACCGGATTCAATCCAGCCGCGCACGATCATTGCTGCCGCGACCTCCGCCAGGCGAGCCAGAATGCCTGCAAAGCCAATACGGCCGGCGCAGATTTCACGCTTCATTGAATCAAGAACAGGCAGTAACCCCGGATAGCCTTGCGCTTGCGTGTCAGCCACCATGACGGTTGGCATCAGCTTGCCGATCCCTTGCATCCCGCCGAGATCGAATTCCATGCAGCCGTAAAAAATAACCGCACTGGGCACGGAGTGCGTACTGGGACATGTGTCTACTCCGCTAACGGATTCACCAAGGGGCGCGGCATCGAACTTTGCGATGTCCTGAAATGCAATACCCGCATCCGATAGAAGCTGATGTCTCCTGCCGTGAGGCATGAACGCCGCGCTACCGGCGGACAGCTGATGCAACTCACCATCATCCGTACATATGAAGGCAGTGCCAACGGCCAGGAAGTGGAAGTAGGCGTGGCCTGGCTTGTCTTCAAAGCCTATGCCGAAAGCTGGACCGGTCTGAATGCGGCGGTACTGGACTCCACGCAGGCGCATGCCTGTCAATAGTTCACTGACGAGATTAGATGATGGAGAAATTTGACTTTGCTTGCTCATTTTAGGTGTTTCGATCAAAACATCAGGATTTACCATCATAGATCATCCTGGATTTTACCTCTAGACTTTCGACTCTGATTGTTTTAGGGATTGTAGAGATGAACAACGATGTTTTTGCTACCGGGCAAACGCCCAACGCGAACGATGCGTCTGTTTTAGAGCCAGCGGCAGCAGCATGGATGGCAGTGTTTTCACTGGCAATGGGGGTTTTCGGTTTACTGACGGCGGAGTACCTGCCAGCCAGTCTATTGACCCCGATGGCCTTCGACCTTGGCGTATCGGAGGCACTAGCTGGTCAGGCAGTGACGGTGACGGCCGTCGTGGCCATGTTCGCCGGGCTGTTGGTGCCAGGTCTCACGCGTCATTTTGACCGGCGTGTCGTCTTGTTGGCTTTCACGGTGCTGATGATCGCCTCCAACCTGCTGGTGGCGTTGTCCTCAAGCTTGACAGTATTGTTGGTGATGCGCATTCTTCTGGGCGTCGCGTTAGGTGGCTTTTGGAGCATGGCGGCAGCCGTGGCTATGCGGCTGGTGCCGGCAAAGTTGGTGCCGCGAGCGCTCTCCATAATATTTAGCGGCATCGCCATCGGGACGGTCGTTTCCGTACCGTTGGGCAGCTACTTGGGGGGGCTATATGGCTGGCGCAGTGCATTTATAGCAGCCGCGGCTGTCGGAGGGCTAACACTTTTGTTTCAATTGTTCACGCTGCCCCGTATGGCGCCGCGCACGATGATGCGCACGACATCGGTACTGGGATTGCTCCGTCGCCCGGGGATTGGGATCGGGATGCTGGGCTGCGTACTTGCCCATACCGGGCAATATGCATTGTTCACCTATATTCGCCCCGCTCTTGAAAGCGTTGTCCAAATAGATGTAAACGGTTTGTCTCTGATGCTCCTGGGTTTTGGTATCGCCAACTTCGTTGGCACGCTGCTGGCCGGCTGGCTAATGGAGCGTAGCCTGCGTGCTACTTTAGTGCTCATGCCTGCGCTGGTGGGCTTGGCGGCATTCGCCATGATTTTACTGCCAGTCCAAGGAACAGGCCTGATGCTTTTGGTCGCTTTGTGGGGCCTGGCGTTCGGCGGCGTACCTGTCGCCTGGTCCAACTGGGTAGCCCGTGCCGTCCCTGATCAAGCGGAGACAGCTGGTGGCATGGTCGTCGCTGCGGTGCAATCTTCAATAGCTGCCGGCGCTGCATTGGGTGGCATGATGTTCGGGTTTGGTGGAGTGACAGGCGTTTTCATTATTGCTGGCGTTGTGATGCTGCTCGCTGCTCTCGTTATCGCTTTAAGAGTTCGGGTCGAATTGCCGCAGTGAACCGCCACAAGTGCGCTAGACGCTCTTCAGGCGATCAAAATATTGCTTTTCGCAATTGAGCGGGTTGGAAGTTTCGTGATGACCATTTCACCGCCAGCGTACGATATTCTCGGTCTCACCGAGCGTTCAAAGCAGATGATGGCTAGGCTGTCGTAGCCAACTGTGCCGATATAGCGCTCAAAGCAGGGGCTCCGCCGCGCACTCTGAACTGCCGCGGAGGAGTTCCCGCCAGCATGGTGCGGAAACCTAACTAAAGTATGGGGTAGGAAACGGAGTTTGAGGTTTAATGCTCCTTGAAGGGTGGATGATGTCACGGCACAGTGATACTTTGCTTTCGACAGATGACAGCGCAGCGCTGCACGAGGAGACAATCATAATGAAATTGCAATTGCAACATGCCAGCCCAGCGGTGGCGGCGGGGTGGCACGCGGACACGCCCGGCGGCGCTTCGGCATGCCATATTGCCGCAATAGGGGCAGGATACGAGCCGCAGGGCGCCGATATGCCGATGGCCGGTGGCGGATACAGGCAAGTCCTGGAGTCCTGCCCACCGTTATTTTCCTTTCCCATCGTCGCCACGGCGGCATCGCGCATGCTGCAAGGGGGAGCGTCGCCCCTGTGTAAGCTCAGTGCCGTGGTAGCGCCGATCGGTTACGGCAAGACTGTGCTGCTCAGCACCATCTACCAGAATTGCCTGCACTGGCAACAGCCCGCCTGGTGGTTTTGCCTCGATGACCGCGATCCGAGCGTGGAGCGGCTGCTCGGCGCACTGGAAGCCAGGCTGGGTATGCCGCCTGGCGAGACGCTGGCGCCGGATCCCGCGATGGCCGTGCATCAGGGCGGCGAGCCGGAAAGCGAGCGCATCGGTCGGCTCATGGCATGTCTGCGGTGCTGGCAATCGCCGCTCCTGCTACTGATCGATAATCTCAATTATTGCCACGATCCCGCCGTTAACGAGTTGTTGGAGCAACTCGTGTTCAATACGCCACCTTGGATCCGCCTCGTCTGCTCGAGTACCGTGGCATTGCCTTTCGACATGGTCCGCTGTAAATTGCATGGCTTGCTGGCGCAGTACGGCACGGCGGAGCTGAGCTTTGATCTCGATGGCGTACAGCAAATGCTGGGCGCGGACCTGTGCACCCGCCTGCGGCCGGAATCCGCCCGGGCCATCCTGCAGCAGACGGAAGGCTGGCCGGCAGCGGTGCGGCTGATGCAGATCCTGCTGTCGTCTTCGCCCGATGCGGAAAAATCATTGGCTGCCTTTTCCGGCGTGGACCAGGACATCGCTACGCTCCTCACCACCGAAGTGCTCAATGAGTTTGCCCCGCCGCTGCGCGGTTTTCTGCTGTCGCTGTCGCAGTTGCGCGACTTCGATGCCCATCTGGCCAGAGCCGCCACCGGCGACGCGCATGCGGACGGGTATTTGCGCTACCTGTGGGCGCACAACGTCTTCCTGATACCCGTCGAAGGCGAGCAGCGCTATCGCATGCACAATCTTTTCCGTGAATTCTTGCGCGCCAAGGCCGCGCTGGAAATGCCGGAAGCGCAGCGCCTCGCGGTGCTGGAACGGGCAGCACAGCACTGCGAGAAAGAAGTGCGGTGCGCGGACGCGATCGATTATGCGCTGGCGGCTGGGGCCAATGCGCATGCCGCGCAGATACTGGAACGCACGTCGGCGGTCTTCGTGCGCGACCTTGGCTACCTGCGCCGCTACCTGGCATGGATAGGCCAATTGCGCGCGACAGGTGAATACGGCGGCTGGGAGGCGGATTACTGGTACGTCTGGGCGCTGGTGTTCCGGCGCCGCTACGGTCAGGCACGTGAAGAGGTGGCGCGCCTGGGCGAGCGCCTGGAACAAGCCGGGGAGGGGGAACGGGGGAGTGGCCGGCGACTTGCCCAAGTCGCGCGGCGCATCGAGATCCTGCGCATCACCCTTGCCGTGTATACGGACCGCCTGGAAGAGGCCAGGCAACAGGCCGGGCGATGGTTGGCGATGAGCGACCTGGAAGGCGGCCCGTGCATCGACGCGCCATTCGATGTCGCCACCGTCGCCAGCGCGGCGGCTATCGTGAGTGCCAGCGACTGTCGCCCGATGGATGCACGGCGCATGGTGCGCGCTGCCTCGGCCAGCATTGATCAAGCGGACAGTGCTTATGGAGAGGGCTGGGTTGCCGTCGTCAACGCGCTGGTGCTGCTGCGCGAAGGTGACTATGTCAGTGCATACAACGGCCTGGTCGACGCCATGGCTCGGGCGCGCCAGGAGCTGGGACAGCAAGCTGGCATCGTTGGCACCATGGCGCTGCTGGCCAGCAAAGCCGCCGTGGAAATGGATGTGCCGGACGAAGCACGCAAGCTGCTCGATTGCGGACTGCACCAGATGACCACCCATGGCATCCTCGATACGGCAGCCCATGGCCTCGATGCGGCCGTCAAGCTGTGGTCCGGCGCCGATGCTGGCGCGCTGTCCCTGCCCGTGCTGCGCCGCTACGCCGCCGCCTATCCGCCCCGTCTGAGCCTGATGCTGTCGTGCTTTATCGCGCGCCGGCATATCCAGCTGGGCCAGCTGGACGAGGCGCGCAGGGAAGCTGCCGCGCTGGGCATCGGTGACGATCTGGATGGCGCCCTGGGAGGGCGGATACAGGCCGAGTATGGCTCGGCCCTGCGCGACCTGGTGCAAGCGACGCAACTGGAGCTGCTGATCGCCTCGGGCAAGCTCAAGGCGGCGAGCAAGGAGGTGAGCGATGAGGCGGCCCGCGCCCGTAGCGCAGGGCGCATCGAGCGGCTGGTGGAGCTGGCGCTGGACGAAGCTTTTCTTAGCCAGTGCATGACGCACAACGCCGTGCCTGCCGCGCGCTACCTGACGCGCGCCATTTCCCTGGCTGCACGGCGCAGGCATTTGCGGCCCTTCCGCGATCGGGGCGACCTGATCGCCGGCCTGGTCAACGATACGCGTCTGAAGGACTGGCCGTTCGTGTCGGAAGAGGAGCGCCGTTTTTTTGTGGAAATTTGCTCGGGCCTCAAAGTAGGCAATCCCATCCTTGAGCAAATCCAGGAACTCGATGGCGCCCATACCTTGGGCGAGACGCCCACCACGCGAGAACTTGAATTGCTGGGCCTGATCGAGGCGGGCCTGTCGAACCAGGAGATCGCGGATCGCCTGAGCTTGTCGGTTGCCACCGTCAAGTGGCATTTGTATAACCTGTACGCCAAGCTGGGCGTGAAGAACCGCGCTTCCGCGCTGGCGCGGGCGCGCTCGCTGAACCTGCTGCAATGGTGACAGCCGCCCGGGCTAGCGCGTAAATCCGCCTACGCCTGCCCAGCGGCGCGGCGCGTGCGTTGCCGCAGGCGTGCCATGGCGGCCTCGAATTCGGCATCCATGCGCGACAGCAGTTCCGCAACGGGCGGGAGGTCCGTGATCGTACCGACGCCATGCCCGGCCGACCAGATATCTTTCCATGCCTTGCTCTTGTGATCGAGTTCGCTGGCCAGGTCGATCGCGCCGTGCGCTGCCAGCGTGGCCAGATCGATGCCGTTGGCTTCCAGGCTGGGCTGCAGGAAGTTTGCCGGGATACCCGAGATTTTCGGCGTGTAGATCACATCCCTGGCGCTGGCCGCCAGCAGCATCTGCTTGTAGGCCGCGCTGGCCAGGCTTTCCTGCGTGGCGATGAAGCGCGTGCCGGCGCCCGCCAGGTCGGCGCCCGCGGCGATGGCGGCCGCGATCTGGCCGCCGTTGCCGATGGATCCTGCCAGCACGATCAGCTTGCCGGTCAACTGGCGCAGTTCCGCCACCAGCGCGAATGGATTGAGCGTGCCGGCATGGCCACCCGCGCCGCCGGCGACGGCGATCAAGCCGTCGACGCCAGCCTCCAGTGCTTTTTCCGCGTGGCGCACGCTGGTCACGTCGTGCAGCACGATGCCGCCCTGGTCCTGGATCTTCAGCACCACGTCGCGTACGGCACCCAGCGAGGTAATGACCACGGGTACCTGGTGGCGCAGCGTCAGCGCCAAGTCCGCCTCCAGGCGCCGGTTGCTGCCATGCACGATAAGATTGACGGCGAATGGCGCGGCCCGTTCGCAGCCGGGCAAGGGGCCTTCGCGCAAGCCATCGCTGATGCGCTGCAGCCATGTGGCGTATTCCTCGGAACTGCGGGCGTTCAAGGCGGGGAAGGACCCGATCACGCCGCTGCGCGAAGCGGCCAGCACCAGGTCGGGGCCGGAGACGAGGAACATGGGGGAAACGATGAGGGGCAGGCGTAATTCGGTAAGATCGAGCGGCATAAGCGGTCTCCAGTCTGATGGGCAAGGTTGATCGTGCATGCAGACTGTAGTGCTGTGCAGCATGGCGCGACCCAGACTATTGGTTGGGCTGCCGTCTGCGTAAAGCGGACATGATGGTTTCCAAGCCAGCGACGACTGGTTCATCCACTGGAGACTGCCATGCTCGATTATCTGAAATACACTTTAAGCCCGCTGTTGTTGCTCGTGTCGGCCTACGGACTCTGGAGCGGGGGCAACCATGTCTGGCTGGGCGGCGGCGTGCTGCTCGGCATCCTGCTCTTCGACGCTTTTCTTGCGCCCGACCACTCGCTGCGCGATAGCCGCTACCCCTGGCTGTACGACAGCATTGTCTGCATCCAGCTGACGCTGGCCTTCGGCCTGATACTGCTGTATGCCTGGCTGATCGGCAGCGGCCATTTCACCACCGTTGCACAGCAAACCGGGGCCTTCATCACCATGCTGATCACGCAGTTCGTGCTGGCCACGCCGGCGCTGCATGAAATGTTTCATCGCGAAAACACCTTCCTGCGCTGGTTCGGCCGGCTGGGCATGGTGATGATCTTCGATCCGTGGCGCGAGATCACCCATGTGGTGACGCATCACGTGCACACGGTGACGCCCACCGATCCAGACTACGCCCGCCGTGGCGAGAACCTGTACCGCCATCTGCTGCACACGTTCCGCGAGCAGATCATTGAATCGTACCAGCTGGAAAAGCGCCTGTGGACCAAGCGCGGCCGCCCATGGTGGCATCCACGCAATGCGTGGGTGTGGCGGGCAGGCTTGCTGCTGGGCTTCGTGGTCCTGCTGCATCTGATCGGAGGCTGGTCCGGCGCCGTTGCCGGCGTGGCGGTCTGCCTGCTTGGGCCGCGCACCTTTTTGGAAATCTTTAATTATTGCCAGCATTACGGGCTGGTGACGGGCAAGCCGGGCCGCTTCGAGAATCACCAGACGTGGAACCACCTGACGCCGTTCGTGCGCATCCTGGCGCTGGAAATCACCAACCACGCGGGCCACCATCAAGACGGCTACAAGCCTTTTTATGAGCTGGTGCCGGACCGCGACGGCCCGAAACAGCCGCAATTCCTCGTTTGCGTGCTGCTCGCTTGCGTGCCGCCCCTGTGGTTCATGATGATACGGCCACTGCTGCGCGACTGGGACCGCCGTTATGCCAGCCCGCAGGAGCGCGAGATCGCCGCAGCGGAAAACATCCGCGCCGGCTGGGCCGACCTCAACGACGAGCCGGAGCCGGCCCAGCGCCGCCACGCGGCAGCCGCCTGAAACGCGCCGCCTTCCACTATTCAGGAGACTTTGCATGACAAACAACACTGTGGCGCCCGCCACGGGCGGCGGCGCGCGCCGCTGCCAGATCACGCTGGGCGGCGGCCAGGAGGGTTTCGCCGCCGGGCGTGGCGACTTGCTGCTGCTGGCGGCGCTGGAGCAGGGCATCAATTATCCGCATAGCTGCCGGGTGGGAACGTGCGGGCGCTGCAAGACGCGCCTGGTATCCGGACAGATCAGCCCGTTGGTGGACTTCGCCCTGTCGCCGCTGACCAATGAAGAGCTGCGCGACGGCTACATCCTCGCGTGTCAGGCCAAGGTGCGCAGCGACCTTTGCGTCGAAGTGGAGCTGATCGACCACCAGGTGGTGCTGCCGCAATCGGTGCCGGGCACGGTCAGCCATTGGCAGCAATTGCCCGGCGACGTGATCGACCTGCGCATCACGCTGGAGCGCCCGCTGGTCTTCGAGGCGGGGCAGTACGCGGCGCTGGCCGTATCCGGTTCCTTCGTGCGCCGTTCGTTCTCGTTCTATGACGCACCGCCAGGGGCGCAGGGCAGCACGCAAGTGGGTTTCCTCATCAAACGCTTGCCGGGCGGCCGGTTTTCCGAGTGGCTGGCGGCGCAGGACCGACGCGGCGTGCGCATCTGGGTGGAAGCGCCGTTCGGCCAGATGGGCCTGGACGACACGCCGCGCGATGCGTTGTGCATTGCCGGCGGCACCGGCATCGCGCCCATCCTGTCGATCGCGGAACAGCGCCTGCAGCGCTACCCGCAGCAGCGCGTGACCATCGTCTTTGGCGTGCGCGGTGCCAGCGACCTGTTTGCGCTGGACAAGCTGGAGCGCCTGCGCCAACTCGCCGGCGCCGGGCGCTTGCGCGTCATTCCCGTGCTGTCGCACGAACCGCGCGGCAGCGCGTGGCAGGGCCGGCGCGGCCTGGTGACGGACGTGCTCGACGAATCGCTGGCGTCGGACTACCACCAGCTCAGCACCTTTGTCTGCGGCGCTTTGCCGATGGTGGTGGCGGTGGAGAAGCGGCTGCTGGCGCTGGGCGTACCTGCCGGCCTGATACACGCAGACAAGTTCGAGGCTTCCGGCAGTTGAACCGCCGTGCTGGCTGTCCAGGCAACGACGGCACTTTTTTCAGTAATGCAGGGTCGCCGCCAGGCGACCTCCCTTCCTCTCAATGAAAGATGGAATACCGATGACAACAGCTTATATCTATGACCATGTGCGCACGCCGCGCGGCCGCGGCAAGCCCGATGGCGCCTTGCACGAGGCGAGCGCCATCCACCTGGCGCAAAGCGTGCTGACGCATTTGCGCGATCGCAATGCACTCGACACGGCCCTGGTGGACGACGTGGTGTTCGGCGTGGTCAGCCCGGTGGGTGAGCAGGGCCAGTGCCTGCCACGGGTGGCGGCCCTGGCGGCCGGTTACTCGGAGCAAACGGCTGGCGTGCAGATCAACCGCTTCTGCGGCTCCGGCCTGGAAGCGGTCAACCTGGCCAGCGGCAAGATCGCCGCCGGCGCGGCCGACTTCATCATCGCCGGCGGCTGCGAATCCATGTCGCGCGTGGCCATCCTGTCCGATGGCGGCGCCTGGAGCGTCGATCCGCTGGTCGCCGCGCTCACGCATTACATTCCGCAGGGGATCAGCGCCGACCTGATGGCCAGCAAGTGGGGCTATACCCGCGAGCAGCTCGACGCCTACGCCGTGCGCAGCCACCAGCTGGCCGCCCGCGCCTGGGAGGAGGGGCGTTTCGACCGTTCCGTGGTGCCCGTGCATGACGTGCTGGGCCAGCTCCTGCTGGCGCGCGATGAAGCCATCCGGCCCGACAGCAGCATCGCCTCGCTGGCGGGCCTGAAGCCCTCGTTCGCCGAGCTTGGCGCCAGGGGCGGCTTCGACGCGCTGGCCATCGCGCGCTACCAGGAAGTCGAGCGCATCGAGCACCGCCACCACGCGGGCAATTCGTCGGCCATCGTCGATGGCGCGTGCGCCGTGCTGCTGGGCAGCCGCGAGGCGGGCAAGGCGGCCGGTCTCACGCCACGCGCGCGCATCCGCACGTTTTCCGTGATCGGTTCCGAACCGACGATCATGCTGACGGGCCCGTCGTTCGCGGCGGAAAAGGCCCTCAAGCGGGCCGGCATGCGGCCTGGCGACATCGACCTGTATGAAATCAACGAAGCCTTCGCCGCCGTCCCTTTGCGCTTTATCGATGCGCTGGGCATCGATACGGCGAAAGTCAATGTCAATGGCGGCGCGATCGCCATGGGCCATCCGCTGGGCGCCACCGGCGCCATGATCCTCGGCACGGCCCTCGATGAACTGGAACGCACGGGTGGCGGCACGGCCCTGGTGAGCCTGTGCATCGGCGCCGGCATGGGCGTGGCCACCATCATCGAACGCGTGTAAGCGGCATGCTTGCCGCTACCTTTCCTCCACCTTTACAGACTCCTGACATGATCAACACAACTATTTCCGAGCGGATCGCCATCCTGACCATCGACATGCCCGGCCGCACCATGAATGTGTTCAATGCGGCCTTTGCCCAACAACTGCGTCTGGCCTTCGATGCCGCCATCGCTGATGAGGCTGTGGACGCCATCATCATTGCCAGCGGCAAGAGCAGTTTCATGGCGGGGGCGGACCTGGCGCAGATGGCCGGCTTCGCCGTGCCGGACGTCGATGAACTGGCCGTGCTCGATGGCATCGCCGTGTATGGCGACCTGTTCCGCCACATCGAGACTGCCGGCAAGCCAGTGGTGAGCGCGGTGGCCGGCGTGGCCTTCGGCGCCGGCATGGAGCTGCTGCTGGCGACCCATTACCGCGTGGCCACGCCGGCGGCGCGCTTTGCCTTGCCGGAAGTCAAGCTGGGACTGCTGCCTGGCGCCGGCGGTACGCAGCGCCTGCCGCGCCTGATCGGCTTGGTGGCCAGCCTGCCCTTGCTGACGCAGGGGCGCGAACTGGATGGCCAGGCGGCGTGCAAGGCGGGCCTCGTGCATGAGGTCGTGGCGGACGGGCAGTTGCTGGCGGCGGCGCGCGCGGCGCTCGCGGCGGGCAAGGTCGATCCTGTGGCGCCGTGGGACAAGAAGGGCTTCCGCTTGCCGGGCGGCGATGCCTATACGCCGGCGAATGCGGCAGCTTTTGCCGGCGCCAATGCCGGCGTGCAAGCGAGTACCCGTGGCAACTATCCGGCGCCGCTGGCCATCTTGCGCGCCGTGTATGAAGGCAGCAAGCTGCCCATGGCCAAGGCATTGCGCCTGGAGCAGAAACTGTTCGTGACCCTGGTGCGCGGTTTGCCGGCGCAAAACCTGATCCGCACCATGTTTTTCGCCAAGCAATCGGCCGACAAGCTGGCGCGCCGCTCGGCACAGGTGCCGGCGAGCAAGGTCACGCAACTGGGCATCCTCGGTTCTGGCTTCATGGGGGCTGGCATCGCTCAGGTGTCGGCGCTGTCGGGCATCAAGGTGGTGCTGCTCGACCGCAGCCTGGAGATTGCGCAGGCCAGCCGCGACGGCATTGCCAGCGCCCTGCAGGACGACGTCGCCAAGGGCCGTTTGTCGGCCGACGCCCGGGGGCTGGCCATGCAGCGCATCGTTGCGACGGCCGACTATGCGGCGTTTGCCGATTGCGACCTAGTGATCGAAGCCGTGATCGAAGACGAGCAGGTCAAGGAGCAGGTGATCCGCGCCGCCGAGGCGGCGATGGGCGAGCACGCCATCTTCGCCAGCAATACTTCGGCCTTGCCGATCGACGACCTGGCCCGCTTCAGCGTGCGGCCGCGCAACTTCATCGGCTTGCACTATTTTTCCCCGGTGCCGAAGATGGCCCTGGTGGAAGTCATCGTCGGCAAGGACACGTCCGATGAAACGCTGGCGCGCGCGCTGGACTACATCCGCCAGATCCGCAAGACGCCGATCGTCGTCAACGACGGCTACGGTTTTTATACCACCCGTTGCGTCGACGCCTACATCCGTGAAGGCATCCGCCTGCTGGCCGACGGCGTCGATCCCGTGCGCATCGAAAACGCGGGCGTGGCGTTGGGCATGCCCGTGGGTCCGCTGGCCCTGGCCGATGAAGTGGGCCTGGACGTGCTGCACCACATCGCGCATTTCTTCCGCAGCCGCGAAGACGGCGACTGGGCCGATGACCGTCACCAGCGCGTCAACGCCATCATCGATGCGCAAACCCTGGCGCAGCGCTACGGGCGCAAGAAGGGCGCCGGCTTCTATGCCTATCCCGCCAGCGAACCCAAGCACCTCGACCTCGCCACGCTTGCCGCATTGGCCGACCGCCTCGGTGAAGCCGGCCAGCCGTCGCCAGACGCGATCCGCGAACGCCTGCTGTATGCGCAATTGCTGGAGGCGGCGCGCTGCTGGGCCGATGGGGTGGCGCAGGATGCAGGGGAGATCGACCTTGGCGCCATCCTTGGCTGGGCCTTCCCCAGCTACCTGGGCGGGCCGGCGTCGGCCATCGACGCGATCGGTCCGGCGCGCTTCGTGGCGCGTCTGCAGCAGCTTGCCGCCGCACACGGCCCGCGCTTCACGCCGCCAGGCCGGCTGGTGGCGGCCGCCGCCGACAATTTCCACTTTCACGGGTGAACGCCATGGCCTTGGTCGACTTGACACTGGATACCTCGCTGGGCATCGCCACGCTCACTTTCAACCGTCCCGCCGTGCTCAACGCGATTGATGTTGCTACGGCGCAGGCATTCCGCGATGCCGTGCTGACGCTGGGAGCGCGCGATGACGTGCGCTGCATCGTCCTGACGGGCGCCGGCAAGGCCTTTGTTGCCGGCGGCGATGTGGCGCGCTTCGCCGACGATTTTGATAACGCCGCAGCGGTGGTCGACCAGTTGCTCGACGCCCTGCATCCGGCCATCGAAACCCTGGCCGGCCACGCGGCGCCCGTGCTCGGCAGCGTGCGCGGCGCCGTCGCCGGGGCCGGCCTGAGCCTGCTGGCGGCCTGCGACCTGGCTATCGCTGCCGACGACAGCCGCTTCCTGATGGCGTATGACCGGGTCGGCGCCGCGCCCGATTGCGGCGGTACCTGGTTCTTGCCGCGCAAGGTGGGACAGCACCGGGCGGCCGAATTGATGCTGTTGGGCGAAACCTGGGACGCCCAGCAGGCATTGCAGGCGGGCCTGGTCAACCAGGTGGTGCCGGCGCAGCAGTTGGCGGCGCAAACGCAGGCCTGGGCGGCGCGCCTGGCGCAGCGGCCAACCGCCGCCCTGGGTGCCTACAAGCAATTGGTGGCGCAGGCCGCGCGCACGCCTTTGCGCGCGCACCTGGAAGCCGAGCGTGCTGCCTTCAAGCAGGCCACCGCCAGCGCCGACTTCCGTGAGGGCGTCACGGCCTTCCTCGAACGGCGCACCCCCGTGTTCCACGGCAGCTAATCGTCATTATTTTCATGCATCACACTTTATAAAGGCAAGGACATCATGGATTTCTTGAATTTGCAGGGCAAGACCGTGCTCGTGACGGGCGCGGCGGGCGGCTTTGGCCGTCGCACCAGCGAATGGCTGGCACAGGCCGGCGCGCGCGTCGTCGCCACCGATCTTGATGGAGACGGTGCCGCCGAAACGGCGCGCCTGTGCACGGCGTTTGGCGGCCAGGCCTGGGGCTTTGCCCACGACGTCACGTCGGAGGCGGACTGGCAGCGCGTCATCGCGCAGGTGGGCGAGCTGGCCGATGGCCGTCTGGACGGCCTGGTCAACAACGCGGGGCGCATGCTGACCAAGCCTTTCCTGCGCACCAGCGTGGCCGAGTTGCGCACGCTGCACGCGATTAACGTGGAAAGCGTGTGGATCGGCACGCAGACGGCCTATCCGTTGCTGCTGGCGGCGGCGCAGGCGGGCGGCGGCGCTTCGGTGGTGAATATTTCCTCCGTCTTCGGCCAGGTGGCGGCCGTTGCGCAGGCCGCTTATTCGGCAAGCAAGGGGGCGATCACGGTGTTGAGCAAGTCGGTCGCCGCCGAGTTTGCCCGCGCCGGCACGGATGTGCGCGTCAATTCCGTGCACCCCGGCCCGGGCAATACGCCGCTGCTGTACCAGGGCTTGCAGCAATTGCAGCAGGAAGGCCTGGTCGGCTCGCCGGAAGACGCGCTGGCGTTCGTGCGCGGCCTGATCCCGAACGGCCGCCTGACAGAGCCGGACGATGTGGCTGGTACCGTGCTGTTCCTGCTCTCTGGCTTGTCGCGCAATATCACCGGCGCCGAGTTCGACGTCGATGGCGGCTATACGGCGGTCTGAAGCATGGATGAACAGCATGCAATGATCGACGCCATGGCGCGACGCTATGCGCGGGAAGTGCTGGCGCCCGGCGCCGCCCGCCGCGAGCGCGCGCAGGCGATCGAGCCGGAGGTGATCGAGGGCCTGGCCGCGCTGGGTCTGCTGGGCATGACCGTCGCGCCCGAGTATGACGGCGCCGGTGCCGACTATGTGGCATATGCGCTGGCATTGATGGCGGTGGCCGAGGGTGACGGGGCCGTGTCGACCATGATGAGCGTCCACAACGCGCCGTTTTGCGCGGTCCTCGAGCGCTACGGCTCGGCCGCGCAAAAGGACGGCGTGCTGCGGCCAGCCGCTCGCGGCGAGTTCATCGGCGCCTTCGCGCTCACGGAAAGCCATGCCGGCTCGGACGCGGCGGCCATCCGCACGCGCGCCCGCCGCAGCGGCGATGGCTACGTCATCGATGGTGAAAAGCAGTTCATCACGAGCGGCAAGATCGCCCGCTACGCGATCGTCTTTGCCGTCACCGACGCGGCGCAGGGAAAGCAGGGCATCAGCGCCTTCCTGGTGCCGACGGCGGCGCCGGGCTACCACGTCAACAAGGTCGAGCAAAAGACGGGGCAAAAGGCCAGCGACACGTGCAGCCTGCGCTTCGACGGCTTGCGCCTGCCCCAGGATGCCCTGATCGGCGGGGAGGGCGAGGGCTACCGGATCGCCTTGTCCAGTCTGGAGGCCGGGCGCATCGGCATCGCCGCGCAAAGTGTCGGCATGGCGCAGGCCGCGCTGTCCGCCGCGATCGCCTATGCCGCCGAGCGCAGCAGTTTTGGCAAGACGCTGCTGGAACACCAGGCTGTGGCTTTCCGCCTGGCCGATGCGCGCGCGCGGCTGGAAGCGGCGCGGCAACTGGTGCTGTCCGCTGCGCGGCTCAAGGATGCGGGCTTGCCCGCGCTGCAGCAAGCTTGCATGGCCAAGCTGGTGGCATCTGAAACGGCGGAGCAGGTGTGCTCGGTGGCCCTGCAAACCTTTGGCGGCTATGGCTACGTGGAGGACTTTCCCGTCGAGCGGATCTGGCGCGACGCGCGCGTCTGCCAGATCTACGAAGGCACTTCCGATATCCAGAAGCTGATACTCGCACGCGAACTGCAACGCTGATGGCACGTCCATCAAGCCTAAAAAAGGAGACGATATGACGTTGTTGCAATGGGTATTCGTGCTGTTTGCCGCTGTCGCTGGCGGCGGTATTTCCCTCACCCTCATGCTGGCGCTGCGCCTGCGCCATCCGCCGTGGTTCGACACGGCGCACGGCTTGCTGGGGTTGGCGGCGCTGGCGGCCGTGTTCTGCGCCAACCTGTGCGGTGCCGCTACCACCCCGGCGCTGGCCTGGTGGGCGCTGGGCGTCCTCTTGGCCGCCTTGTCTGGCGGTTTGATCCTGTTCCGCTTCCTGTTTCGCGGGCGCGCGCCGCTGCCGCTGGCCGTGCTGCACGGCAGCCTGGCTCTGGCTGGCATTTATCTGCTGTACCGCGCCGCCTTTGGCGGGTGAGCCTGGCCGATGCGCTACGCGCTGCTGCAGCGCAATAGCCGATACCCGACTAAGGCATGGGGCCCGGCGCCGCTGGCGTTGCGATGATGTCACTGGCGACACGGCGGCCGGCCTGTTCAGGCAGGGCGGCCGCGCGTTTTTCAGCACACCCGATCCAACAGAAAAGAAAGAGGGTCTTTTATGTACGAGCAATTGTCTTGCCTTTCAACTACAAGCAAGCGCCATGGCCGCCGGCCGGCCAGGCACGGTCTTGGCCTGTTCATCCTGCTGGCGCTGGCCGGCCAGGCCGCAGCGCAGGACAGCCGCTGGACCTTGCGTGGCGGTCCTGTCGGCGTCTACTGGGATGAATCGACGCAGGTCAAGGTGGCGGGCACCACCGTGCCCGGCGCGCAAATTGACGTGGAGACGAATTATTCTCTGGGCCTGGACCTGGGCTACGACCTGGATGAGCACTGGACGGGCCGCTTTGCCTTCGGCATTCCCCCCAAGGCAAAACTCAGCACGGCCGGCACGCTGAATGCCATGGTGCCGCCGCTGTCGGGCAATCTTGGTGAGGTGCGCTACGGCCCCGCCGTGCTGAGCGTCATCTACAAATTCAACGTGCGTGGCCGCATCGTTCCCTACATCGGCGCCGGCGTGACGTATGTGCGCGTTTTCAGTTCGCAGGATGGCGACGTGCGCGATTTCGACGTCGACCATGCCTGGGGCGGCGCGCTGCAGGCCGGCTTCGCGATTCCCCTGGCCGAACGCTGGTCGTTCTTTTTCGATATGCGCAAGCTGTTCGTCGACACCAAGGCGCGCGGTACGCTGCCCGCGCTGGGCAATCCACCGGCGGCGGTGTCCATCGGTCTCGACCCGCTGATCGTGCATACGGGCTTCGAATACCGTTTCTGATCCCTTCTTGTACCACTGACCTTGCCGCAAGGCTGCATAGGATGCACCATGAGTCACCCCTCCCGCTGTGCCGATACGCTGTTCCATGATGTGTTGCTGCCCGACGAAACCCGGGCCATTCGCCGCGAAGTGCGGCAATTCGCCGATGATGTGCTCAGGCCGCAGGCGCATCAGCTCAATACCACGCCGGAAGCGCGCGACGGCTTTCCGCGCGCGCTGTTCGACGCGATGGCGCGGGCAGGGCTGTACGCTATCCCCTTCGCCGCCGACGTGGGTGGACGCGGCCTGGAGTTCCCCACGCTGGCCACCGTCACGGTGCTGGAGGAGCTGGGTTACTACTCGCCGGGCCTGGCATCGGCCCTGTATGACGGGCAAGCCATCCTCGTCGGCCAGACCCTGGACCGGGCCGGCGGTGCGCTGCGCCAGCGCTATCTGCCGCAACTGGTGCGCGGCCAGTTCGTCGGCAGCTTTGCCACCAGCGAGCCCGAGGCCAGCACCGACTTGTCTCCCGCCAACATGCAGACGCTGGCCACGCGCGTCGACGGCGGCTGGCGCATCGATGGCCGCAAGCGCTGGATCACCAATTCGGTGGCGGCGGACCATATTGCCGTGCTGTGCCGCACCGGCGAACGGCAAACCTTTCTGTTCGCCGACATGCATGCCGACGGCGTCACGGTGGGCGAACCTGACCTGAAGATGGGCAACCATGCGCAGCTGACGGCCGACGTCAGCTTCGACGCCGTCTTCGTGCCGGACGACCACGTCATCGGCAAGGTCGACGATGGCTTGCGCTCGGCCCTGGGCGCGCTGATGCTGGGCCGCATGGGCATCGGCGCCATCGGCGTGGCCATGGCGCAGGCGGCATTCGACTTTGCCACCGACTACATGAGCCACCGCAAGGTGTTCGGCCAGCCGATCGGCGCCTTCCAGCACTGGCAGTTCCGCTTTGCCGACCACGCCATGGGCCTGGAAAGCGCGCGCAGCCTGTACCAGAAGGCGGCGCTGCTCTACGACCGCCATGGACAGGCGGAAACCGAGGCCGCCATGGCCAAGCTGGCCGGCTCGGAACTGGCGGTGGATGTGGCGCGCGACGCCATCCAGGCCTGCGGCGCGTATGGCTACGTGCGCACGCTGCGTGGCACCGGAGGCAATTTCCCGCTCGAATCGATCTATCGCGACGCGAAGATCGGCGAAATCTACGAAGGCGCCAACGAAGTGCAGCGCTGGGTGGTCGCGCGGCGCATCTTCGGTCGCGATATCACGGGCTAGGCGCGCAAGACGGCTTACCGCATCAACATTGGAAAAGGAACATTCGTGGATCAGCATGCTCAAACTGTTGCAGGGGTAACATTGCCGCCTGCACACAATTACATCGGCGGCGTCATCGCCGCCACGCACGCGCCGCGCATCGACGTGCTCAATCCCGCCACGGGCGAAGTGATCGGCGACATCCCGCGCAGCGGCAAGGGCGAAGTCGATAGCGCCGTGCAGGCGGCGCGGGCCGCCTTCGACGAGCCGGCCTGGCGTGACATGGCGCCAGCCGCGCGCGAGCGCCTGCTGCACCGCTTCGCCGACCTGCTCGAAGCGGACGCGCAAGGCATGGCCAGGCTGGAAAGCCTCGACAGCGGCAAGCCCATCGCGTTCACCAGCACCATTGACGTGCCCTATGCGGTGGCGTGGCTGCGCTATTACGCGGGCTGGCCGACCAAGCTGGCCGGCAAGGCGCAAGCGCCCGCCATCCATGGTCCCAGCTTCCATGCGTACACCTTGCGCGAACCCGTTGGCGTCGTCGGGCTGATCGTGCCGTGGAATTACCCTCTGATACTGGCCGTCTGGAAACTGGCGCCGGCGCTGGCGGCCGGCTGCACGGTGGTGCTGAAGCCGGCGCAAAATACCCCGTATTCCGCTCTGCGCCTGGCGCACCTGGCGCGCGAGGCCGGTTTTCCGCCCGGCGTCTTCAATGTCGTGCTCGGCGATGGCGGCACGGGACAGGCCCTGGTCGAGCATCCCGGCGTGGCCAAGCTGTCGTTTACGGGATCGACGCGCGTGGGCAAGCAGATTCTCGCCAGCGTGGCCAGCGATCTCAAGCGCGTTACCTTGGAGCTGGGCGGCAAGTCGCCCACCATCATCTTGCCCGACGCGGATATGCACAGCGCGATTCCCGGCGCGGCGCAGTCGGTGTTCGTGCATGCGGGGCAAATCTGCTTTGCCGGTACGCGCCTGTTTGCGCCGCGCAAGCAGTTCCAGCAAGTGCTGGACGGCATCGCCGGCGTGGCGGCCACGTTTGGTGTCGGCGATCCCCTCGATCCCGCCACCTTGCTGGGGCCCTTGATCAGCCAGGCGCAGCTGGATTCCGTGCTGGCCAGGATCGACGCCAGCGTCAAGGCGGGCGCCACGCTGTTTTGCGGCGGGCGACAGGTGCCGCGCGCCGGTTACTACGTCGAACCCACCATCCTCGTTACCGAGGACCGCGCCAACCCCGGTTTTCGCGAAGAGTTTTTTGGCCCCGTGCTGGTGGCCACGCCATACGACGACCTGGAGCAAGTGGTGGCCATGGCCAACGACAGCGACTACGGCCTGGCGGCCCACGTGCATACGCGCGACCTCGCCACAGCCCACCAGCTGGCGCGCAAGCTGCAGGCCGGCACGGTCTGGATCAATACGCAGCTGGCGCCGGATCCGGCGATGCCATTCGGCGGCTTCAAACAGTCGGGCTGGGGCCGCGAGAACGGCGAGGACGTGTTTGACCACTACCTGGAAACCAAGAGCGTGATTGCGCGGATCGGATGAACATGGCTGACGTACTAGAAAACAGCGACCGTGGCGGCTTCGCGCTGCGTTTTACGCAAGGGCTGCACCGGGCTGCGCAAGTCTATCCCGGGCGCACGGCGACGGTGTGCAACGGTCGTTTGCAATCGTACCGCCAGCTCGCCGCGCGCGTGGCCCGGCTGGCCGCCGGCCTGCAGGCGCACGGTGCCCGGCGCGGGACGCGTATCGCCATGCTGGGCCTCAATTCCGACCGCTACCTGGAGTATTACCTGGCCGTGCCGTGGGCGGGCGGCGTGGTCAATCCCGTCAACTTCCGCTGGTCGCTGGCCGAGATCGTGCATGCGCTCAAGGACTCAGCCTCGGAGATCGTCTTCGTCGATGCCAGTTTCGCCGCCCACGTGACGGCCTTGCGCGACGCTTGCCCGGCCTTGCGCCTGGCCATTTTCTGCGGCGAGGGAGGCTGCCCCGCCAACTGCGTCGCCATGGAGGCGCTCATCGCCGCGCATGCGCCAGCCGGCGATGCGGGGCGCGGCGGCGACGACATCTTTGGCGTGTTCTACACGGGCGGCACCACGGGCCAGGCCAAGGGCGTGATGCTGTCGCACGCGAATGTGCTCAATGCCGCGATGGGACCCATGCTCGAAGGGCTGTACCGGGGCCATGCCGTGTCGCTGCACGCGGCGCCCATGTTCCACCTGGCCGACCTGACCAATACCGCCGCGCAGACCCTGTGCGGCGGCACGCATGTCTTCCTGGCGCATTACCGGCCCGAGGCGGTGCTGCCGCTGATCCAGGAGCACGCAATCAGCGACCTGCTGCTGGTGCCGGCGATGCTGCAGTCCCTGGTCGACCACCCGCATTTCGCCGCCACCGATGTCAGTTCGGTGCGCAATGTGGTGTACGGCGCGTCGTCCGCCACGGAGGCGCTGATAGAACGGGCGCTCAAGGCATTTCCCGGCGCCGCGTTTTACCAGGTGTATGGCATGACGGAGACGGCGGGCACGGTCACCATCCTGCCCCCGGAGCAGCACGACCCGCAGCGCCGCAAGGCGGGCCGGCTGCGTTCGGCCGGGCGCAGCTTTTGCCATACCGAGGTGCGTATCATCGACCCGGAAGGCGGGGAGGCGGCCACCGGCGGCATTGGCGAGATCGTTCTGCGCGGTCCGAACATCATGCAGGGCTACTTGAACCAGGAAGCCGCGACTGCCGCGACCCTGCGCGGCGGCTGGATGCATACGGGCGACCTGGGCTACATGGATGACGAGGGCTATGTCTTCATCGTCGACCGCCTGAAGGACATGATATTGTCGGGCGGAGAGAACGTGTACAGCAACGAGGTGGAGAACGCCATTGCCAGCCATCCCGCGGTGTTGTCCTGCGCCGTCATCGGCATTCCCAGCGAACAGTGGGGCGAGTCCGTCCACGCCGTCGTCGTGCTGCGGCCTGAGCAGACGCTGACCTTGGCGGATCTCGATGGGCATTGCCGTGGGCTGATCGCCAGCTACAAGTGTCCGCGTAGCCTGGCGCTGGTGCCATCGCTGCCGATGTCCGGCGCGGGCAAGCTGCTCAAGACGGAATTGCGCAAGGCTTTCTGGGAGGGACGAGGACGCAATGTCAATTGAATCGAACGATAGCAGAAGGAAGCCATCGATATAGCATCTGAACACCGTTGTGCGGCGCGCGAGGTCATGTATATCTTGCGCAATGCGGGCGTCCGGGTGCTGTTTTTCGACAGCGATTGCCAGCAGGTGGCGCTGGAAGCGGCGGCCGAGCTGGGCATCGTGCCGGTCTGGTGCCCGAATGGCGAACTGGCGGCGGGACTGCAGGCTGCAAGACATTTGACGCTGTGCTGGCCCGACGCATCGATGTCATCAGCAATGGCCATCCTGGCGATCTCATTTGGACGTGCGCCAGTATGGACAAGCATGAGGAAAAGGGCGATATCGCGTTGTTTGCAGCGGCTATGCCTCGCCGTGTGCAGCACCAGCTGGTCGATGTGCGTCCGGGTAATGATCGGAGGTGAAGTTGTGGCCGCATGTTTTGCAAGCGGCACGAAGTGTTCCAGTTGCTCCTCCCGGCGTCAAGCCGGGCTGCGGCAATTGCCCGGCGTATGTTAATTACCCACGGCCCGATCCGGGATGATCCACTGGAAATCCGTGAGAGTGAAGGGTGCCAGGCACGAACTCTTGGGGTTGAGCGAGGCGCGCAGGTTCGGGCATTGCGGATTTTGATAGCTGGCCACGCCCGGTGTCATGGCTTTAAAGCTGCTGGGCCAGCCTGCGTTGGCGTGGCAGGTGTAGCAGCTGGTGCCGACCGGGTGCGTCACCAGTTCGATGTACGGGTTGGTGGCGACGGGGAGCAGGTCCGGGTTGCCTTTTTCCGGGATGCCGTAGGCTTCCGTCAGCAGATAGTGTTTCCATGGTCCCGTGGCCTGGATGTCGGCCGGGCGGTTGGCGGCATACGGCATGCTGTCGGGGCGGTCCGACCACCACACGCTTTGCAAGCCCCAGCTTGGGATTTCCTTGGTATTGATGTGCATGGCGACCGTGACCAGGTAGTCGCCGGCGCCGAAGGGCTGGCCGTTCAGCCAGTAGCTGGCGGCGTTGATGATGGCCTTGTCGGCTTCGTCGAAGCTGGCCCAGTCGGCCGCACTCACCTTGTGGTGGTAGAAGTCCTGCAAACCGTATACCTTGGCGGCTTTGGTGATGACGGGCCATGGCGTGGTGGTATCGTGCTGGTACAGGCCGTGCAGATAGCTGACCTTGGCCATCTGGCCGACCTGCTTGCCGTCCGGGTCGATGGCAATGGCCGTACGCCACTTTTCGTAGCCCGCATAACCGGTATATTTGGCGCTGAAGTCGTCGTGCCACACGGGCAATGCGGTCAATCCCCTGGCTTTGACGGGCCAATACATGTGCTTGGTCACGACATAGCTGGCTGGCGCATTCAGATTGTGCACGCGCTTGGCTGGATCGTCCTTGCTGTACAAGGCATCGAGCGTGCTTTGCTTGTAGACGGGCTGCTTGGGATCGCGGATGAAATCGAGCGCCTCCTTGCTCAGCGATTCCGTCGCGATCATGATATCGCCGTTGAAGGCGAAGTGGATGCCGTCGCGGATGCTGATTTTGACTTTTCCCCCTTCCGTCGTGCGGACTATGGCGCCAGGATATGCGGCGATGACCTGTTCCGGGATGCGGTAAAACGGTGTGTTTTGCACGTTGACGGGAGTCAAAGTGCTCGCCCCCAGGCGGCCCATGCGGCGCTTGGCTGGCTTCACCTCCGCCGTGGCGGCTGCCGCATCGCCGCTCAACGCCGCCGTGTCGGCGAACGCGTCGGTGCCGTTGGGCCAGGTGTACCAGACTGGCCAGTCCAGGCCGGCGGCCGGCTGCATGATGCCGGCCCACAAACGCCAGCCGTGCGCGCGCACGACGGCGTTGTCGCCTGTCTTTACCGCCATCTGCAGCGCGCGGGTTTCTGCCGGTTCCAGATAGCCATAGCCTTTGGGGAAGGGCTGGTAGCCGGGCGTGCCGGCGGCTGCGGTGGCGCAGAACAAGACGGCGAGGCTGGCGGACACTGACTTGGGAGCGGACATGAGTGCACCTGTTTAAGTTGAGTTATTGAAAGACATAGTATCCGCAAATAATTGATGAAATCTCAATAATTGTCACCGCTGATTGCCCTGGCGAACGACACCGTGTATGGTCTCGCAAGCCCGGCGCCTGGCTGGTGCCGCCGGGCGTTTGATTGCCTCACCTGAATGACATACACATGAAAAATACCAACAAGGCCACCCTGACCGGACTGGGCGCCATTCTGCTGTGGAGCTCGATTATCGGGCTGATCCGCAGTGTCACGGACCTGCTGGGGCCCACGGGCGGGGCGGCGATGATGTACAGCGTGGCGTCAGTGTTCCTGCTGCTGTCCGTGGGTTATCCGAGGCTGAGCGAATTTCCGCGGCGCTACCTGGTCTGGGGCAGCGTGCTGTTCGTTACCTATGAGCTGTGCCTGGCGCTATCGATAGGCTATGCGGGCACGGCGCGCCAGGCCATCGAGGTGGGCATGGTGAATTACCTGTGGCCGACCTTCACCATTGTTGCGGCCATCGTGTTCAACGGGCAAAAGAGCAATTTCCTCATCGTGCCAGGTTTCCTGCTGTCCGTCGCCGGCATCTGCTGGGTGCTGGGCGGCGAGCAGGGCTTTGACCTGGCCGGCACCGTGGCCAATGTGCGGAGCAGCCCGCTCAGCTATGGCCTGGCCTTCGCGGGCGCACTGATCTGGGCCGCGTACTGCACCGTGACGGCGCGCCTTGCGCAGGGCAAGAATGGCGTGACCCTGTTCTTCATCCTCGTTTCCATCAGCTTGTGGACCAAGTACCTGCTGCAAGGGGGCGGCCAGATGGCATTCACCGCCGAGGCCATCATCTATCTGGTCCTGGCCGCCGGCGCCATGGGCTTTGGCTACGCCGCGTGGAACGTGGGTATTCTTCACGGTAACGTCACTATCCTGGCTGGCGCCTCGTATTTCATTCCCGTGCTGTCCGCCGCGCTGTCGTCGCTGCTGCTGCGCACGCCGCTGTCACTGGCCTTCTGGCAAGGCGCGGCCATGGTGTGCGGCGGTGCCATCCTGTGCTGGCTGGCGACGCGGGCGGGACGTGCCAGGCCGGTCATCAGCTAGCACTAGCCGAAACACGCCGCCGCGCAACCGGCCAGGCGGTGCGGGCGGGGCTATTGACGCCCGCGCCATGCGGGCAGGATCAAGGTATCGCCATCAGAAAGTCCTGCAGCCCGGACCGGGAGCGAGTCCCCACGACTTGCCGAAGCTGCCCCGCTTGCACGCTTCAAGCGTGAGATTGGGCCTGGATTTGCCGCTGCATTGCCGCGCGGACCAGCAAGGGGCGTGGCCTTGCTGGTCCGCGGCGGCATCCTTCTCTGCCTTGGTGGTAGCCGGGCTGGCCGCCGCATTTTCCTTGGGTGTTTCCTTCTCCTGCTTGGCGGCACCCGCCATGGAAACCGCCGAGATCAAGGCGACAAGGCAAAACAGACGTTGCAGTTTCATATAAACCTCCTGGTTGGATGAGAAATGTCAAACACACTGTTGTACTGCTGGGAAAGAACGGCGATTCAATTTTCCATAGCTTCTGGCGGGCTCGCCTTGTCCGGCGGGGGAATGTTGGTGCGGTCCTGATTCCGGTAGGCGATGGGCCTGATCTGCGTCCCATCCGAGCGCGTCACCACCAGGTCGGTCAGCAATTGCCATTGCCATACACGCGCCGTTTCCTTGAAGATCAGCTGTTCCGAATATTCGACGCTGGTCTCTTCCGTGCGGCCGCTTAGCTGCGTTAATGAAAATGTGTTGGTCATGGAAAGGGATGCCGAGGCGGTGGGACCTTCGAACACGGCACCGACCTCGACATTCGTGGTGATCGACGTCGACCGTTCGAAGGTCGTGGATTCTTCTTTGGTCACGCCGACGCGGTAGGTTGTCGTCGTGGTGCCGCCCCCGGTCGGCGATAACACGTTGTAGCAAAAGTAATACGGCTGGGCGGCGATGAAATAGAAGGGTGACGTATATGGCTGGTCGGGTACGTTGCTGGCGTCACCGGGGATGGCGGTAAACGGGACGATCACGACTGGGCTCAAGCCGGCCTTCAGCTTGTGGTTGACCACAATTGCCGGGTCCAGCTCCGGCCGTGGCGGGCCTGGAAAATCAAATGGCTCCACGTCGAGGCAGGCCATGGGCAGGCGCAAGTAAAATGCCGGCAAGCTGCCATAGGTATACGCCAGCGGCGACAAAAGGACATATCCGTCCTGAACATCCTTCCATTTGTCCGGCCGCGCCTTCGGCGCTTCCACGCTGCCGCTGCCTTGCCATCCGTGTTCTTGCCATACGCGGATCTTGTCGACGGAAATGCACAGGTCTTTTCTCACGCACCAGTACTTGCTTCTGTCTGGTTCCCTGGCGTTAAAGCAGATGCCAAGCGCGTAATAGCCATCGGGCGCAATGGGCTGCCAGTAGCAGATGTCCCGGGGGTTTTTGGAGCCTCTGTCATTGACCAGAAAACGGAACCCCGTCGGATGCGCCAATGCGGGACCCAGGGCGGACGGCGGCGCTTCCGGGCACGGTGACAGGTAAAACATGGGAGATGCCCGGGGCGGCTGATACGGCGGAGCCAGTCTGGTGGACACCGCGATGTCGCCGACGGGCAGGCAATTCGCATCGCGCTGCCCGCTGCCCGTGAAATGGTAAAGGCCGATCCACGGCATGTTGTTCAGGTCGGGGGGGAACGTGCTCAGGTCCAGTTGGCTCCATACTTCGGTGAACTCATCCGGCTTGGCCAAAGTCAAACAAATTTCACCGTAGCGCACCGCCGTCTTTGTCCAGTCCCTGGCGCGCACCGCCTTGACGATGGCGGCGTTCGCCTTTTCATTGTACGGAGCCAGGGCGGGGGCGAAGGTGGCATTGTTGTTGTCGTTACGCATGGGTGCAGAACTCCGTCGAGAGTAGGAACCGGTCCCGCAGCTGTCGCGGGCGGGTAGGGAACTTGATTCTCCATCCCCGGTTCATGCCGACTTGACACCCTGTTTCACTTTTTTAAAATATTATTTTGAGGAAAGATCATTCCGGACTGCTCCTGAACTGTTCCCGAATTGTTCACGAAAATCGCGCGGCGACATGCCATACGCGCGGCTGAACGCGCGTGAGAAATCGGAGGCGCTGTTGAAGCCCAGTCCCAGCCCGATCTGCGTCACGGCAAGATGGCGCATACTGGTCAGTTCATGTGCCGCGTCGCGCAGGCGGCAATGGCGGATGTAGGCGGCCAGGCCCCCCTGGGATTCAAACAGGCGGTAGATGGTCGAGCGCGCGACGGGAAACGCCCGCATCACGCCGTCCGGCGTCAGGTGTTCCTCGTGCAGGTTCGCCTGGATATAGTGTTCGATCTGTCCCTGCAGCGCGGCGCGGGCGACAGCGCGCCCATGCTCTTCCAGGCGCTGCTGCTTGGCAAATGCGGCAATGATCAGCCGGGCGCACGTGCGTAGCGTCTGCTCTTGCTGATCTGCCGGCAGCGCTGGCAGGCGCTGGCATAGGATATTCAGGTAAGCCGGCAGCATGCGCGTCAGTGGCGTGGTATAGCCGACGATGCGGCCATGAATGGCTTCGGCGTCGGGCAGGTGCGCGCTGACCGCGGCACGGGGCAGGAAGAAGGCCAGTACATGCGCCCGCGTCGGCCGCACCATGCGCATCGGCTGGTTCATGTCCAGGGCCAGTATGCCTGGCGTGTATTGCAGCGCTTTTGCGCTGGGGCGCGCCGTGCTGGTCTCGATAATGCCCTGCACGGCGATGTGAAAGACGAAATCGCGCATGCTGTCGGTGGAGATGCGCTCATTGCTGCGCAGCTGGGTAACCGCGTCCGTGCGGCTATCCAGATATGCCATGTCCGGCAGCAAGTACGTGTCGAGTTCTGCGTGAAAGCCATTGCCCAGCTGCTGGCGCCTTACCTGGAGGTCAAGGAACCGGCCCAGATAATCGCGCCAGGCCAGTAGCTGCAGTTCCTTGTGCTCGCTGGCGACGCTGAAGTGCTGCCGCGTCAGCCCGCTGACGGGCGGCGTGCGGGCATGCCTGATGTCACGCGCGGCAAGTAGGTCGCGCATCGCCGTGGAATATTCCTGGCTCAATGGTGGTGGCTCCAGCGCTAGAGGGTAGCTGTTGCCGGCAGCTTGTCAGCCAGCACCATGATCTTGCCGGGATTGGGCCTGGCCGTCAAGACACGTCGCCAGCCGCTAATGCGACAGCACCGAATCGCGCGACTTATGTCCGAGGTAAGGCAGCAAGCTGATGAGACCAAGTATGGCCAGCGCGACACCGACCCACAGCGGCGAGCGCAAGCCGTAGCCGGCGGCGATGCCGAGGCCGCCGAGCCATGAGCCGGCGCCCAGGCCGATGTTGATGACCGAGGTATGGACGGTGTTGACCAGCGGCCCCGGATGGGCGGTCTTCATCACGCGGGCGATGATGGCGGGATTCATCGACATGCCGACCAGGCCCGTGACGACCAGCAGGGCAACGCTGATGGTCTTGTCGTGCGCAAAGACGGCGAACAGCGCCAGGCTGATACTGAGGATGACCATGCCCCAGACCATGATGACGGTGGTGTAGCGGTCCGCATAACGGCCGACCACGCCATTGCCCACTACATTGGCGATGCCGTAGACGCCCAGCAGCCAGGGGATAGCGGACGTCGGAAAACCCGTAATTTCCGTCAGGATGGCCGCGAAGTAGCTGAATGCCGCGAAAATCGCGCCGATGATGAGGCCGCTGCTGGCATACGCCGCCCACAGGTGGCGGTTGCGGAACTCTGCCAGTTCATTGCCGAGGCTGACGACTTCGGATGGCTTGGTGCGCGGCACCAGCACGGTGATGAGCGCCAGGCACATCAGCGCGAGCAGCACCACCAGCCAGAAGCTGGCGCGCCATCCCAGGTGCTGGTCGATGAGGGTGGCGACCGGCACGCCCACCACCGAAGCGAGCATGAGGCCGCCGATCACGACGGCGGCGGCGCGTCCGCGTGCGTTGGGAGCAACGATGTCGGCGCAGATCGCCAGAGACAGGCCAAAGCAGGTGGCGGCGGCCACGCCCGTGACCACCCGCGCGACGGCCAGGACGTCATAGCTGGTGGCGGAGGCGGCGACGGATTGGGCCAGGACATAAAAGCCCAGCAGCCACAGCAGCCCCTGCTTGTTCGGCACGCGCAGCTTGAGCAGGACGATGGTGCTCAGCGGTCCGCCGATGACCATGCCCATGGCGTAGAGGGAGATCAGATAGCCGATCCGTGTCACAGGTTCGTCCATGGCCAGGGCCAGTGACGGCATCATGCCCGCCACCATGAATTCGGAGGTGGTTAACGAAAAGATCGTCAACCCCAGAATGTAAACAACCAGCGGCATAGCAATATCCTTCGAGAGTAATAACAAAAAACACTAGCCAGGGATGGCGCGCGCGCCGGCCGCATGCGGCCCTGGCGCGCGCCATGCCCTGGTCAGGTGTTGCAAGACGTAAAGATGCTGTCCGGAATGTCGCCGACAGACAGGTTGGGAAAGTCGCGTACCGAACGGTGCTGCGGGTCGTTGCCGGTGACCATGCGCAGCAGGCGGTTGCCATCGGCCTCCAGGTAAAACACCGATGGCGGCTTGCCCGCTGGCTCGACTACCCAGGCATCCGCCTCCCGGCCCAGCACGCTGTGGCGGCCGTCGTGACGGGCGCCGCCGTCCAGCAGCACCGCTTGCGGCAGGAACAGCGCCTGAAACGGCGTCACCTCGTCGGCCAGCGCCGTTTCCTGCAGCAGCTCGCCAGTTACCTGCGCCTGCCGTGCATAAGCCACTTTCTGCTTGCGGCTTTGTTCACGCCTGGCGTCGCCGATTTCCGACATCCACAGCAGGTGTCCATGTTCCTTTTCCGGCCAGGGGTTGAACAGGCCATCGATGCGGCAGATGTTGCGCGCATAGTCGAACCAGCAATAGCCGGACGTGACCTGGTCGTCCTCCTGCATCGGCGTCCAGTAGGAAACATAGGCGCTGCTCCATTGTATCGGCAGCAGCGGCGGGGAGACGTGTGTCGGCATGGTATCTCCCTAGCGGCCCAGCGCGTAGCCAAGGCTGGCCATCAGCGCTTCCTGCAGCGATGGCAAGTCCTTGCGGCGGGCGTCGAAGCTGGCGGTCAGCTCTGCATTGCTCAGGCCGATACGCTCGCCTACGGTTTCAAACCACAGGCGGCTGGCGTTGGCGTGGTCCTTGAACAATTGCATCAGAGACACGGCGCGGGCATTGAAGCTGTCCAGGGCGGCGGCCGTGCCAGCTTCGGTATTGAGGATTTTGACCAGCAGCAGGGCCGCCACCACCGCCATGGTGGTGCCATGGCCGATGGAAAAATGCCCCGATTGCAGCGCATCGCCGAGCAGGACGAACTTGCCGTCGCAGGCCCGGTCGCGGCTGAGGGTCATGAAGTTGCGCCAGCCCTGGCCCGGTTGGCTCTGCAGCCCATGTTCGCCGAGCTCGGCTTTGAACGTCTTGGCGACATACGCGGCGGCGTCGCGCTCGGACAGCGCTTCCAGCCCGGCCCTGGCGTACGTTTCTTCGCTGCATTCGACGATAAAGGTGCTCATCGTGTCCGAGTATTTGTAGGCATGGCCGATGAAAATGCCTTGCTCATTGCTGCGGAACACCAGGTTCATCTGGTCGAACAGCTGGGTGGTGCCGTACCAGATGTATTTGTTGCGGCCGAAATCGATGTGCGGCACCAGCGCTGGCGGCAACTCCAGCGATTTGTAATTGACGCCGTTCGCTACCACCACCAGATCGTACTCGGCTTCCAGCTGCGCCCGGGGCGCCGGCGGCGTTTCATAGCTGATCGCGATGCCGGCCGCCACGCACTTGGCGCGCAGCGCCTGCACCAGGGCCTGGCGCCCCACGCCGCACAGGGTCACGCCGGTGCTCATCAGGTTGGGCTGGTCGTGGTGCACGAGCTTGAATTCTTCCAGGAACTGCGGATTGAGCCGTTCCGGCTGCTCCAGATAGGAGAGCGGATTGGCGGGATGGCGCGGCGGGCGTCCCGGCAGCACCACGCCCCAGCCCAGCACTTCTTCCGGGGTGTTTTTTTCCGTGATGCTGATATTCCAGCCGGGCTGGGCTTGTTTCATCTGACTGGCGAAGAGCAGTCCTGCGGGGCCTGCGCCGATAACGAGAATGTTCATTAATTTACCCTTCCAAGTTTGTACCAAACGTTTTGTTTCTTCTGGATTTGCTGCAATTCATCGTAAGGAACCGATGTGAAGTACAGTTTCTCCGCCATGTCTGGCGGATAAACACGGGGGAATTTCTTGTGCATGTAGCGCGTGTAGCGCGTCTGCAGGAAGAAAATCAGATTCGGATTGCTCAGCGCTTCATAGTTGGCGATGGCCATGTCCTGCATGGCGTCCGCCTGCACCTTGCGCTGCTGCGTGAACTCGGACAGGGCAGGGCCCAGGGCATTGCCGTGCTTTTCCAGCAGGGAAACGAAGACGTGGACGTCTTCCAGCGCCATGTTCATGCCTTGTCCTAGGAAGGGGGCGGTGGCATGCGCTGCATCGCCGATCAGCAGGATATTGGACTTGTAGTGGAAGGTGCTGGAACGGACATTGATGAGGTCGTTGCTGGGCAGCGCCATGAACTGGTCGATCATCTCCTTGCGGCGGTCCGGCGGCAGGTTGCCGAAGTAGCGGCTGAAGAAGTCGGCCATGGCTTCGCGGTTGAGCGTGCCCAGGCTGGGCGTGCCCGTGTAGGGCAGGCACAGGGCGAAGCTGATGCTGCCGTCCGGAATGGTGGCCGCGCGGCCGGCAAACAGGCCCTTGGAATCCATGCCGAAGAAATACAGCAAATCCTTCCGGAAACCCAGATCCGCCGCGTTCGGCAAGACCAGCGTCTTGTAGCCGTGGCGGAAGTAACTCTGTTTGAACTCGAAACGGCGCACGCCGCTTTGCATGGCGCGCCGCACGGCCGAGTGGGCGCCGTCGGCGCCGATGACCAGGTCGCCGTGCAGCTGCTGCACGGCGCCGTCCGGGCCCTGGATCAGCACGATTTTTCTTTCCAGGTCGACATCCAGGCATTTATGCTCAAAGTAATACTTCACTTCGTGCAGGGCGGCATGCCGGTTCAGCAGGCGCTGGAAGGCGGTGCGGTCCAGCGACAGGGGAAACAGGCCTTCGAGCGGGGTCAGCTCGCGTATGCGGTGCCGGCCGCCCACGCAAAATGCCATGCCGACGATGGGTTCGCCGCACTGGTCGAGCTCCTGCTTGCTGATGCCAGCTCCCAGGACGGCCTTGATGCCGCGTACGGTCATGCTCACGCCGATGGCGCGCGAGTTGACCGGGTCCGCGTTTGCAGCATTCTCCAGCAGCGGATCGCCGCGTTTTTCGATAACGTGGACATCGTGCCCCCGTTGCGCCAGATAAATGGCGCTGAGGCTACCTGCCAGGCCTCCGCCGACGATAATGATTTTATGCATTTCAAGCCTCTCTTGACATCTTTCCCCGAGATAAATCGGTAAGTTGCTGATTAAAAAACTCCAACATCTCTATCGGCGCCATGCCGATGACATCGCTCTCAAGGCCGCGCGCGTACTGCGCCAGCGCCTGGCATTTCTGCGCCAGCATGTTGCAGCCCAGGCTGTAGTCGCTGCTGATCAGACTGCTGACCGGCTCTGGCGCGGGCGGTCCAGCATGGCGGCCGGGCACGCCGGACGGCATGTTCATCAGGGCGGCCGACAGGGGACGCAACAGGCCGGTCATGATGTCGATGGACGCATTCATCAGGCGCGAGCGGCGCAGGCTGCCCAGCGGCCGCTGCGCGAAATGGTGCGCCATCATCAAAAAGGTCAGTTCGTAGCAGCCTTGATACAGCTGCATCAGCGCGCGCGCCTTCCGGTCGGTCACCACGGTGCAGTCCGCACGCGCTTCCAGCACGGGATTCTTCAGCGCCGGCAGCGCCGGCTCGAACGGTTTGCCGCAGGCTGAAAACTTGCCGGCCACGGCGCGCAGCCGCTGGAAGTGCGACGAGGCGAAATGCGGCGAATCGACGGCCACGCCTTCCCCCTGTTCGGTGACGAAGTCGATGGCAAACAGCGCGCTGTCGCGGTCCGATACTTCCAGCTGGTAGCCGGGATAGGCGCGGTTGGTCAGTTCTTTCAGGAACAAATGGTGTTCGCCGCCGCGCTTGCCGCCGCCGCTTTCGAACAGGCCGGGCAAGTCGGCAACGGCCTGGCGGATCGCGATATAGAAGGTGGCGATGGATTTGCCTGGCGTGGGGATGTAGTCGGGCCATTCGAAACGCACGAAACGGGCCAGCACGTGTTCGGAAAATGGCTCGAACGCAAATTCCGTGTCCAGGCCGAAACGCTTGCGCGCCAACTGGCCCATCACCGGGGTGCCGCTATAAAACGGTTCGCCTAGCGCCATCAGCACATTGTTGACCAATAAATAGTGAATCATTTCTTCATGGGCGATCTCCAGCAGCGCGCCGCGCGTGCCGCTGTTGCGGCGCCGGTCTTCGGCGCCGCAGGCCAGTTCCAGCTCGGCCGGCAGCCAGCGGCCTGCCTGCACCAGCGCCGCCCCCTGCGCATAGTTGGGAATCGAATACGCGGCATACAGGTACTGCAGCATCAGCGACAGTTCCAGGTCGATGGCCTTTTTCAGCTCCTCGATCAGCTCGGCCTTGCTGCCGATGACAGGCGGCACCGCCGCTTCCGGCACCGCCGCCTTGGCCTTTGCCTCGACCTGCGTCAGGTATTTCAGGAACAGGCGCGACTTTGGCAGCGACAGTTCGCGGGTGCTGGGCATGTAATAGCTCTTGTCGCGGTTCCGCGGATCGCACATCTGCCACATCAGGCGCGAATAGGTTTCGCACTTGCACTGGTCCGCCAGGCTGAAGACCTTGTCCGACATGAATGGATACACGAGCTCGTAATAGCTCATCACATGCCGGTAGAGGAAGGCGTAGTCGACCTGTTCGGCCGGTACGTCGTCGAGGTCCCAGTCGTCGGGCAGTACGCGCACGCCGAGGTATTGCTTATCCTTGCCTGCCCCCAGCACGATCCTGGTCGCGCCCGGCTGGCGTCCCGTCAGGGTCAGCGCCGTGTAGCCATGTCCGAGCGGCGACGGTTGCTGCTCCACGGCCAGCAGCGCGCCGTCCTCGGCCTGCGCCGGCAGGGACGCAGGCGCCGCCAGTTCGCCGCGGAAGCGGCTTTGCACGGTGATCGTCTGCGGAAATTGTTCGTGCTTGTTGCGGTTCGGCGCTTCCAGGTACAGCTGGTTGCTGTCCGATTGCAGTACCCAGTCGGTTTCGTCCCACTGCGCCTGTGCGCTGCCCAGGCTGAGCGAACCCGTGGCCGCGCCAGCGTGCTGCAGCGGCACGTCGAAGATGCCGTGATGGCGCCAGTAGTCGCGGTACAACTGCTCGGGTATCCGCGCCAGCAAGGTGCCGGCGCCGTCCTGCAGCAGCAGGTCGCCGAGCGCCTGCTTGTCGCCCAGGGCATGCGTGGGATGCTGTTCCGAGACGGCGCGCGGGTCGCGCGTGGTGAAGGGAATGGCGGTCGGCATGTTGAACGCGACGCGGTCCGCATGCATTTTCACCAGCACCGGTCCCAGGCTGGCCTGGCGCGGCTGCAGCAGGCGGCCGGCCGGATAGCTTGCCAGCTCGTCGCGCCGCCACAGGCCGATGCTGCCGGCCAGGTCGTAGAACACGGGCGAATCGGGTTTGAGCGGCGTCGACATATTGAACAGCGCATATTGCACCGTCAGACCCAGCACCGCGTCGTCGACCAGGGCTTGCCGCAAGGCCTGCATGCTGGCCGGCAGCGGCAGATCCCCATTGAACAGGAAATGCGGATCGTGCTTGGCCACCGAAAACTGGAACAGCCTGGCGCGGCCGAATTCCTCGTCCAGGAAATGCCCGCTGCGTTCCGTGACATGGCCGCTGCCGAGCCAGCGTACGGAGTGCGCCTGCGCGATATCGGCTGTGAACAAGGTGGGCGTGTTCGGCGTGGCCAGCTTGTCGCTCAAGGTAAACTGGCCGGCGTAGATCAGCGTGGTGTCCGGCTGCGATGGATTGTTGTCGATCCACCTGGCGCGGTTGAACGTCGTGCGCAGATACTCGTTGTAGTGCCCCCACAGGGCCAGCTTGGCGCCCACCAGCGCGTCCTGCGTATCGACCTCGCCAGTGCCAAGTTGGACGCCCGTGATCCGCGCGTTTTCCCACGAGAAATGGTTGTTGCCGCAAAAATTGTAGCCTGCCGCCTGGCTGAAGATGCCGTCCGGATCGGGCTTGCCCTCTGCATTGAAGCGGGGGGCAAGCTGTTTCAGGTGTGCATGGAATTCGGACGGTGGCCGGCTCAGGTCGACGGCCTCGCCCGCCATCGATACCGCATTCGTGGCGATATCGATGTTGCCGTGCGTATTGCGATTCCCCGTCGGCACATTGGCGCGGGCAAAACCCCGAAAGTGCAGGCGGGGGAAGTCAAGTAGGCTCATGCGCGCTCGGTCGAGGAAGTGATGAAGGTATCGTTGGCGGCCGCGACCTCGTCCAGTTGAGCTAACCGTTGCAGCAAAAGGCCGCTGGCGTGCTGGGCGCTGATCAGGCTGCCTTCCATCCAGCCGCAATGCGCGGTATAGGCATCCGAGCAGGAAATGATGCCGTCCCGGTGCAGCAGCACGGCCGGATGTTCGGCTTCCGGTTCCACGCAAAACTCGACGCCATGCGGCCAGAACTTGTGGAAGTGCGCCTTGATCCGCGGCAGCGGCTGGCCATCGAGCGGCAGGACTTCTTCCAGGTGGCTGCGGACACGCTCCAGGTACACGTCTTCACCGAGTTCCAGGCTGTCGCGCCAGTAGGTGGCGCTTTTGCTGTCGGTGTAGAACAGCACATATTTGTCGCTCTTGAAGTAGATCTTGCGCAGGGGATTTGCCGCCATGAGCACCTTGTCGGTCAGCCCCAGCGCGTCCCACCAGGCCGTGTCGAACGTGAAGAAACCCTTGAACAGGGGCAGCGAGTCGTACTGGAACGGGCTCCATGCGGCCGGGAAATCCAGGTTCAGGCGCGGCATGGCGGACGGCGGGATGGCCATCACCAGATGACGTGTGCGGTGCATCTGCGTGTCGCCATGGTGGCCGAAGGCGAGCACATGGTCGGCGCCCGATTTTTCAACGGACAGCAAGCGATGTTCGAGCTGGAATTCCACGCCGGCGACCTGGGCCTGGTGCTGCAACTGGCACAGCAGCGCGTGGTAGCCGTCGGTGGCGTAGTGCCACTGGTTGGTGGCGTTTTCCGTGAAGTGCTGCGTTTCCGGGTGTTTCTTGATGATGTCGTAGGCCATGGCCGCCGACACCATCGGCAGCAGCAAGGCGTCATAGCCGGTCGCCTTGATGATGTGGCTGGCCTTGGCGGCGCCCAGGTAATGGCTGACGAAATCGAAGAAGGAGAGGTTAGGATGCTCTGTCAGCCTCGGACTCAGCTCATCCAGCGTCGCCTTCAGCTCGTCGAGCACGCTATCGTGGGAGATGACCTCGGTGAACGGGTAGACCGCATGCGGCAGACCGCTGCCCTGCATCAGTTGCTGAAAATGCGGATGCAGCTGCGGCGAATAGCGGGCGGCGCCCAGTTCGGCGATTTCCTCGCCATCTATCTTCCGCGACTGGATGCGGCCGCCCACGGTGGCATTCAGGTCGAATACCCGGATGCGCAGCTTCCTGTCGGCGGCGGCGCCGATCAGGCGGTTGGCGCAAGTCAAGCCGCCTATGCCGGCGCCAACGATGCAAATGTCAGAATACGTGCTCATACGAAATTCCTTTTTAACGTTCATTAATCAAAAGGCTGCAAAATCGCCAGCAAAAGTTGCCCCTGCACGTGTACGCAAGGGATGGGACGCTGCGTGTTACGGCACTTGGCGAGCGTTATCAGCTGGGGAATGAAGAGCCTGGCGAAAACTGGCGTTGTGTCTGGAATGGTTGAGTCTTGGCAGCAGAGTTTCTGTTTCAAATCAAAGATGGCACCGACATTAGCCCAGGCATCGGGCTGTCAATTTGATAAATATCAATGTAGTTGCCGTCTGCCAAGCGTGCGCTGATATCGCGGAAATGTTGCTACGCTGCTCGCAAACGGGAGGCGCCATGTCCGACTTCATCGAACTGTTGCAATGGCCTGCCATGGCCGCTTCGCTGCTGGCGGCATGGCTCGTGGGGTCGCGCGCGGCAGCGCGGCGCTTTGCCGGCTTCTGGGTTTTCCTGTTCAGCAATGTGCTGTGGGTCTGCTGGGGCTGGCATGACGGGGCCTGGGCCCTGATCGTCCTGAATGTCTGCCTGGCGTTGACGAACGTGCGCGGCATCGTCAAAAACGAGTGAGCGGGACAGGATTTGCTCGAATATATTTCCGTTTACATATTTGTTTCCATTGGTGCATACATGGCCTGTGGGCCTGCTTGCATCTATTTCCTTGCGGAAAACCGCCATATTCTCCCGTCTGTCTCAGATATTTGCTGTCTTATATAAGATTCGACGCCATCGGATACACAAACAGCGGCAGGACAGTCTAAAATACGTGGTGGGCAAGCACGGCGTCACCGCCGGCACACTAGCCGTCCAAAGCAAGGCTAACCGTCCTGTGTTTGGAATGAAGAAAGTTAACCACCAGGCATCACCGCATACAAGGGAATGAACATGGCAACACAAAAATCCAAAATCATCTACACGCTGACTGACGAGGCGCCGCTGCTCGCGACGTATTCCCTGCTGCCAATCATCAAAAAATTCACCGCGCCGGCCGGCGTGGACGTGGTGTCCAGCGATATTTCGGTGGCGGCACGTGTACTGGCCGAATTTCCCGAATTCCTGACGGACGCGCAAAAAGTCCCGAACACCCTGGCTGAACTGGGCAAATTGACCCAGAATCCGGACACCAACATCATCAAGCTGCCGAACATCAGCGCCTCGCAAGGCCAGCTGATCGCTTGCGTGCGCGAATTGCAAGGCCGTGGCTACAAGCTGCCGGACTACCCGGAAGATGCGAAGACGGAAGAAGAAAAAGCCTTGAAGGCCCGTTACGGCAAGTGCATCGGCAGCTCCGTCAACCCGGTCCTGCGTGAAGGCAATTCCGACCGCCGCGCACCGAAGGCCGTCAAAGAGTATGCGCGCAAGCACCCGCACTCGATGGGCGAATGGAGCCAATCGTCGCAAACCCACGTCTCGCACATGCACCATGGCGACTTCTACCATGGCGAAAAATCGCTGACCCTGGAAAAGGCGCGCGACGTCAAGATGGAACTGGTCACGGCCTCGGGCAAGACCATCGTGCTGAAACCGAAGGTTTCCCTGCAAGCGGGCGAAATCATCGACAGCATGTTCATGAGCAAGAAAGCGCTGCTGGAGTTCTACGAGAAGGAAATCGACGACGCGTTCAAGACGGGCGTGATGTTCTCGCTGCACGTCAAGGCCACCATGATGAAGGTGTCGCACCCGATCGTCTTCGGCCACTGCGTGCGCATCTTCTACAAGGACGCGTTCGCCAAGCACGCCGAGCTGTTCGACAAACTGGGCGTGAATGTCAACAATGGCATGAGCAACCTGTACGACAAGATCGACACGCTGCCAGCGTCGCAAAAGGATGAAATCCTCAAGGACCTGCACGCCTGCCACGCGCACCGTCCGGAACTGGCCATGGTCGATTCGGCCAAGGGCATCACCAACTTCCATTCGCCGAACGACATCATCGTCGACGCGTCGATGCCAGCCATGATCCGTATCGGCGGCAAGATGTGGGGCGCCGATGGCCGTCCGAAAGACGTCAAGGCAGTCATGCCGGAATCGACTTTTGCGCGCATCTACCAGGAAATGATTGGCTTCTGCAAATGGCATGGCAACTTCGATCCGAAGACCATGGGCACCGTGCCGAACGTGGGCCTGATGGCGCAGCAAGCGGAAGAGTACGGTTCGCACGACAAGACGTTTGAAGTGCCGGAAGGCGGCATCGCCAACATCACCGACCTGGAAACGGGCGAAGTGCTGCTGACGCAAACGGTGGAAGAGGGCGATATCTGGCGCATGTGCCAGGTCAAGGACGCGCCGATCCGCGACTGGGTCAAGCTGGCCGTCACGCGCGCGCGCAACTCGGGCATGCCTGCCGTGTTCTGGCTCGACTCCTACCGTCCGCACGAGAACGAAGTCATCAAGAAGGTACAGGTTTACCTGAAGGATCACGACACCAAGGGCCTGGACATCCAGATCATGTCGCAAACGCGCGCCATGCGCTACACCCTGGAACGCGCCTTCCGCGGCCTGGACACCATCTCGGTGACCGGCAACATCCTGCGCGACTACCTGACCGATCTGTTCCCGATCCTGGAACTGGGCACGTCCGCCAAGATGCTGTCGATCGTGCCTTTGATGGCCGGTGGCGGCATGTACGAAACGGGCGCCGGCGGTTCGGCTCCTAAGCACGTCAAGCAGCTGGTGGAAGAAAACCATCTGCGCTGGGATTCGCTGGGCGAGTTCCTGGCCCTGGCCGTGTCGCTGGAAGACATGGGCATCAAGACGGGTAATGCGAAGGCCAAAATCCTCGCGAAAACCCTCGATGAAGCCACGGGCAAGCTGCTGGACAACAACAAGTCGCCATCGCCACGTACTGGCGAGCTGGACAACCGCGGCAGCCATTTCTACCTGGCCATGTACTGGGCGCAAGCTCTAGCAGCGCAGAAGGACGACGCGGAACTGGCAGCGCATTTTGCGCCAGTGGCCAAAGCCCTGGCCGACAACGAAGAAAAGATCGTTGCCGAGCTGAAAGCAGTCCAAGGCAAGGAAACGGATATCGGCGGCTACTACCTGCCAGATCCGGCGAAGACGGAAGCGGTCATGCGTCCTAGCGCCAGCCTGAATGCGGTATTGGACAGCATCTGATGCAGTCCTGACAGGCGGCAGGTTCTTTGCTGCCTGACATAAAAAACGCCGCCGGAAGCGATTCCGGCGGCGTTTTTCATTTCTCCTCAGTGCCTATTTGTAGTGCTTGTAGACCTCGGTGCTGCCATTGCTCTTGACCAGCAAGACGTCATACGCATCCTTGCGCGGACCTTCCATGCCAGGCGAACCCATCGGCATTGCCGGCACGGCCAGGCCTTTCGCCTTGGGTTTTTCGCGCAGCAACTGCTTGATCTCGCTGGCCGGTACATGGCCTTCGATGGCGTAGCCGTTGACGAGGCCCGTGTGGCAGGAACCGAGCGCGTCGGGAATGCCGGCCAGCTTGCGGTATTGCGCCGGCATCTCGACATTTTTCGCGCGCACCGTAAAGCCGTTCGTTTCCAGGTGCTTGATCCATGCGGAACAGCAGCCGCACGAGGCGCTCTTGTAGACTTCAATGACGGGCAGGGCCGCCATGGCGAACGTGGGCAGGCCCAGCATGGCGGCGAAAGCGCCGCGCACTAATAAATGTTTGATCATGTGTTGCTTTCAGACGAAGTAGGTCTATCGTGGCCACCTGAGTGGCCTGCTTGGGACGAGCTTGGAATTTAAGCGGAAAGCGGTCTAGGAGGCCGGCGCAAGCCGTCGGGAATGAATCCCGTCAGCAGGGTGGCATTGGCTACGGCGGCGTGTTCCGCGCTGTTGAGCATGGCGGCAGGCAGGGTGACGCCTGGCGGCATCAGCGCGCCCAGGCAAAAGGCGGAACAGGCGCCGCACGCGGGGTGCTTGGCAGGGAACTTGCTGTCTTCTGGCGCGCTGGCGCTGTCCGGGACGGTGGATGATTGCGCATCGTGATGCTGGCAGGCCGCCGTCATGGCGGCGGCAGGCGAGGCAGCGAGCGGCGCGCACAGCCGCGTGGCGCCCGCAGCGGCCGCTTGCAGCGGCACCGCCGTGATCAACAGCAGGATCAGCCATGTTTTGAAGTGTCTCAGCATCGCGGGAAAGTATAGCATGGGGGCACTGTCGCCAGGAGCGGCATCCGCTAGCGCGAGGCGGCGGCCAGCACCTTCGACGCGTACATGGCCCGGTCCGCATGGCGCAGCAGCAGCTGCATGGTATCGCCGTCTTCCGGATAGTGGGCCACGCCGATGCTGACGGCGATCTGCAATTGCTGTCCGTTGCCCAGGTGTAGCGGCGCGGCCAGGGCCGCGTGGATCTTTTGCTCGATCAGGCTGACATCGGCCGGCGTGACATTGCTTTCCAGAAGCACGACGAATTCATCGCCGCCCATCCTGGCCAGGGTGTCGGTTTCGCGCATGCAATCGCGCAGGCGGTTCGCCACCGTTTGCAGCAGCAGGTCGCCACAGGCATGGCCGTGGTCGTCGTTGACGCGCTTGAAGTTGTTCAAGTCCAGGAATAGCAGCGACAGCCGGCCTTCCTTGCGGTGCGCGCGCGCGAATGCCGTGTGCAGGCGGTCGTGGAACAGGCGGCGGTTCGGCAGGCGGGTCAGTTCATCGTGCATGGCCATGAATTGCATTTGCGTCTGCAATTGCCGGCGCTCGATGGCGGTGGCAAGTTGCTTGGCAACAAACTGCAGCAAATCCTGGTCTTGCTCCGTGCCGATGGTGGCGTCCTGCCCGCCTTGCAAGGCCAGCGCGCCGATGCTGCCGATGGAGCAATACAGCGGCACGGCAAGCCAGTACGAGGACAGGGCGCCGGCCGCCGTTTGCAGCGCAGCCGGCAGGCCGGCCAGTTGTCCCGCCTGCAGCAGCAGGGGGCGGCCGCTGCGCAGCACTTCATCGCACAGCAGGCTGGCCAGCGAAGACGTTGGCTGCGGTGCGCTGTCGCCGGCATGGCAGGTCATCAAAGGCTGGGCGCCGTGTTCGTCATGCAGCAGCAAGGTCAGGCTACGCGTGGGCAAGTGTTCGCCGATGATGTGCTGGATACGGTGCAGCAAGGCAGGCAAGTCTTGCGTTGCCTGCATGGCTTCGGAAATAGCGTACAGCGCGGCTTGCTTCGCCTGCGCCTGTTTCAGCAAGGTGATGTCGCGCGCCACCGCCACGCGCAGCTGGTCGGCGGCAGACCAGCGGGCCGTCCACATGATGTGCGCCAGGCTGCCATCCTTGCGCAGGTAGCGGTTTTCGAAATGCGTCTGCGCATGGCCATCCATGATGGCGCGCGCGGCGGCCAGGGTGCGGGCGCGGTCGGCGGGAGCGACCAGGTCGAGCATCTGCTTGCCGACCATTTCCTGCTGCGTGTAGCCGAAGATGCGTTCGCAGGCGGCGCTGACGAAGACGAAGCGCCCGTCCACGTCGACCATGCACACGGCGTCGAGCAACAAATCGGTAAAGCTGGCCAGCGGCGCGCGCAGAATCTTGTGTTCCATACGATACATTTTGAGACATTCCCGGCGGTGAATCAACTTGTTGCGGGGCGGCTGGGTCATCCGTATGAAAATGTTTCATTTCCCCGACACTCATGCTTTGCCGTTTCTTGCCGTTATAGCAGTATTGCCACGCAGTACTTGCCACCACGTCAGATAACGTGACACAAGGCTTGCCTGGCGCCAGGTGATTGCAAAAAAACTAACCATATCGAACTTTTATGATGCCCCTACTCGCCACTTGCAAGGTTACAGCGCCATGACCTCCATTTCTCCACTGTCAAACTGGAATAGCGCCCCGTCAGGGGCTTCCTCCGCCACGCCGAACCGCACGCAGGCGGCATCGCCGTCGTCCCCATCCACGCCGTCTTCCATCGTTGCCCTCAGTCCGGAGAGCGTGAACGACAGCAAACCGGCCGCGCTCGTGAAGCCGCCGATGGTGTGGGAAAGCGCGACGCGCGACAAGGTCAGCGAGGCGATGACGAAAAGTTTTTCGTCGTATGCGTTTGGCGGCCGCTTCAGCGGCCTGGGCGCTGCCATGCTGGGACAGGCCAAATTGGGCAACTACAATTTCTCGCAGGCGATGCGTCAGCCGCCGCCGAGCGCCACGCCGAATGTCTATGCGGCGTCCGGTATCGCGCCGGGCAGCCTGCATGGCAATGGCGAAGACCGGGTTTCCCTCAGCATCACGACCAAGAGCGGCGTGGAAGTCAAGCTGTCGCTCGACAGCCAGGGCGACGGCCTGGCCGTGAGCATGACGACCAGTGGCGACCTCAGCGACGCTGAGGCGAGCGCCCTGGGCGAGCTGGCGAAGGGCTTCCAGGAAGCCATCGACGGCATGGGACAAAGTACGCCGAAAATCAAGCTGGAAGGCTTGATGCAGTTTGACCAGCAGCAGCTGGCCTCGGTGAAACTGCATGCGGAAGTCAAGGTGCGCGGCGAGCCGGAAAGTATTCAAACCCTGGACTTCCAGGCCGATGGCGCGCAGCGCAAGGTCAGCTTCAGCGGCGAGGCCGGCAGCCTGGACCTGAAGGTCGATGCCAGTCAGCTCAATACCCTGGGCAGCAAGGAAAAGCAGGCGAAGGCGCTGGGCAGCTACACGAAGCAGTTCGACCAGGCGGCGTCGCGCGGCCATGGCGACGCGGGCCTGGTGGCCATGCTCAAGGATAGCTTTACGGCCTTGCACAGCAATACCGCCGCGCCGCAGGTGGCCACCGAGAGTCCCGAGACGGGCAAGTGGCGTCTGGCGGCCGAAGACAGGTCCATCCTGACGGGGCTGGCCGATTTCAGCGCCTCCGTGTCGCAGGCCGTGAAATTCAGCAATCCCATGCGCAGTTCGGAAAAGGATGGCTTCAATTATGACGTGTCGCAAAAGACGCTGCAGGCCGGCGCCAGCCAGGATGAGCGTTCGGTCAGGCAGCAGCAGCAATCGAAGCTGAGCGCCAGTTTCCATGAGACGCTCGTCCCCGGCGTGCCGCTGCGCTTGCTGGATAATACGGAATCGCAGAACTATACCTACCACCAGATCGAAGATACGGCCAGCAGCGACGCGCAGGTGGCCTACAAGGATGGCAAGATGGTCAAGGCGAGCTTGCGGCAGGAGGGCAACCAGTCCGAGCATGTCATGAAGTATTTCCTGGGCAAGCTGGAATCGGACAAGACAACGCCAGGTAACTATTCCGTGCTGCGCGATTTACTGCCTGTGCTGGGGCCGTACAAGACGGGCGAACTGGGCATGACTCCCGAGAAAAAGGCGGAGCAGCGCCAGCAGGCGATGCTGACCTTGAGCGACGACGTGCTGCTGCAATCGTATGTGGGCCAGAGCATCGGCCTCTGGCGAGCCGATGTGCAGCCGGAAGAGAATGTGGCCGCCACCGCTTAAAAACGGCAGCGCCTGATGCAAAAAGCCCGTCTGCGAAGACGGGCTTTTTGTTTGCCGATTGCAAAATACTGCGCAAGCCTATGCCTTGGCCTTGTTTTGCTTGATCCAGTAGCCGATACCCAGCGCGGCGAGCCACACGGGGATCAGGTAGACGGAGATGCGCAGGCCCGGCGTCAAATACATGATCACGAGGATACCGGCCAGGAAGACCAGGCACAGGTAGTTGGTGAACGGGTAGCCCAGGCTCTGGAACAGGGTCGTCTTGCCCTCGGCCTTCTTCTGCGCGCGGAAACGCAAATGGATCCAGCTGATCATGGCCCAGTTGATGATCAGCGCGGAGACCACGAGGCCCATCAGCACCTCGAACGCTTCGCCCGGCATGAAGTAATTGACCACCACGCAGGCGCCCGTCGCCAGCGCGGACACGCCCAGCGCCGCCAGCGGCACGCCGCGGCGGTTCAGGCGCAGCAGCGCGCGCGGCGCATTGCCTTGCTTGGCCAGGCCGAACAGCATGCGCGTGTTGCAGTACACGCCGCTGTTGTACACGGACAGGGCGGCCGTCAGCACCACCACGTTCAGGGTCGTGGCCACCAGGTTGCTGTCGAGCGCATGGAAGATCAGCACGAAGGGGCTGCCGCCGGTGACGACGTTTTGCCATGGGTACAGCGACAGCAAAATGCCCAGCGCGCCGATATAGAAAATCAGGATGCGGTAGATGGCCTGGTTGGTGGCGCGTGGAATCGTCGTGCTCGGGTCATCCGCCTCGGCCGCCGTGATGCCGACCAGTTCCAGGCCGCCGAACGAGAACATGATGACGGCCATGGCCATCACCAGTCCCTGCCAGCCATTCGGGAAGAAGCCGCCGTGCTGCCACAAGTTGGCTACCGACGCCTGCGGGCCCGCGTCGCCGGAAGCGAGCAGGTAAGCGCCGAAGACGATCATGCCGATGATGGCGACCACCTTGATGATGGCGAACCAGAATTCCATCTCGCCGAAGGCCTTCACATTGAGCAGGCTGATGGCGTTGATGGCGCAAAAGAAGATGAGGGCCGAAACCCAGGTCGGCACGCCGGGCCACCAGTACTGCACGTAGATGCCGACGGCCGTCAGTTCGGCCATGCTGACGAGCACATACAGCACCCAGTAATTCCAGCCAGACAAAAAGCCGGGCAGGTGGCCGCAGTATTTGTCGGCGAAATAGCTGAAGGAGCCGGCGACGGGTTCGTCGACCACCATCTCGCCCAGCTGGCGCATGATCAAAAAGGCGATGACGCCGGCGATGCCATAGCCGAGCAGCACGGAAGGGCCGGCCATCTTGATGGTTTGCGCGATGCCCAGAAACAGGCCGGTGCCGATGGCGCCGCCCAGGGCGATGAGCTGGATGTGGCGGCTTTTCAGGCCGCGCTTGAGCTCTTGTGGTTCGGTATTCCCGACTGCCGTCATATGTTTTATCCTGTTTTTACGGGGCTGAGGTCGCTGATTCTAAAGCATGGACGGGCAAAGCAGGAGCGAAATGCATGTTGCACTGCGGGGGCGCAAGAAAAGCCCGCATCTTCGCCGAACGGCGCGCAAAACAATGGCCTAGTCGTCTGCGCGCAGCGCGCCGGCCGCGACGATGGCCGGTTCGTACACGGCCAAAAACTCGGGCGGCAGGCGGCGCGCGCGGCCGCTGCTCAATTCGATGCAGATCAAGTCCCAGCGTCCGCGCACGACGGTGGCGCCGTCGCTGTCGCGCACGAGCTGGAAGCACCGTTCCATGCTGGAGCGGCCATCGCTGGCGCACAGCCAGGTGGCCAGGGTCAGCGCCTCGCCGGCCCGCGTCGGCAGCAGGTAGTCGTATTCGCCGCGGCGTATCGCCATGGCCCGGTCCAGGCGCCGGTAATCGTCGAGGTCCAGCCCCAGGGTGGCCGAGTGGTGCCAGGCGATATGCTCGCACCAGCGCACGTAGACGGCGTTGTTCGTGTGCTGCAAGCCGTCGATGTCGCCAGGTTCTGGCGTGACGGGCAGGGTGTGGGCGTGCGGATAATCCCAGTTCAATTGCAATCCTTTCGATACGGTGGCGGCTGATTGTACGTGCTTGCGCTGCGTCCTGTCTGCGACGCACGCGTGCAAAAACACTGTTTTATCTCTTGATGTATGATGCATCATAATTGTTTGAATCTAAAAACCACTATGAATCATCCCCTGGACAGCCTGGTGCACGTCAATCTGGGCAAGTCCGTATATGCAACGCTGCGCGACGCGCTGGCGGCCGGGCGCTTCCAGCCCAACGACCGGCTGCGCATCCGCGAACTGGCGCTGCAGCTGGGCACGAGCGTGACGCCCGTGCGCGACGCCATGCTGCAACTGGTGCAGGAAGAGGCGCTGGTGCTGCGCTCGCCGCGCGACTTTCGCGTGCCCGTGCTCAGCGTGGCGCGCTACCTGGAAATCCGCGCGCTGCGCCTGGAACTGGAAGGCTTGGGCGCGTTCGAGGCGGCGCAACGCATCGACGACGCCACCCTGGCCGACCTCGAGCGCCTGCTGCAGGCGAACGAAGAGGCCATCGCGCGCCACGACTTGCCGGCGGCCCTGCAATGCAACCAGGCGTTTCACCTGGGCCTGGCGCAGGCGGCCGGCATGCCGACATTGAAACGCTTCGTCGACCATTTATGGATGCAGACGGCGCCCCTGATCGCCGCCGGCTACGCGAGCTTTTCGCCCGACATGCGGGTGGGCCACCACCACGCCATCATCAGCGCGCTGCGCCAGCGCGACGGCGCGGCCGCGCGGCGCGCCATCGAACAGGACATTCTCGACGGCGGGACGCAGATGCTCGCGTATGTGATGCGGCAGGAGCGCATGCACGCCGGGGCAACACAGAAAGAAAAGGACGAGGAAGAACATGAAGCACAAGACTGAACAGAAAATTGAACAGAAAACCGCCATCGTCACCGGTGCCAGCCGCGGCATCGGTCATGCGGTGGCCGAGCGCTTCCGCAGCCTGGGCTGGCGGGTCATCACCGTCTCGCGCAGCCCGATTCCCGGCGGCTGCCCGCGCAGCCAGGAGCACAACACGCATGTGTGCATGGATTTGTCGGACCTGAGCCAGATCGGGCAGATGGTCGACACCCTGCGCCCCATGCTGGGCGACTCCAAATTGCACGCGCTGGTAAACAATGCGGGCGTGTCGCCGAAGGGGCCGGGTGGCTCGCGCGTCAATTCGCTGACCACCGACATGCAGACGTGGCAGGAAATGTACAACACGAATTTCTTTGCGCCGCTGGCCCTGACGCGCGGCTTTGCGCAGGAATTGTCGAACGCGCATGGCTCCGTCGTGAACCTGTGTTCGATCGCCGGCTACCGCGTGCACCCGTTTGCCGGTTCCGCCTACGCCAGTTCGAAGGCGGCGCTGGCGTCGCTGACGCGCGAAATGGCCAACGACATGGCGCCGCTGAACGTGCGCGTGAACGCCATCGCGCCGGGAGAGATCGACACGGCCATCCTGTCGCCGGGCACCTCGCACATCGTCGACACGCAAATCCCGTTGCGCCGCCTGGGCACGACTGCCGAAGTGGCGGATTTGGTGGAGTTCCTGTGCAGCGAGCGCGCCTCGTACATCACGGGCGCGGAAATTCCCATCGACGGCGGCCAGCGCATTTAAGGAGGAGGAAGAGCATGACAAAACATATCGGCATCGTCGGCTGTTCGGCCGAAGGCGCGGCCCTGTGCTACCGCACGATCTGCGAAGAGGGCGCGCATGCGCTGGGCGCGTATGAACACCCGGAAGTATCGATGCATACGCCGCCGCTGGCGCGCTACGTGGAGTGCCTGAACGGGGGCGACCTGGCCGGCGTGGCCGAGCTGATGCTGGCGTCGGCGCGCAAGCTGCACGCGGCCGGCGCGGAGTTCCTGATCTGCCCCGACAACACCATCCACCAGGCGTTCGAGCTGATGGCGCCCCGTTCGCCGCTGCCGTGGCTGCATATCGCGGACGTGGTGGCTAGCGAAGCGGCCGCGCGTGGTTTCCAGAAAGTGGGCTTGACGGGCACGCGCTGGCTGGTCGACAGCGCCGTGTATCCGGACAAGCTGGGCGCGCGCGGCATCGCTTGCGTGCGGCCCGGCGAGGACGAACGCAGCGAGATCAACCGTATCATCATGGAAGAACTGGTGCCGGGCGTGGTCAATCCGGGCAGCGTGGCGCGCTTCCAGGCCATCATCGGCGGCTTGCGGGAGCAGGGCTGCGACGCCGTCATCCTCGGCTGCACGGAAATCCCGCTGATCATCAGCGACGCCAATTCGCCGCTGCCGACCCTCGATTCCACAAGGTTGCTGGCGCGCGCGGCCTTGCGCCGGGCGCTGGAAACCTAGCGTTCCAGCTGCGCCTGCAGCGCGGCCACCACGAGCGCATGGTCGTCGGCCTGCGCCAGGCCGGACACGGTCACCGTGCCCACCAGTCCCACGCCGCGTATCAGCAGGGGGAAAGCGCCGCCGTGGCCCGCGTACTCGATGTCGTCGAGGTATTTCACGTCTTCAAAGGTGCTGCCCCGGCTTTTATAAGAGATACCCATGTAGTAGGAGCTGCGGCAAAAGCGCTGTACCGTGTTGTTCTTGCGGCGTATCCAGTCCGCCTGGTCGGCCGTGGCGCCCGTCATGGCGTGGTGGAACAGCACTTGGCCATTGCGCGTGATGTTGACGGTGACGGCTTTGCCCCGCTTGCGCACTTCTTCGACGATCCACAGGCCCACGGCCAGCGCGGCATCGTTGTCGAAGCGTTCGAATTGCAGGGATTCTTCCTGTTGCGCCAGGGTTTGCAGCAAATCGGCGTAATGATCCATCGTGAAAGAGGGCGGTAGTGGCTGGAAGCGCTACTGTAGCGCACCACGGGACAGCCGCGCGCGCTTTTTGTGTGGCGCGGCTAAAATAGGCGGCATGAACCTGTCCCTGTTCGCCGATGAAGAGCAAATCCCGGCCGGCCCCGTGCCGCTGGTGCCAGGCTCGTCCGCGTCCATCCTGCTGCGCGGTTTTGCGCTGCCTTATCTGGACGAAGTGCTGCCGGCGCTGGACGCCATCGTGCTGGCCGCGCCCCTGCGCCACATGGCCACGCCGGGCGGCTTGCGCATGTCGGTCGCCATGAGCAATTGCGGCCCCTTGGGCTGGGTCACGGATGGGCGCGGCTACCGCTATGCGCGCCTCGATCCGGCCAGTGGTTTGCCTTGGCCTCCCATGCCGCCCGTATTCCTGCGCCTGGCGCAAGAGGCGGCGCTGGCCGCCGGCTATCCTGGTTTTGTTCCCGACGCCTGCCTGGTCAACCGCTATGCGCCCGGAGCGCGCATGGCCTTGCACCAGGACCGCGATGAATGCGATTTCAACGCGCCCATCGTTTCCGTCTCGCTTGGCTTACCCGCTATTTTCCTGTTCGGCGGCGCCGAGCGGGCCGACAAGGCGGCGCGCATCGGCCTGCTGCATGGCGACGTCGTGGTGTGGGGCGGCGCCGACCGCCTGCGCTTCCACGGCGTGGCACCGCTGAAGGAAGGCGAACACGCGGTGCTGGGCGCGCAGCGCATCAATTTGACGTTTCGCAAGGCTGCCTGAGCTGGCGCCATGGCGTACCTGGCTTGCGTACGTACTGGGCATGCACGTAGCGCCACGGAATGGCCAGGTAGACGAGCACGACGAACGATATTTCAAACACATATTGCATGGTGGCGGGATCTACCCCGCCGTGCAGCCATTGCGGCAGCGGCACGAGCAGCAGCCACAGGGTCTTCCACAGCGCTTCCCACAGCAACACGGGCAGCATCTGCAGCGGATAGCGCAAACCCAGCAAACACAGCAATGAAAACGCGGCCAGCATGCAGTTCACGGTGCCGCGCATCAGTTCCCACGGCGCGTGCGGCGTGACGATGCCGGGCCACAGCACGCTGCCGAGGCCCAGGACGACCAGCAGATACATGGCGCGCAGCGCATACAGACGGGCGGTCGATACGGTATTCATGGTGCGGTCTCCTGGTCATGGGGGGGCGATGAAGGGCTTTATTCGACTTCCTTGAGGATGGTTTCCAGGCTGCCCAGGCGCGCCTGGATCTGCGCCACGGATGCGCTCAAGGCGGCCAGCGACGCTGCCGTTTCCACCTGTGCGGCGGCCATCGACTTGGCCAGCTCCTGGTAGGCGCCGTCCTGCGCCAGCCTGGCGCGCGCCTGCACGATGCCGGACGTGTATTTGAGGGCGAAGATGATGACGGCGGCCGTGCAGGGGAAGAAGAAGGCGGCAAAAAAGATATTTTCAGACATGATGACCTCTACAGTTCAGGATTGATCCGGGTTGGGAGTGAGCGAGGATGCCGCCGCGGCGATGCTGGCCGGCGTCAGCCGCAATTCAAATGGGCTGGCCTCGAAATAGTTGAGGGCCTTGCCGTCGTGCGACAGCTCCAGCTGGCTGGTGACCAGTCCCGCGTGTTCCAGCTTTTGCAGGTGCAAATGCAGCAGGGGACGGCTGATGCCCAGGTCGCGCGCCAGCTGGCTGATGTAATTGCGCCCGCCGCTGGCCAGCGCCGCGATGATGCGCAGCCGGTGCGGGTTGTCGAGCGCCGCCAGCATGAGCAGCAAGCGCTCGCCCGTCAGTGGTGTGTTGATATCTGTCATGTGTCAACATTATCTGACATGTGTTAGCTAGTCAAGAAAAATCATGCTCACGTTTTAATGCAAGATACTTGCAAATATGGCGGCTTTTCTCCATGATATGCAACTTGTTTGCATATGGAGCCATGACCATGAAGCGCGATTCAATTTCCTCTCCCTTGCCCGACGTGGCGGCCGGCCCCCATCTGGGCAGTCCCTTGCCGCTCGAGTGGGTGGGCATGCAGGGCATCGCCTTGCCCTTGTGGCTGGAAGAGGGCGGGCAGGCGCAGCAAGTGCATGCCTGGGCCGATGTGCAAGTCGATTTGCTCGATCCGACAGTCAAGGGCATCCATATGTCACGCCTGTATCTGCTGCTCGATGCGTTTGCGGCCGCGCAGCCGCTCGATGCGGGCGCGCTGGCCGCCGTGTTGCGGCGCATGGTGGACAGCCACGCCGATTGCGGTAGCACGCAGGCGCGCCTGGCGCTGGCGTTTCCCGTGCTGCGGCGCCAGCCGGCGCTGCTGACGGCGGGGCTGGCGGGCTGGAAATCGTATCCCGTCCGCCTGCAGGCCAGCTGCTCGCCGCAGGGCTTCACGTTGTCGCTGACGGTGGAGGTCGGCTACTCGGCGACCTGCCCCTGTTCGGCGGCGTTGGCGCGGCAACTGCTTGCCGATGCCTTTGCGGCGCGGTTTGGCGCGGGCGAGATCGATGGCGCGGCCGCGCGCGCCTGGCTGCAGGAACACGCGAGCCTGGCCACGCCGCACAGCCAGCGCAGCACGGCGACGGTCACCGTACCATTGACGCAGCAGGCGGAGCTGGACTTGTTTCCCCTGATCGACCTGGTGGAGGCGGCGCTGGCGACGCCGCTGCAGACGGCCGTGAAACGGGCCGACGAGCAGGCGTTCGCGCGCTTGAATGGTGCTAATCTGATGTATGTGGAAGACGCGGCCCGCCGCGTGCAGGCGGCGCTGGCGCCATACTGTGCGCAGGCGCGTGTTACCGTACGGCATATGGAGAGCCTGCATCCGCACGATGCCGTGGCGCAAGCGGGCAAGCTTGCCTGAGCTTTTCACTCAACCACCGTGGAGGTAGACAGCATGCCGGAGAAAATCGCGCAGGAGCCTGACGAAGACAGCCTGGAAGAGCAAGTGGAGCGAGAGCGGCGCGAGCATGCGCTGATCGACGAGGAAAAGCTCGGTATGGACGAGCTGGAAGAGGAGCGGCTGAAGAGGGAACACCAGCCTGGCGCACCGGCAGGGCGCTAGCGTCAAGGCAATGTTATCAGCGCTGGCCTCGCGCCGTGCTGCCCGGTACAATTTCGCTTTGTCCTACTCCCCCAACCCCGGAGGCTCATGAAATATCGCGCATTCTTCCAGTTCATCCTCGGCCTGACAGGCGCCGTACTGGCCGCCTCGCAAACCCAGGCCGCCACCATCTGCACGGCCATGGCCGACGCCAAAACAGGCACGGTCTTGCTGCAAGAGGGTAATTGTCTCGACAGAGTCACGCCCGCATCCACGTTCAAGATCGCGCTCAGCCTGATGGGCTATGACGCCGGCTTCCTCAAGGACGAGCACAAGCCCAGCCTGCCATATCGCCAGGGCTATGTGGACTGGGGCGGCGAGGCCTGGCGCCAGGATACGGACCCGTCGCGCTGGATGCAGTATTCCGTCGTCTGGTATTCGCAGCAGATCACGCAGGCGCTGGGCGCCGAGCGCTTCCAGAAATACGCGAAGGCTTTGCGCTATGGCAATGCGGACGTGTCGGGCGACAAGGGCAAGGACAATAGCCTGGAACGCTCGTGGATCAGCTCCTCGCTGAAGATTTCGCCGCTCGAGCAGCTGGGCTTCCTGCGCAAGCTGGTCAACGATCAGTTGCCCGTGTCCAAACAGGCCATGGAACAGACGCGGCGCCTGACGCGCCTGGCCGATGTGGACGGCTGGCAAGTGCACGGCAAGACGGGCGCGGCTTTCCCGCGCAAGGCCGACGGCAGCTTCGACGAGGCGCATGGCTACGGCTGGTTCGTGGGCTGGGCCAGCAAGGGCGAACGCAGCATCGTGTTCGCGCGCCTGGTGCAGGACGAGCAGAAGGGCCAGCAGTCGGCAGGCCTGCGCACGCGCGAAGCGATGCTGAAGGAATTGCCGGCCCTGCTGGAGCAGGCGCAGAAGTGACGGCCAGCATCGTTGCCGCCACCTTCATCGCCTCCGATGGCGACTACCTGGAAGCCGTCATCGAGGTGGGCGGCCAGCGCCTGCACGTGATGGACGAGTTCGGCGGTGCGCAGCTGGCCGCCGGCACGCAAGTCCAGCTCGAACTGTGGCCCATGCCCGGCGAGCTGGACGACTGGGACGCCATTTTCCGCGCCAACCCTGGCCGGGAGCAGGGCCTGCGCCGGCTTGACGGCTGGCGCTACCTGGCGCTGGGCGTCGTGACCCAGGTCGACCCCGTCATCTGCGATTGCGGCTTGCTGCAACTGGAAAACCCGTTTACGACGCATGATGCGCGCTGCGTGGGCGCGTATGTCGGCGTCACTGTGGTGCGCCTCGATGCTTGCCTGGCGTAAATTCCGGCCCGCTTTGTTGCCCGCCCTATATACTTGCTGAAACGGATTTTCCGGCATCAGACAAGGTTACAGGCATGGCATCAGGCATGGAGCAGTTTCAGGAAAAAGCAAGGCAGGCATGGATATGGACGCGCGCGCAGGCATTGCGCGTGGGAAGTGCGGCGTGGGTGAGGGCGGTGGCCTTGTACCGGCGTGGTCACGCGCACTTGATGACCTTGCCGCCGGTGCGGCGCGCGCTGGTGCTGGGGCTATGGTCTTTCCTGGCCGTGCTGGCGCTGCTGACCTTGTACATGCTGCTGCTGATCCCCCTGACGCCGAGCATCCACGACTTGCGCCAGGCGCGCGCGGCCGCGCCGAGCACCATGGTCAGCGCCGACGGCAAGGAACTGGCCCGCTTCGACCAGGGCTTGCAGGAACGGGTCACGTTAAAACAGATTTCGCCGAACGTGATCAGCGCCTTGATCTCGACGGAAGACCACCGTTTCTACCAACACCACGGCGTCGATTTCACGCGCACGGCGGGCGCCATCTTGCACACGGCGAGCGGCAACCCGCAGGGCGGCTCCACCATCACGCAGCAGTTGGCGCGCAATATGTTCCCCGAGGAAATCGGCCGCTCGCGCAACCTGAACCGCAAGCTGAAGGAGCTGATCACGGCCCTGAAAATCGAGGCCACCTACAGCAAGACGGAAATCCTCGAAGCGTATTTGAATACGGTGCCTTTCCTGTACAACACCTACGGCATCGAGATGGCGGCCCGCACCTATTTCGACAAACCCGCGTCGCGCCTCGATATCCTCGAAAGCGCCACCCTGGTCGGTATGCTCAAGGGCACGAATTACTACAATCCTGTCGGCAATCCAGAACGCTCGCTGCAGCGCCGCAACGTGGTGCTGGGGCAGATGCGCAAGCACGACGTCATCGACGAGGCGCGCTACAAGCAGCTGGTGAAACGGCCGCTGCGCCTGCATTTCGAGCGCCAGAGCGAGCGGGCGCAATCGGACAGCCACTTCACGGCCTACGTGCGCAAATGGCTGATCGAGTGGGCTGACGAAAACGATTACAACCTGGAACTGGACGCCCTCGTGGTGCACACCACGCTCGATTACGATTTGCAGCAGGCGGCCGAGCGCGCGGTCGAGCGCCAGGCGAATGCCTTGCAGGCGATTGCCGACGTGGAATGGAGCCGCGCCGGCGTGCCCTCGTCCACCTCGACGGGCATGTACGCGGGCATGCAGGGCGGCAGCGTGGCCTTCGATTATTTCTGGAAGTCGCATCCGGCCTTGCTCGACGCCTTCGTGCGCGAGTCGGGCGACTACCGCAAGCTGACGGCGGCTGGCGACACGCCGGAAGCGGCGCTGGCGCAGCTGAAGGGCGACCGCGCCTTCATGGCGGCCCTGCGCAAGTCGAAGACGCGCCTGGAAGCGGGCTTTACGGCCATGGACCCGGCCACGGGCGCCGTGCGCGCCTGGGTGGGCAGCCGCGACTTTGCGCGCGAACAGTTCGACCACGTGTCGCAGGCGGCGCGCCAGCCCGGTTCCACCTTCAAACCCATCGTATATGGCGCGGCGCTGGAAAAAGGTCTCAGTCCTGAACACGTCTACCGCGATGAAGTGATGGATATCAAGGCGGCCGACGGCACGAAATGGCGCCCGACGGACATGAGCGGCACGACGGGGCGCGACATGACCATGCGTGACGGCCTCGTGTATTCGAAAAACACGATCACGGCGCAAGTGATGCAGGACGTCGGCTTGCCGCCGATCATCAAGCTGGCGCGCTCGCTCGGTATCCGCGACAGCAAGCTGGAAAAAGTGCCGTCCTTGGCGCTGGGCACCAGTCCCGTCACCTTGCTGGAAATGGTCAACGCCTACGCCAGCATCGCGGCCCAGGGCGAAGCGCGCCTGCCGTTTGTCGTCACGCATATCACGGACCGCGAAGGCAAGGTCATCGCCCGTTTCGGCGAAGACAAGCCCAAGCGCGCCATGCAGGCCGAATCGGCCGCCACGCTGACGGACATGATGCGCGGCGTGATCGACCGCGGCACGGGCACGGCCATCCGCAGCCGTTTCGGCATCCGCTCCGACGTGGCCGGCAAGAGCGGCACGACGCAAAACAATGCGGACGGCTGGTTCATTCTGATGCACCCGGAACTGGTGGGCGGCGCCTGGGTCGGATTCAACGACGCGCGCGTCACCATGCGCAGCAATTACTGGGGCCAGGGCGGCCACAACGCCGTGCTGGTGGTGGGCGACTTCTTCAAGACGGCGCTCGACACAGGAAAACTGTCGCGCGACGCGATCTTCCCCGGCGGCAAGCCGCCACCGCCGCTGCGCCACGTGGAACCGGTCGAGGAACCACAGGATGAACCGGTGGAAGAGCCCGGAGATTTGCTGCAAGAGGGCGCGCCGCCGGCGCCGCTGGCCATGCCGGCCGAAGGCGATGGCGGGCAGGAATCGCATGGCAAGGCGGTGCCGGAGCCTGCTCCTGCTCCTGCGCCCGCGCCAGCTCCCGTACCGCAGCCGGTGCCGGCACCGCAGGGATAAACGCCGCCGCCATGGCGAATGCAACCGTTGCAAAGAATGACCATGACCTCACCGAAGCCCACGCTGCGCCTGATACTCGGTGACCAGCTCAATGCCCAGCACCGCTGGTTCACCGAAGTCGATGACGCCACCATTTATGTCTTGATGGAAGTGCGGCAGGAAACCGATTATGTGCTGCACCATGCGCAGAAAATCCTGGCGATCTTCGCTGCCATGCGCGAACTGGCGCGCCAGTTGCGCCAGCGCGGCCACACGGTGCATTACATCGCCATCGACGAGGTGGCGAGCACGCGCTCGATACCGGAGAATATCGAAGCGCTGATTCTTCGCTATGACGCTTGCGCCTTCGAATACCAGGCGCCAGACGAGTGGCGCCTCGACCAGCAGTTGTACCAGGCCGGGCGCCGCTCGCGCATTCCATGGCGGATGGTCGACAGCGACCATTTCTATACGGCCCGCCACGAGGCAGCCGATATTTTCGCCGGACGCAAGCAATGGCTGATGGAGTTCTTCTACCGCCAGATGCGCAGCACGCACCAAGTGCTGATGGAGGACGCGAAAAAACCCGTCGGCGGGCAGTGGAACTTCGATCACGATAACCGCAAGCCCTGGCGCGGCACGCCCGCCGAGCCGCAAGACCCGCGCACCGTGCATGACCATTCTCGGTTATGGGAAAGCATCGTCGCGGCCGGCGTGAAAAGCTTCGGCGCGCCGCGTGCGGACCGGCTGGCGTGGGCGCTGAACCGGGATGAGGCGCTGCAGCAGCTCGATGCCTTCATCGAGCGGGCCTTGCCGCATTTTGGCGACTTCCAGGATGCGATGAGCGTCAAGGCGTGGCGCTTGTTTCATTCCCTGCTGTCGTTCGCGCTGAACGTGAAAATGCTTAATCCGCGCGAAGTCGTCGCCAGGGCGCAAGCGGCTTATCACGCCGGCCATGCCCCCTTGGCTGCGGTTGAGGGCTTTATACGCCAGATCCTGGGCTGGCGCGAATATGTGCGCGGTGTGTATTGGGCCCAGATGCCAGGGTATGCCGAGAAGAATTTCTTTGGTCATGCGCGCCCGCTGCCGTCATGGTTCTGGGATGGCAAGACGAAGATGCATTGCCTGTCGCGGGCGATTACCCAGTCGCTGGAACAGGCGCACGCGCATCACATCCAGCGCCTGATGGTGATCGGCAATTTCTCGCTGCTGGCCGGCCTCGATCCGGCCAAGGTGCATGGCTGGTACCTGGGCATTTATATCGATGCCTTCGAATGGGTGGAACTGCCCAACACCGCCGGCATGAGCCAGTTCGCCGATGGCGGGCTGCTGGCCACCAAGCCGTATGTCTCGAGCGCCGCGTATATCGACCGCATGAGCGACTATTGCAAAGGCTGCCATTACGATAAAAAGGCGCGCATCGGCGAGCGCGCCTGTCCCTTCAATGCCCTGTACTGGGATTTTTTCCATCGCAACGCGGACACATTGGAGCGCAATCCCCGCATAGGCATGGCGTATCGCCAGCTGGAGAAAATGGACGAGGCGACAATCGCGGCTTTCCGGCAGCAGGCTGCCACGATGCTGGCCAGGCTCGATTCCCTGTAACGCCAGGCAATATGGCCCGCGACCTGCTCGGAGGGTATTGCGCCCGACCCCGCTTTCAGCAGGGTGGCATGAAGAAACTGTAGCAGAGAAGGTGGCAAAAACTGCCGCGTGGCGCCGGCAGCCTGGCTACCATTTGGGTTGACGCGACCAGCGCAGCACCGTGGCAAGCCTGATTCTCACCGTATACTCATCTCCCGTTTCATGCTCCAGCCACAGGATGCCGTCTTCGATGCTGATCCAGGCATCGACTATTCGGGTGTCGAACGGCATCGCCGTATCTTTGATGTCAATCTTCATTCGTCCAGACTCCACATTGAGCGACCTCAATACCCGCGTCGTTCGCTGCGTAAACTCGATGACGTATGAAGTGCTTGTTTTTTTACTCATCAGGAATGCTCACCCAAAATGCTTTGAATATTTTTTTTAATATTACTACATAAACATTTATCCTTGCGCACGAAGGCGAACACGTCAATAAGCTATCAATAGAAAATTTCTATAAGGAAACATTAATTACCTCAATAGATTTAATTGAGTCTGGAACAGTGTTATTTTTACGTGCATAAAAAACATTTCCTGGTTAATTATTTCTTGATGGAATATAGATTTATTTTTTTATAATATTAAATATCTTGTATTGCATGTATTGATATAAATCAATGTTCTTTTGGGTGTTAGCTTGAGGATATATTCTTGCTGCTAGGATATGAGATCAACTTGGGCTACAGTGAGTGATGCATGTCCGATGGAAATGAAAATTTCTCATTAGAAATTAATTGTGTGAATACTGCATCGGCATTTCATGCGCTGTATATCAGATATCGTATCCGCATAAGAAATTTGGTAAGTCAGTCCATTCCTCGCGAGGAAGATATTGATGACATGGTTTAGCTTATATTTTTCAATGTTTTTCTATGGTTTAAAAGAGGTTGTGGGCATTCGATGTTTTATCCGAAGTTATATTCAATGGCCATGCGCTGTATAAGGTCTCATTATTTTGGTGGCGGCGAAGTTAAATCAAGTTCGGTTGATTTGATTGATGGCGAAGATAATGTCGTTGATGCATTGGACTTGGTTGATGAAGATAATCCGGAAGAGATATGCAGTGCAATGGAAACAGGGATGGAAATTATTCGATTAATCGCCAATTTGCCGGCGCCCTTGAAAAAGGCATTATTGTTGCGCGAGGATGAAGGTATGCGCTATGACGAGATTGCAATAAGGATGGGATGCCCGATGGGAACGGTGCGAAGCCGTATCCACAGAGTAAGGGCAGAGATACGCAAGATGCTGGAAAAGGATCAATGAGGGGGGCTGCCGAACTACGGTAGTCCCGAAGCGGGAGGTTACGGTGCCTGTTCCATACTTGACATCAATTTACATGGTAAATAAAAATTACATCGGTGGCCTCGTGCAGTTGGAGCTTGATCATCCCAGGCGGATCGACGCATTGACCGCACAAAAAATAGATGTGGCGATTATCTTCCAGGAAATGCTTGGCACAGCTGTGGCGGCAAAATACTTGCACACAAATGGCGTGTCGCTAGCTGTCGCATTGCGCGTATTGGTATGCGAGCGCAGAAAAGATCCATCGCCGCCAAAAATGATCGGAATTGAAAAACGCTAGGTCCATCGTCGGCCGACCAGGCCCATTGCGGGCCAGACCGTATCGCGTCTGAAACCCGCCCAGGCGCGCCATCACGGCGCCGTCAAGTCCTGGCGCTGGAATTCGATGCGGTTTTCCTGGTAGTCCCACTTGGTGTAGGGGCCGAACACGCGCCGGTTTTCCTTGCTGTCGGCATTCGACAGTTCGCGCTTCATGCGCCGCACGAGGGCGGGGTCCGTGAGCGGCGCGGTGGTGGTGGCGAATACGTCATGCCGCACGCTCTGTTTCGCGTCGGCGCCGCGCGAAATGATGGTGAGCTTGCGCGTGGCGGGATCGAAGTACAGGCGCATGGCGAAGGTGTTCATGTCCTGCAGATACAGGCCGTCGTCGCGTTGCTGGGCATAGAAATAATCGCCGCAGACGGCCTTCGGTTCGCGTTTCCACTCGCAGGACAGGACGATCATCAGATGCCGCTCATCGAGTTGCTTGACCAAAATGCGTCCCTTGGAATAGCCCCAGGTGCTGGCCGGCACGGTCGCCGACGAGGCCAGATTGTATTCGCCCACCAGCTTGGTCAGAGGAAGGGGAGCTTGCGCCGAGGCGCTGATGCAGAGCGTCAAGGCGGCAGCCGCTGCGGCGCCGCGTATGCAGGAAAATGGAGTCATGATGGCCATAAAGAAAAGTTGCCATATTATAGATGGCAACTTTCTAATACGGCCACGCGCTAGCGCGGCGCGCCGGCCTTACTTCAGCTTGCTCAATTCCGCGATGTCGATCTTGACGACCTTGTCGCCCACGGCGGCGACCAGCGTCTTGAAGTGCGGCGTCGCTTCATGCGCCGTGTGGCCTGCCTTGTCGGTCCATTCTTCCAGCATGATGAAGCGCGTGGGAATCTTGTTGTCGAGGTGCAGTTCGTAGCGCAGGCAGGCGCTTTCCGCGCGGCTCGGCGGTACGACGGCTTCCAGGGCGGCGCGCACGGCGTCGATATGTTGCGCTTGGGCATCGATGGTGGCGACGATGATCAGGGTCATGGTGGTCCTTGTGGTTGGGGTTCCGCAGCTTAGCGCATCTGGCGCTTCCTTGCCGGCCGGCCACCATGGACTGCGCCGCAACGGCGTGCGGCGCAGTTGGCATTGCTCAGGCCGCTTGCAGCGCGCCGATCTGCTCGAAAGCGCCCGTCAATGCCTGCGCCCTGGCTGCGTCGCTGACCTTGACGCCTTCGGCGCGCACGATCTCGATCTGCGTGATGCCGAGGAAACCGAGGAAGGCGCGCAGATGGCTTTCCTGGTGTTCCAGGCTGGCCATCGGCGTGTCGGCGCCGTAATAGCCGCCGCGCGTCGAGGCGATGATCACGCGCTTGCTGCCCAGCAAACCTTCGGGACCGTTGGCACCATACTGGAAGGTCTTGCCTGGCACGGCCAGCGCGTCGAGCCACGACTTGAGCTGGCTGGGGATGGCGAAGTTGTACATGGGCGCGCCGATGACGATGACGTCGGCGGCCAGCACTTGCTCGAGCGCGCCGGCCAGCGCCGCGCCGTCGGCGTCGCTGGGCGCGGCCGTAAATTGCGGCAACGGTTGCGCAGCCAGGTCGCGGTAGTGGACCGCGGCGCCAGGCGCGGCCGCTTGCAGGCGGGCCACGATGGCGGCGGACAACTGGCGGCTGATGGAATGTTCGCCGAGGACGCTGGAATCGATATGCAGGATGTTCATATGGGCCTTCTTGGGTGGTATGATCGGGTGGTATGTTTTTGTAACCGAGTTAAATATAGTGACTATCAAATGAACGCACAAGAAGGCACTTTTTCCACACTGGGGCACACGGATGTGACTATTGGCGACGCCGCCGCGCAAGGGGCGGAGCTGGAACGGCGCATGCGCGACGAGGGCGGCCATGCGGGCGTGGCCGCTTCCTGCCGCCCGATCACGGACATCCTTACGCGCGTGGGCGACAAATGGAGCGTGATGGTGGTGATCTTGCTGGGCAACGGCACCAAGCGCTTCAACGAGATGCGCCGCCTGATCGGCGGCATTTCCCAGCGCATGCTGACGTTGACCTTGCGCGGGCTCGAGCGCGATGGCCTGGTGACGCGTACCGTGTTTCCCACCGTGCCGCCGCGCGTCGACTACGCCTTGACGGACCTGGGCCGCTCGCTATTAGTCCCCATCAGCGCGCTGGGCGCCTGGGCGCATGGCCACCGCGACGCCATCGATGCGGCGCGGCTGGCGTTCGATGCCAGGGTCGATGCGAACGCAGCGCAGGACAGTTAAGCCAGTTCGATGACTGCCAGCATGTCGTTGCCATCGGCATCCAGGCCTTTTTCCACGAAGCCCATGCTGGCATAGAATTTTTGAGCGTTGGCATTGCCCGGCTTGTAGCAAATCTCGATGCTGCGCGCATCCGGTCGGGCGCGGATTTCCGCCAGCGCCAGGGCGAGCGCAGCCCTCCCATGGCCTTGTCCCTGGCGCCGGTGGTCGACCATGAAGCGCCAGATCTGATAGTGGCCGGGCGGATCGTCGTCGTCAGGCGAGACGAACATGAGGAAACCGATCACCTCCTCGGCGCAATACACGGCGCGCGTATGCATGGTGGCGGGGTAAAAGCTGGCCTGCGCGACGGAATAGTCGTTGCTGGCCAGATAGTCGCGCTGCTGGGGCAGCAGGGGCAGTTCGCTGATGATGTCGAAATTGTCGGCCGTGACGGCGCGCAGGCTGATGGTCATGTTCAAAGGCAATGAAAAGGTAGGGCGTACGAGTATGCGGAAAACTTACTTAAAAGGCAATGTTGTTCCATCGCCTGCGCCAGACAGCGGTGGAACAATGGCTGCCATCCGCATTTACCGGGCTACCACCGCCTCCGTCCCCGCCTGCGGCGCCTGCCAGCCGCCGCCCAGCGCCCGGTAGGTGGCGACGGCAGCGCGCGCCGATGCCGTTTGCGCCTGTTCGCGCGCGTCCGCTGCGCGCAGCAGCCGGGAGTCGGCCTGCAGCACGTCAAGGCGGCTGACCACACCTTTCTCGTAGGCGGCCAGCGCGGCGGCGCGGGCGCGCTCTAGCGCATGCACGCCTTGCGCCAGCAAGCTGGCCTGTTCTTCGTGGCGCAGCAGGGCCGAGCCGGCGTTTTCCACGTCTTCGGCGGCGTGCAGCGCCGCGAGCCGGTAGGCCGCCAGCAGCTCGGATTCCTGGCCACGGGAAGCTTCGATCTGCGCGTCGATGCGGCCGAAATCGAACAGGCGCCAGCGCAGGCCCAGCATGCCGGCGGCCTGGCCGGAGCCGCTGCCGAACAGGGCGCCGCCGGCCGCGGCGCTGCCAAACAGCGCGCCCAGGCTCAGTTTCGGGTAATACTCGGCGACGGCCGCGCCGGTGCGCGCGCTGGCGGCGGCCAGGCGCCGTTCGGCGGCGATCAGGTCGGGCCGGTGCCGCAGCAGTTCGCCCGGCGAGCCGCCGGCCGTGATGCGCGGCGCGCGCGCCATCACGCCGGCGGCTGCCATGTCATCGCCATAAGTGCCTGGCGCCGCGCCCAGCATCACGTCGAGCGCATGCAGCGCGACTTCGCGTGCCGTGTCCAGGCCGGGCACGACGGCGCGCGCCTGCGCCAGTGACGCTTCGGCCTGCCGCAGCGCCGGCTCGTTCGCCAATCCCTTGTCATATAACAGCGTGGCCAGTTCCAGCAGCGCCGCGTCCGTGCCGACCTGCCGGCGCGCCAGGTCGAGCCGCGCCTGCAGCCCCTGGATCGTCAGATACAGGTCGGCCGTTTGCGCCGCTACGGCCAGCCGCGTGGCGGCCCATCCCGCTTCGCTGGCTGCGTAATCGGCGCGCGCCGCTTCGCGTTCGCGGCGCAGGCCGCCGAACAGGTCGAGTTCCCACGATGCTTGCAGGTTCAATTCGCGCGCGCTGCCGGCGCGTTCATAGCCTGGCGTGGCGTTCAAGACCTGGCCCAGCGGCGTTTGCACGGACTGGTAGGCGCGCGCCGCCTGGCCGCCAAGGCTGGCCGACGGCAGCAGCGCGGCGTCGGCCGCACCGATGGCCGCCCGCGCCTGGCTGACCCTGGCCTGCGCTTGCGCCAGGTCGAGGTTTTGCGCCAGCGCCACCGTCACCAGGCGGGTCAGGCGCGGGTCGCCGAAGGCCGTCCACCACTGCCGCAGTTCGGCAGAGTCAGCGTCCTGGCGCGCGCCGAGCGCCGCCTGGTGCAGGTATTGCGCCGCTTGCGGCAGCTCTGGCTGGTGGTAATCGTTGCCGACGGTGCAGCCGGTGGCGGCCAGGCCGGCGGCGATCAGCAGAAAGGGGAGGCGCAGGCGTGGCAGTGGCATGGTGGTCTTCCTGTTCAAATGAGAATAATGTGTGACTATAATACATATTGGTCACTTATTGTGCATTCCGGCGCGGCGCGTTAAGCTGTCGCCATGAATTCCACCACACCCGACACACCCAGCCCAGCACGCGGCCCCGCCGGCCACGACGTGCGCGACCAGATCGTTGCCGCCGCCACCGATTACTTCAGCCGCTACGGCTATGAAAAGACGACCGTCTCCGACCTGGCCAGGGCGATCGGCTTTTCCAAGGCCTATATCTACAAGTTCTTCGAATCGAAGCAAGCCATCGGCGAGCATATCTGCGGCAACTGCCTGCGCCAGATCGAGACCGAGGTGAAGGCGGCTGTCGCGGCGGCCGGGCGGCCGCCAGAGCAGCTGCGGCGCATGTTTAGGGCCAGCGTCGAGGCCAGCTTGCGGCTGTTTTTTCAGGACCGCAAGCTGTACGACATCGCCGCTTCGGCCGCAACCGAACGCTGGCCGGCCGTGCAGGCCTACGAGCTGGTGATGGGCGCCTTGCTGCAGGATATCTTGCAGCAGGGGCGCAAGACGGGCGACTTCGAACGCAAGACGCCGCTCGACGAAACGGCCAGCGCGATCTACCTGGTGATGCGCCCCTACGTCAATCCCTTGCTGCTGCAACACAGTGTCGACAGCAGCGAAACGGCCGTGGTGCAGCTGTCCAGTCTGGTGTTGCGCAGTTTGTCCCCGTAAGCGCTTCAATGATAAGTGACGATTGACTTAATTGGTCACTAGTACCAGAATGAGGGCTCTGATCACTCATTCATGGAATTCCTATGCGCTGGCGCCGCCTCGCTTCATCTGTTGTCATTTCCACTTTACCCCTGGTGTTGAGCGCCTGTGCCGACAAGGCGCAGGCCGATCCGCGCACGGCCACGCCGCTGGTGCGCGCCGTCACGGTGCAGGGCGCCGAGGCGGGCACGCGCAGCTTCACGGGCGTGGTCGCGCCGCGCGTGCAGAGCGATCTCGGTTTTCGCGTGGCCGGCAAGGTGCGCGAACGGCTGGTCGACGCCGGCCAGGCCGTGCGCCGTGGCCAGCCATTGATGCGCCTCGACGCCGACGACTTGCAACTGCTGGCGCAAGCGCGCCACGAAACAGTCATCGCCGACCGCGCCCGCGCGCGTCAGGCGGCGGATGAAGAAGCGCGCTACCGCGACTTGCGCGGTACGGGCGCCATCTCGGCATCCAGCTACGACCAGGTAAAGGCGGCGGCTGACGCGGCCGCCGCCCAGCTCAAGGCGTCCGAAGCCCAGGCCGGGGTGGCGCGCAATGCGCTGCAGTACGCGGTGCTGCTGGCCGACGCCGACGGCGTCGTGATGGACACCCTGGCCGAACCGGGCCAGGTGGTCGCGGCCGGGCAGGTGGTGGTGCGCCTGGCCCATGACGGCCGGCGCGAAGCGGCGATCCAGCTGCCTGAAACCTTGCGTCCCGCGCTCGGCTCCACGGGCCAGGCTACCCTGTTCGGCAGGCCGGGTGCCGGCGTGCCGGCCACCTTGCGCCAGCTGTCGCAGACGGCGGACCGGCAAACGCGCACTTTCGAGGCGCGCTATGTGCTCGACGCGGCGCTGTCAAGCGCGCCGTTGGGCGCCACCGTCACCTTGCGCCTGCCCGGCGCGCAAGCTGGCGCCGCCAGCGTGCAAGTACCGCTGGCGGCCCTGCATGACGCGGGCAAGGGGCAGGGCGTGTGGGTGATCGGCGGCGCGCCGTCGCAGGTCAGCTGGCGGCCCGTCAGGTTGCTGCGGCTGCACGAGGATGGCGCCGACGTGGATGGCCTGAAGGCGGGCGAACGCATCGTCGCGCTGGGCGCCCATCTGCTTCACCAGGGAGAGCAGGTCAGGGTCGAACAGGCGCCAGTGGCCGCCGCCGCGGGAGCGCGTCCATGAGCGCGACCCGATTCAACCTGTCCGCGCTGGCCGTGCGCGAGCGTTCCGTCACCCTGTTCCTGATCTGTCTCATTTCGCTGGCTGGTCTGCTGTCGTTCTTCAAGCTGGGGCGCGCGGAAGACCCGGCGTTCACGGTCAAGGTGATGACCATCGTCACCGCCTGGCCAGGCGCCAGCGCGCGCGAAATGCAGGACCAGGTGGCCGAGAAGATCGAAAAACGCCTGCAGGAGCTGCGCTGGTACGAACGGGCCGAGACCTATACCACGCCGGGCCTGGCCTTCACGACACTGACCCTGCTCGACGGCACGCCGCCCGACCAGGTGCAGGCCGAGTTTTACCAGGCGCGCAAGAAGGCCGGCGACGAGGCGGCCAATTTGCCGGCCGGCGTGATCGGCCCCATGATCAATGACGAATACGCCGACGTCACCTTTGCCCTGTATGCGCTGAAAGCCAAGGGCGAGCCGCAGCGCCTGCTGGTGCGCGAGGCGGAAACCCTGCGCCAGCGGCTGCTGCACGTGCCGGGGGTGAAAAAGGTCAATATCATCGGCGAGCAGGCCGAACGCATCTACGTGGAGTTTTCGCAGGAGCGCCTGGCCACCCTGGGCGTGCGGGCGCAGGACGTGTTTGCCGCGCTGAACGGCCAGAATGCCTTGACGCCGGCCGGTTCCGTTGAAACGCGCGGGCCGCAGGTATTCATCCGCCTCGACGGCGCGCTCGACGCGCTGCAAAAGATCCGCGATACGCCTGTGGCGGCGCAGGGGCGCACCCTGACCCTGTCCGATATCGCCACCGTGCGCCGTGGCCAGGAAGATCCGGCCAGTTTCATGGTGCGCAATGGCGGCGAGCCGGCGCTGCTGCTGGGCGTGGTCATGCGCGACGGCTGGAACGGGCTGGATCTGGGCAAGGCGCTGGACGGGGAAGTGACGGCCATCGGCGCCGCCATGCCGCTGGGCATGAGCCTGGTCAAGGTTACCGACCAGGCCGTCAATATCGGCGCGGCCGTCGACGAATTCATGCTCAAGTTCCTCGCCGCATTGCTGGTGGTGATGCTGGTGTGCTTTATCAGCATGGGCTGGCGGGTCGGCATCGTGGTGGCCGCCGCCGTGCCATTGACGTTGGCCGTGGTGTTCATCGTGATGGCGGCGACGGGCAAGAACTTCGACCGCATCACCTTGGGTTCATTGATCCTGGGCCTGGGCCTGCTGGTGGATGACGCGATCATCGCCATCGAAATGATGGTCGTGAAGATGGAAGAGGGCTACAGCCGCATCGCCGCCTCCGCCTATGCCTGGAGCCACACGGCCGCGCCCATGCTGGCCGGCACCCTGGTCACGGCCGTGGGCTTCATGCCGAACGGCTTTGCCCGTTCCAGCGCCGGTGAATACACGAGCAATATGTTCTGGATCGTCGGCATCGCCCTGATCGCCTCGTGGGTGGTGGCGGTGGTGTTCACTCCCTACCTGGGCGTGAAGCTGCTGCCTGAACTCAAACACGTCGCCGGCGGCCATGATGCGCTGTACGACACGCCGCGCTACCACCGTTTTCGCCGGCTGCTGGGGCGCGTGATCGCCCGCAAATGGCTGGTGTTCTGCACCGTGATCGGCTTGTTCTTGCTGGCCGTGCTGGGCATGGCCATCGTCAAGAAGCAGTTTTTTCCCATCTCGGACCGCCCTGAAGTGCTGATCGAAGTGCAGCTGCCCTACGGCAGCGCGATCGGGCAGACCAGCGGCGCGGCGGCCAAGGTGGAAGCGTGGCTGGCGCGCCAGAGCGAGGCGAAGATCGTCACGGCCTATGTGGGCCAGGGCGCGCCGCGCTTTTACCTGGCGATGGGACCGGAATTGCCCGACCCGTCGTTTGCCAAGATCGTCGTGCGCACCGACAGCCAGCAGGCGCGCGACGCCCTGAAGCAGCGCTTGCGTGTGGCGGTGGCCGCCGGGCTGGCGCCCGAGGCCAGGGTGCGCGTCACGCAACTGGTGTTCGGCCCTTACTCGCCTTTCCCCGTCACCTACCGGGTCAGCGGCCCCGATCCTGAGGTGTTGCGCGGCATCGCCGGCCAGGTGCAAGCCGTGATGCAGGCCAGCCCATTGATGCGTACCGTGAACACGGACTGGGGCACGCGCACGCCTACCCTGCATTTCAGCCTGCAGCAGGAGCGCTTGCAGGCGATGGGCTTGACGTCGGCTGCGGTGGCGCAGCAGCTGCAGTTCCTGCTCAGCGGCGTGCCTGTCACGGCCGTGCGCGAAGATATCCGCACGGTGCAGGTGGTGGCGCGCGCGGCCGGCGACGTGCGGCTCGATCCGGCGCGCATCGCCGACCTGACCCTGGCCGGCGCGAATGGCGAACGCATCGCGCTGTCGCAGGTGGGCAGCGTCGAGGTGCGCTCGGAAGAACCAGTGATGCGCCGGCGCGACCGCCAGCCGACGATTACCGTACGCGGCGACATCGCTGACGGCATGCAGCCGCCCGACGTCTCGGGCGCCATCACGGCACAGCTGCAAACGGTCATCGACAAGCTGCCGGCCGGCTACCGCATCGAGCAGGCCGGCTCCATCGAGGAATCGGCCAAGGCCACGCAAGCCATGCTGCCGCTGTTCCCCATCATGCTGGCATTGACCTTGCTGATGATCATCCTGCAGGTGCGTTCGATCTCGGCGATGGTGATGGTGTTCCTGACCAGCCCATTGGGCCTGATCGGCGTGGTGCCTACCTTGCTGCTATTCCAGCAGCCGTTCGGCATCAATGCGCTGGTCGGCCTGATCGCGCTGTCGGGCATTTTGATGCGCAATACCCTGATCCTGATCGGCCAGATCCACCAGAACGAGGCGGCCGGCCTGGCGCCGTTCGACGCCGTGGTGGAAGCGACCGTGCAGCGCGCGCGTCCCGTGATCCTCACGGCGCTGGCGGCCATTCTGGCGTTTATCCCGCTGACCCATTCGGTATTCTGGGGTACCTTGGCCTATACCCTGATCGGCGGCACGTTTGCCGGCACGGTGCTGACTTTGGTGTTCTTGCCCGCCATGTATGCGATCTGGTTCCGGATACGGCCGCAGGCAAGGGCTGCGCCGCAGGTTTAATCTGGCGCGGCAGGATCGGCAGCGGCGTGCGCCAGGCGTGCGCGCCGCAGTTCGGCCCACTCGATCAGCGCCTGCATCGACGGTCCCAGCGCATGGCCGATCTCGCTCAATGCATATTCCACCCTGGGCGGTACCTGCGCATAGACCTTGCGCACGACGATACCGTCCTTTTCTAGCTGCTTGAGCTGCTGGATCAGCATTTTCTGGTTGACTTCCTCGATCAGGCGCTCCAGGTCGGAAAAGCGCAAAGGCGCCTTGGCCGCAAACAGCTGGCACAGGATGATGATCTTCCATTTGCCTTCGAGTACGCGCAAGGTCTCGGTGGTGGCGTCGGCCCAGTCTCGGCGATTTTGCGGATCGCCACAATTCCATTCCCGTTGTTCTGTCATGATATGTGGGTTACTTACTTTTTGGTGGGTACTTCCCATTATTGCATAAGGCTCCTAAAATCACAGCAGATTGGACGATCAACGACACGGAGCTCATGAACATGAAGATAGGAATTATTGGAACGGGAAATATCGGCGCAACCCTGGCGCGCAAGCTGCTGTCCGCCGGCCATGAGGTGAAGATAGCCAATTCCGGCGGCGTCAAAGGCGTGCAAAGCGTGGCCGACGACATCGGCGCTGTGCCGGCCGATGTGCATGGCGCCGTCGATGGCGTGGACGTGGTGGTGCTGGCCATACCGCTGCCGGCCATGGCCAGCCTGCCTGCCGGCCTGTTCGACGGCGTGCCGCCGCAGGTCACCGTGATCGACACCAGTAATTATTACCCTGGCATGCGTGACGCGGCGATTGCGCAGATCGATGCGGGCATGGCCGAAAGCGTCTGGGTGTCAGCCCAGCTGGGGCGTCCGGTGGTCAAGGCCTTCAACAATGTGCTCGCGCATACGCTGGCCGCGTTGGGCCAGCCCGCAGGCACGCCGGGCCGCCTCGCCATTGCCGTCGCCGGAGATGACCCGATGGCCATGCAGGCGGCGATGACCTTGGTGGAGCAGGCCGGATTTGACGCGGTCGATGGCGGCACCCTGGCGCAGTCCTGGCGCCAACAGCCCTGTACCCCCGCCTACTGCTGCGACCTTGAGGCGCCCGCCATGGCCAGGGCGCTTGCCGCGGCGGTTCCCGGCAAGGCGGCCGCGATACGCGACCGGATGCCGGCGCAGTTCGCCAAGCTGGGCGCGCATGCCAGCCATGACGACATCGTCGCCATGAACCGGCAACTGAACGTCTAGGCGCCTGTGGCATCCTGCCGGTAGCGCGCTGGCGGCAGTTCGAACTGGTTTTTGAAGAAGCGGGTGAACGCGCTTTGCGAGGAAAAGCCCAGGCGGTCGCCGATTTCCGCCACGCTCAGGCTTGTTTCGCGCAGCAAACGGCGCGATTCGCGGCTCTTGGCGCGCAGTTCCAGTGCGCGGAACGAGGTCTGCTCCTGCTGCAACTGGCGCTGCAGGGTCCAGCGGTTCATCGCCAGGCCGTCGCACAGGGCCGGTAGCAGCGAGGCGCTATCGGCGTCGCCCGCGCCTTGCCGGCCCAGCAGATCGATGATGGCTTGCTCCACGCGGGCCGAAAACAGCTGCGCTCCCTGCAGCTGCTGCAATTGCCCCTGCGCGTGCCGCAGCGCGTGCGGCGCCAGCATGGCGTTGAACTGGGCGAAGGGCCGGTCCAGCGCCGGTGCGTCGAACGTCAATGTATTGCGCGCCTGGCCAAAGGTGGCGGCGGCGCCGAAGCACTCGGAAATGGCCGGCGCGAACCATGGCGCCTTGCCCTGGAAGCCGGCACGGAAGGCGGTGGGCGCGCCATCGTCGTAGGCGCGCGCCACCAGCGACAGCATGCGGAAATTGGCCAGCGCCTGCATGGCGCCGCCCGACGGGCAGAACTCGGACAGGTATTCGATCTCGATGCGCGTGCCATTTTCGCTCATCAGCATGAAATCGAATTCGCCGATCAATCCCCGTAAGTGCAGTAGCTCGTGCAGCGCGCTGCGCAGGGTGGGGCGGTTGAAGCAAACATGGGCGATGCCCGAGTAATGCGCGAACCAGTGCGTCACGTCGAGGTCGAGCAAGCCGCGGTGCTGCGGCAGTTGCTGGGCATAGGCCGTCATGCGGCGGTGCCGCTCGGCGTTGATGCGGCCGCCCGGTTCGTCCAGCTGCGCCGGCGTGATGCCCGTGCGCTGAAAAAACTCGGCGGGGTCGTGGCCATCGGCCTGCATGGCGCGCGCGCATTGCTGCGCGATCCGGTTCGAAACCGTGCGCGTGTCGGGTTTGTGCAAGGCTGTCTCCTGCTTATCCTGCTTGTTGTAGTAATTTTTCACAAATATTAGCACTTTGTAGGAGATTGTTGGTTGTTGTGCCATCTAACCAAAAATTGTTCTCGCGGGTATAAAACGCGTGCTGCGCGGTCAAGAAACTCACGCATTCTCACGCTATATTGTTTTCGGCCGGCCTTGCTGCCGCGCCTTGATACCTACAAAAACAGTCTTGGAGATAATGATGAATTGCACTTTGAAACCGATGGCCCGCATGGTCGCCGGCTGCGTCGCCACGCTTGCCCTGGCCGCCTGCGGCAATAACGGCAGCGTGGAATACAAGCAGCCCGTGTTCGGCGCCACCACCTACAGCCAGATCCAGGTCGACGGCTATGCCTTCAAGGACATGAACCGCAACGGCAAGATCGATCGATACGAAGACTGGCGCCTGCCGGCCGAGGTGCGCGCCGACGATCTGCTGTCGCGCATGAGCCTCGATGAAAAAGCGGGCCTGATGATGCACGGCACGGCGCCCACCGTGGCCGACCCCACCGGCATCGGCCAGGGCGGCGCGTACGATTTGACAGCCCTGCAGGACCTGATCGTCAAGCAGTACGTCAACACCTTCATCACGCGCATGGCGGGCGACTCGGCCAATATGGCGGCCCAGTACAACAAGGTGCAAGCGCTGAGCGAAACGTCGCGCCACGGCATCCCTGTTTCCATCAGCACGGACCCGCGCCACCATTTCCAGTACACGGTGGGCGCCAGCGCCGGCACCAAGGGTTTTTCGCAATGGCCTGAAACCCTGGGCCTGGCCGCCATCGGCGACGATGCGCTGGTACGCCGCTTCGGCGACATCGCGCGCCAGGAATACCTGGCCGTCGGCATCACGCAGGCCCTGTCGCCGCAGGCCGATCTGGCCACCGAGCCGCGCTGGTCGCGCATCAACGGCACCTTTGGCGAAGACGCGGACCTGGCCAAGCGCATGGTGCAGCACTATATCGAAGGCTTCCAGGATGGGAACACGGGCTTGCATGACGGCAGCGTGGTGGCCGTCGTCAAGCACTGGGTCGGCTACGGCGCCACGAAAGAGGGTTACGACGGCCACAATTACTATGGCCGCTACATGACTTACCCGGGCAACAACTTCGCCTACCACGTGAAACCGTTCGAAGGCGCCTTCACGGCCAAGGCGGCTTCCGTTATGCCCACCTACGCTCTGCCGGACGGCAATATCACGATCGACGGCATCACCCTGGAACAGGTGGCGGCCGGCTTCAGCAAGACCATGCTGACGGATCTGCTGCGCGGCAAGTACGGCTTCGAAGGCGTGATCCTGTCCGACTGGGGCATCACGTCCGACTGCGACGCCAACTGCCGCAACGGCACGGCGCCTGGCGTCGCGCCTTCCTTCATGGGCTTTGGCACGCCGTGGGGCATGGAAGACGCCACCAAGGCCGAGCGTTATGTGAAAGCCGTGACGGCGGGGATGGACCAGTTTGGCGGCGTGACGGAAGCGCCATACCTGACGCAAGCCGTGCAGCGCGGCCAACTGACGGAAGCGCGCATCAACGCGTCGGCGCGGCGTATCCTGATCCAGAAATTCAAGCAGGGCCTGTTCGAGCATCCGTTCGTCGATGCGGCCAAGGCGGCCACCACGGTGGGCAAGGCGGACTTCATCGAGGCTGGCCTGGACGCGCAGCGCCGCTCGCTGGTCTTGCTGGAAAACAAGGACAAGGTCTTGCCTCTGGCGGCTACCGTCAAGAAGGTTTACCTGTACGGCATCGATGCGGCCGTGGCCAGGCAATATGGCTACACGGTGGTCGCCACGCCGCAGGAAGCGGACGTGGCCCTGCTGCGCGTGGCCGCGCCGTATGAAACCCTGCACCCGAACTACATCTTCGGCAGCATGCAGCACGAAGGACGCTTGAACTATGTCGATGGCGACGCCGACTACGAGGCGATCAAGAACGCGGCCAAATACGCGCCGAAGACGGTGGTTACCGTGTACCTGGACCGCCCGGCCATCCTCGGCAACGTGCAGGACAAGGCCAGCGCCATCGTCGCCAACTTTGGCGTGAGCGACGGCGCGCTGTTCGATGTCCTGACGGGCAAGGCCAAGCCGCAAGGCAAGCTGCCGTTCGAACTGCCATCGTCGATGGCCGAAGTGCAAGTGCAGAAATCGGACGTGCCGTATGACACGGCCCGTCCGCTGTACAAGTTCGGTTACGGCCTGGCCTACTAAACGCCGTTCAACGCAGGGAAATCCAGCTGCGCTCTTTGGCGGAGCGCAGCGCGGCGGCTATCAGCCGGTCCACCTCGTAGCCGTCGCGGAAGGTGGGCCAGACCGGCTGGCCGCCGGCGATCGCCTGCAGAAAGTCGCGCGCTTCGATGACGATCTGCTCGTTGTAGCCGGTGCCGTGCCCGGCGCCCTGGCTGAACGCCAGGTAGTCGGGGTGGACGGGGCCCATCAGCAGGCGCTGGAAACCCTGGCGCTGCGCGGGGCGGCCGGCGTCGTACAGCCATAATTCGTTCTGGTTTTCCTGGTCGAAGGCGAGCGCGCCTTTCGTCCCCGTGATGCGGTAGGTGTAACCCATCTTGCGCCCGGCCGCCACGCGGCTGAAGGTCAGGGCGCCCAGCGCGCCGCTGGCAAAGCGCAGCATCACATTTCCCTGGTCGTCATTCTCCACCGCTTCCATGCCAGTGGGCCCTTGCCGCTGCGCGTGCACGGTATTCATGTCCGCCACGAGCGAGTCGACGGGGCCGCCCAGGCGCAGGGCCAGGTTGAGCAGGTGCGAGCCCACGTCGGCCAGCGCGCCGGCCCGCGTTGCCGTCGCTTCGCGCGTGCGCCACGAGGCAGGCGCGCGCGGGTCGTGCAGATAGTCTTCCACATGTTCGGCGGCGACGTGGATGATCTCGCCGATTTCGCCCGATTCGATGATCTGCCGCGCCAGCTGGCTGGCCGGCGTGCGGATGTAGTTGTAGCCGACCATGTTGGCCACGCCCGCCGCTTCGGCCGCCTGCGCCAGCAGCAGGGATTCGGCGGCCGTCATGCCCAGCGGTTTTTCGCAAAACACGGGTTTGCCCAGAGCCAGCGCGGCCAGCACGATGTCCTTGTGCGTGGCCGGCGGCGTGGCGACGATGATGGCGTCGATGGCGGGATCTCCCACCAGCGCGCGCCAGTCGCCCGTGGAGCGGTTCCAACCCAGTTCCTGCGCGCTGCGGGCGGCGCCTTCCGCGCTGCTGGTGCTGATGCATTCGCATACGGGGTTCAAGGCCGTGTGAAAAATGCTGCGCACGGCCTTGTAGGCGATGGTGTGCGCCTTGCCCATGTAGCCAGCGCCGATCAAGCCGATGTTGATGTCTTGCATAGGGAGTCTCCGAGGTTGTCGCGGTAGGGGATTCAGGCTTGCTGGCGCCAGGCCTGGCTGCCCAGGGCGTCGAGGAAGCGGGCGGCGGGCCAGTCTTGCGCCAGCGCTTCGTGCATGAGTTGCTGCTGCGTGGGAGGCGCCATGCCGTCTATGGGCTGGTCGCGATCGAGGTTGCTGGGGAAGGCATAGCCTTCGGCGCAGGCGGCAATCGCGTGGCCGATGCCGTCGTCGGACAGGGCGCCCTGGTCGCGCAGCGCCTGCAGTACCGGATACAGCGCGGCGCTCATGGCGCGGCGGTCCAGCGCTTCCATCGCGCGCCCGAACGGCGACGACACTTGCAGCAGATTCGCCATGCGGCGGATGTCGGGCGAACGGTTATGGCCCGCCGCATGGAACAGGGCGGGGTTGAAGAAGACGGCGTCGCCTTGGGACAGCGGCAGCTGCACGCAATGCCGGGCGAAATAATCGCGGAAGGGCGGTTGCTGCCAGGCGAGGAAACCGGCCTGGTAGCGCTGCGAATACGGCAGGTACAGGGTGGGACCGGATTCGACCGGCATGTCGCAGTGGGCGACGGCACCCTGCAAGGTCAATAAGGCCGACATCTGGTGCACGGGAGCGGGATAGGCGGCGCAACTGGCGGCGCTCTGGAAGCCCAGGTGATAGTCGCGGTGCGGCGCCTGGGCGGCGCCGCCCGGGTTGACGACGTTGACTTGTGCCGTCATCTGGTAGGCGGGTCCCAGCCACGCCTCCGCTATCCACGCAAACACGGGATTGGCGTAATAGCGCGCGAACGCTTCGGGCGCGCGCAGACACAGTTTTTGCTGGGCGTTCCAGATGCGGTCGTTCGCGCCCGGTTTGGCGAAATGGTCGCCGCCCGCCCGGCCGCTCGCATGCTGTTCGGCGATCAGCGCGCGAAAGACGCCGCTGACCTGTTCCAGGGTCGCCGTGTCGTCGACGGCGCGCTGGAACACGATGACGCCGGGGCCATCCATCAGCGCCTTGCCCCATTCTGCCTGCAGCGCGCGCAGCGACGCGGTACTGGTGGCCAGCGCACGCACCCTGTCGCAATCGTAGACGAGGATATTGTCTTCCACCGCAACGGCGTGCGGATAGTCGACCAGCGCCGTGCATTGGCTGACGGTGCGGATGAAATCATCGATCCGGCAATCTTGCTGCGACAGCCAGAAGGGGGCGGGCGGCGCGGCGTCTTGGGTGGTCATGCGGTGTCTCCTGAGTTTTACGTTGTAGAATCAGTATAGGGATGAAAATCGGCATTTTTCATCAGAAAATCCATCAAAAAACCATCAATGGAATGGACATGGCATGGCGCATCCGTTTCCCGTCAAGGTCGTGGCGCTGCAGGCCGGCGTCAGCGTGGCGACCGTTGACCGCGTGATCAAGCAGCGTGGGGGCGTGCACGCCAATACCGTGCGCCGCGTGATGCAGGCGCTCGATGAACTGGCGCGGCAAAGCACGCAGGTGGGCCTGGCCGGCAGGAAGTTCATGCTCGACATGCTGATGGTGGCGCCGCGCCGTTTTACGGATGCCGTGCGCGCCGCGCTGGAAGCGGAACTGCCGTCCCTGCATCCGGCCGTGCTGCGCTCGCGCTTTCACCTGCATGAAACCCTGGAAGTGGACGGCATCGTCGACCAGCTGGAACGCATCCGCAAGAACGGCAGCCACGGCGTGCTGCTGAAAGCGCCGGACTTGCCGTCGGTGGCCGAGGCGGTGGACCGGCTGGCGGCGGCCAGCATTCCCGTGGTGACCCTGGTGACGGACTTGCCATCCTCCGCGCGCCGCGGCTACGTGGGCATGGATAACCGCGCGGCGGGCGAGACGGCCGCCTGCCTGATCGGCCAGTGGTTGGGCGCGGGCCAGCGGCCCAGGAAACAGCAAGTGCTGGTCACCCTGAGCAGCAACCGTTTTCATGGCGAGGAAGAGCGCGAGATCGGCTTTCGCCGCGCGCTGCGCGAACGGCACCGCCATTTATCCATCGTCGAAGTGAGCGAAGGCCACGGCATCGATGGCGCCACGGGGGCGCTGGTGCGTGAAGCACTGGCTACGCATCCAGGCATCGCCGCCGTGTATTCGATCGGCGGCGGCAATGCCGCTATCGTGCAGGCATTCGCGCAGGCGGGCCGGCCGTGCCAGGTCTTCATCGGCCACGACCTCGATACGGACAACGTGGCGCTGCTCAAGTCGGGCGCCATCCAGGCCGTGCTGCACCATGACCTGGGCCAGGACATGCGCCGCGCCTGCCAAGAGATACTGCGGGCGCAGGGCGCGCTGCCGGCCCTGGCGCAGGTGCCGCCCTTGTCCGCCATCCAGATCGTCACGCCATGGAACCTGCCCGCGCTGAACGGGGTGAATTGACAGTTACCCGGGGCTGGCCGATACTCGCCGCTTCGCTCATCGCTCACCTCAGGAAGGAATCCCCCGATGTCCGTCACTCCGCAATTGTGCAAGACCGTGCTGGTAGTCGCACTCTCCATCGCGTTTACCATGCCCGCCATGGCCGCCGCCCCTGCAACTGTCGGCGCTTCATCGGCCTGGGTTGAAGCGAGCAACCGCAACGCGGCCATCGTGCTGGCGGCGCAGGCGCAGTTTTCGCCCGAAGACGCCTCCGACACGGGCTTGGCCCAGTACGACGGCCTGGCTGCCGACCTGGGGCCGAACATCACCGAGCGCCACGTGGCGGCCATGCAGAAGGCGCGCGCGCAATTGCAGCAAAAGCTGGAACTGGAACGCGACGAGCGCATACGCCAGGACCTGGAAATCCTGATCGGCGCCGTCGACCAGGAAATCATGGGCACGCAGCTGGAAGCCAAATACACCCTGCCGTGGGTCGATGTGCCGCAAATGGTCTTTGGCAGCATGCAAAGCCTGCTGCAGGAGCAGCGCCCGGCAGCGCGCCGGGCCAAGGCGCTCGAACGCCTGCAACGCTACGTGGGCCAGTTCCCGGGCAGCACGCCGATCACGGCGCAGGCCAAGGCGCGCTTCACGGAAAAGATCGGCCAGCCTGGCCTGGCGGGCCCCGTGCGCCTGCAGGTGGAACAGTCGCTGGAAAACGTGCCGACGTATATCGCCGGCATCCGCAAGCTGTTTGCCGACATGAAGATCACGGGGGCAGAAAGCGCACTGGCGGCCATGGAGCAGCAGCTGAACGAGTATGCGGCATGGGAAAAGCAAGTGGTGCTGCCCCTGTCGCGCACGGATTTCCGCATGGCGCCCGAGCTGTATGCATTCCGCCTGAAACAGGTGGGCATCGACATCGAGCCGCGCGCGCTGGTCGAACGGGCGCAGGTGGCTTACCTGGAAACGCGCGCCGCCATGCAGGCGCTGGCGCCCGTGGTGGCGGCCAAGCTGGCCTTGAAGGGCGTCGACGGCACGGACTACCGCCAGGTGATGCGCGCGCTGAAGGCCGATTCCATCCCCAACGAGCAGCTCGAAGCGCACTACAAGGGTGTCAATACGCAGCTGGAACAGCGCATCGCCCGGCAGCGCGTGGTCGATATTCCTGCGCGCGCCATGACCATGCGCCTGGCGTCCGCCGCCGAATCGGCGGCCCAGCCGGCGCCGCATATGCGTCCGCCTCCGCTGATCGGCAATACGGGCGAGCACGGCCAGTTCGTCCTCCCCGTCAGCAATCCGGCCGCCAGCGGCAAGGGCGAAGCGTATGACGATTTCAATTTCGCGGGCGCCGCCTGGACCCTGAGCGCGCACGAAGGCCGCCCAGGTCACGAGCTGCAGTTCAGCGCCATGGTGGAGCGCGGCGTATCGCAGGCGCGCAGCCTGTACGCGTTCAACAGCGTCAACGTGGAAGGCTGGGCGCTGTACGCGGAAGCGGAGATGATTCCGTACGAGCCAGCCGAAGGCCAGTTCATCGCGCTGCAATTCCGCATGCTGCGCGCGGCGCGCGCCATGCTCGACCCGATGCTGAACCTGGGGCAGGTCACGCGCGAGGAAGCGGGGCGCATCCTGACGGATGAAGTGATGCTGTCGAAACCGATGGCGCGCCAGGAGCTGGACCGCTACACCTTCAACATGCCGGGCCAGGCGGGCAGCTATTTCTATGGCTATACGCGCATCCTGCAGCTGCGCGCGGAAACGGAGCTGGCGCTGGGCGAGAAATTCGACCGTCTGGCGTTCAACAACTTCCTGCTGGGGCAGGGCTTGCTGCCACCGGAGCTGCTGGCCAAGGCCGTGCGCGAACACTTCATCCCCGAGCAGAGAAAGGCCAAAAGCTGACGCCATGGCACGGGAGCGGCAGGGAAGGGGAATTTTGCCGCTATTGTCCCCGGGCCAGCCGTATAATGACGCTCATTGTGCTGGCCCACCCAGGAGTTCCACTTGCAGCTACCGATCCGTTATCCGAATATGCCGCAACTGCTGCTGAAGGCCCGCGACAGCCTGCTCCAGCATTTCCGCCCCATCCTCAATCACTTCGGCGTGACGGAGCAGCAGTGGCGCATCATGCGCGCGCTGAATGAAAGCCCGACCCTGGAGCCGCGCGAGCTGTGCGAGATCTGCCAGATTTCGAGCCCCAGCATGAGCGGCATCCTGGCGCGCATGGAAGAGATCGGCCTGATCGGGCGCAGCAAGTTCGAAGGCGACCAGCGCCGCCGCAAGGTGCACCTGTCGGAGGCGGGCGCCAGCCTGCTGATGCAGATGGGGAAGCTGATCGACCTGCAATATGCGCATCTGGAAGCGGCTTACGGCAAGCAAGTGTTCGAAGACATGCGCCGCGCTCTGGAAGCGTTTATTGCTCTCGAAACCCTGCCGGTGGCGCCCGCCATCCTGCGCTGATTTTCCCAGCCTCTCCCGTTTTTCTGCCTGCCTGGCTATTCATCGGGCGCGTGTTTTTCAGCATGCGCCGCCGCTGCTTTTCCCATGCCTTTCCCCGTGATTTCCCCGTGCTGCGGGGCGTGCGCCCGCACGCCTGCCGGATTTGCTATAAGACTAATCCCTACAGTCAATCACTTACATGTGAGTAAATAAGCGTATAATTTACTTCACTTGATCCAAATCAAGAAGTACAGCGGACGCTCCTCTCGCGGGAGGGGACTGCAACGCGGCGCCACGCCCGTATTTCGCCAGATAAAACAGGAAAGTCAGGAAAAAAATGAACACACCATGCATGCGCGCTGCGGCGCTGGCCGTCTCCACGCTCGTCGGCGCAAACGTTTGCGCCCAAAGCAATGTCACCATCTACGGCGTGGTCGACGCGGCCACCGCGTACGCGAGCAACCAGGGCGGCAAGTCGACTACCTATATGCGCAGCGGCAGCTTGTCCGCCAGCAAGATCGGTTTCCAGGGCGTGGAAGACCTGGGCGGCGACCTGAAGGCGCTGTTCCTGCTTGAAAACGGCTTTGAAAGCGATACAGGCGCGCAAAGTTCGGCCAGCTCGCTGTTCAACCGCCAGGCCTATGTGGGCTTGCAATCGGCAGCCTACGGCACGGTGACGGCGGGCCGCCAGTACACGCCGTACTACCTGCTCGTGGGTTCCCTGGCATCGAGCAATGTCTTGACGGGCGCCACCGGCGCCCACCCGGGCGATATCGACGGCCTCGATACAACCGTGCGCATCAGCAATTCCGTCACCTACAGCATGCCAGCCTGGCGCGGCCTGCAAGCCAGCGCGCAATACGGCTTTGGCGAGGCAGCCGACGGCAATGCCGTGGGCAGCAGCTTCAGCGCCGCCGTCAAGTACAGCACGTCGCCAGCCGAATTCGCGCTCGGCTACCTGAAACTGAAAAATGGACAGAATGGCGCCGGCTGGAGCGACAACGCATCGGGCAGCTTCGGTATCTCCGCCCTCAACCAAGGCTACGCCTCGGCCGAAAGCATAACATTCATCGCCGCCAGCGCGCGCTACACCATGGGCAAGTGGATGGTGGGCGCCAATGCCAGCAACGTGCAATACCAGGCGGGCAGCCGCTCGGCCTTCCGCGACACGGCCATCTTCAACACGGCCGGCCTGATCTCGAGCTACCAGCTGACGCCGCAGTGGTTCCTGTCCGCCGGCTACAGCGATACCTTCGCCAGCCACGCCAACGGCATCGCCGACCGCGCGCGCTACCGCCAGTTGTCGTTCGAGCAGAATTACGCGCTGTCGAAGCGCACGGCGATCTATCTGATCGAAGCGCGCCAGCTGGCGCGCGGCCAGACCCTGGGCCAGGACGGCGGCATCGTCAACGCCGTCGCCTCGGTCGGCGATTCGCAAAACGGCACGCCGTCGTCGAACGGCGGGCAGACGGTGGTCATGGTCGGTCTCAAGCATTCTTTCTGAACGGTTGCTGAACTCACGGGAGCTTCAATTGGACGCTACACATAATAAGGAGGGCCGCGGCCCCCTGAATCCCGGTCGCCGCATGGTGCTGGCCGGCCTGCTGTCGGCTTCGGCCGCGGCGCTGATTCCCTGGGCGCTGGCCGAACCGGTCGCCAATGCGGAGCAGGGCGCTTTCCTCGGCGTGTCGGCCATGCTGGTCGGGCGCCAGGTGCTCGACCCCGTGCTGGCCACACGCCTGTATGACGCGCTGGTGGAGCAGGACGCCGCGTTCCCCGCGAAGGTGCGCGCGCTGCTGGCGCTGATCAATGCGCAGGGTTTGCAGGCGGCCGGCCTGCAGGAAGCGCTCGACGCACTGGACCCGGCCCAGTCGCCGCTGGCTGCCTTGCCGCGCCAGATCGCAAGCGCCTGGTACCTGGGCATCGTCGGCACGGGTGAGGCGGCCGTCTGCGTCGCCTACGAGCAGGCCTTGAACGCGGCCGTCGTCGCCGACGTGCTCAAACCTCCCACGTATTCCTACGGCGCCTACGGCAGCTGGGCCAGAAAACCAATTTAAGGAGCCATCATGGCTGAAGAACTCTCCGCCGATTACCTCGTGATCGGCTCCGGCATCATCGGCTCCCTGGCCGCGCGCAAGCTGGCGCTGGCGGGCGCCTCGGTGCTGATCCTGGAAGCGGGCCCGCGCGTGTCGCGCGGTGAAATCGTCGCCCGTTTCCGCAACACGACGCGCCGCAGCGACTGGATGTCGCCGTATCCGTCGGTGGCCACGGCGCCGCACCCGATCTACCAGCCGAAGGACAACGGCTACCTGGTGCAGGCCGGTCCGTATCCGTATCCGGCCGAATACATCCGCCAGTTCGGCGGCACTTCGTGGCATTGGGCCGCGCAGGCGTGGCGCAACGTGCCGAACGACTTCCGCATCCATACCCTGTATGGCGTGGGTGTCGACTGGCCGATCAGCTATGAAGACCTGGAACCGTTTTACCAGGAAGCGGAAGAGATCATGGGCGTCTCGGGTGCCGACAATACGGGTTCGCCGCGCAAGCAGCCATTCCCAATGGACTCCGTGACGGAACCGTACGCCATGCGCCGTATCCGCGAGCGCCTCGACCCGTCGTTCAAGGTGGTGGGCAACACGGTGGCGCGCAACAGCGTCAGCTACGATGGCCGCCCGGCCTGCTGTGGCAATAACAGCTGCCAGCCGATCTGCCCCATCGACGCGCAATACCATGGCGGCATCGCCGCGCTGCAGGCGGAAGCAGCGGGTGTCAAGATCGTCTGCAACGCCAACGTCTACAAGCTGGAACACGATGCGCAGGGCCGCATCACGGCTGCCCTGTACTACGACGTCGACAAGAACAGCCACCGGGTCACGGCCAAGACGTTTATTCTGGCCGCCAACGGCATCGAAAGCCCCCGCTTGCTGCTCGTTTCCGCTTCGGACAAATACCCGAACGGCCTGGCCAACAGCAGCGACATGGTGGGCCGCAACCTGATGGACCACCCGAGCACCTCGATCACCTTCGACGCCGATGAAGACCTGTGGCTGGGCCGGGGCCCGCAAAGCCCCAATTCCATCAACACCATGCGTGATGGCGATTTCCGCAGCCGGCATTCGCCGTACCGCCTGGACTTCACGAACATCTCGAGAGTCGATGGCGCCACCAGGGAATTGATCGGCAAGGGTGTGTTTGGCGAAGCATTCGAACAGCAGCTGCGTTTCCGCTCGGCCCGTGAAATGAGCTTGAAGAATGTGCTGGAAGTGCTGCCGAACCCGGAAAACCGCATCGCCCTCAGCAGCGAGAAAGATGCCATGGGCATTCCCAAACCGCAGGCGCATTACGCGATCGACGAGTACACGAAGCGGGGTCACGAGCGTTCGAAGCAGGATTTCGAACAGATCGCCAAGCTGATGGGCGGCACCAATCTGCGCCACAGCAAGGAAGGTGTGTTCGCCAACAACCAGCACATCTGCGGCACCCTGTCGATGGGTTCCGATCCGACCAAGGCCGTGTGCGACCAGTGGGGCCGCACGTTTGATCATGCCAACCTGTTCCTGTGCAGCACGGGCGTGCTGCCCACGTCCGGCACTTGCAATTCGACGGAAAACGGCCTGGCCGTGGCGCTGCGCACCGTCAAGCATATCCTCGACGAACAACAGGGAGGCACGGCATGATGACGGTCTTCAGACTGGCGGCCGGCGCCGCCTTGCTGTCCCTGGCCTTGCCCGTGCTGGCGGCGCAAGCGCCGGGCGCGGACGTGCAGGCGATCGAACGCGGCCGCTACCTGGCCACGGCCGGCGACTGCATCGCCTGCCACAGCGTGCCTGGCGGGAAGCCGATGGCGGGCGGCCTGGCCCTGGCCACGCCGCTGGGCGCCATCGTCGCCACCAACATCACGCCGTCGACAACGCATGGCATCGGCAACTACACGCTGGCGCAGTTTTCCGCCGCCGTGCGCCACGGCGTGCGGGCCGACGGCGCCAATCTGTACCCGGCCATGCCCTACACGGCCTACGCCAAGGTGACGGATGACGACACGGCCGCCCTGTACGCCTACTTCATGCATGGCGTGGCGGCAGTGGACACGGCGCCGGCGCAAAAGACGGACTTGCCATTCCCGTTCAATATCCGTTTGTCGATGGCGGGCTGGAATCTGCTCTTCCTCGATAAAAAACCGTTCGTGGCCGATGCGTCGAAAAGCATGGAGTGGAACCGTGGCGCCTACCTGGCGCAAGGCCTGGCCCACTGCACCACGTGCCACACGCCGCGCAACGCGCTGATGGCCGAGCAGCTGTCGAAGGAGCTGGGCGGCGCCGACCTGGGCACCTGGTATGCGCCGAACATCACGTCGGACGTCAACAGCGGCGTGGGAGGCTGGAGCCAGCAGGAACTGGCCGGCTACCTGCGCACGGGCCGCGCCGCGCACCGGGGCCAGGCGGCAGGCCCGATGGCCGAGGCCATCGACCATAGCCTCAAGCACCTGAGCGACGCGGACTTGAACGCCATCGCGCACTACATCAAGAGCGTGCCTGCCATCCGCGACAAGGCGGACGTGAAACCGGTGACGCAATGGGGCCAGGCTGGCGACGAGTTGAGCAGCATCCGCGGCGTGCCGCTGCCGCAAAACCTGAACACGATGTCGGGTGCGCAGCTCTACGATGCGCAGTGCGCCAGCTGCCACCAGGCGAAGGGCGAGGGCAGTTTCGACGGCAGCTTGCCGCCGCTGTTCCACAACTCGGCGACGGGCCGCGGCAACAGTAACAACCTGGTGATGGCCATCCTCGATGGCGTGGAGCGCCAGGACGGCAAGGGTAGCCATGCCGGCCACCTGATGCCCGCGTTTCGCCAGACTCTGTCGGACGAGCAGATCGTCACCCTCGGCAATTACGTGCAGCGGATGTACGGCAATCCCGCCATCAAGGTGACGGCGGAGCAGGTGACGACCTTGCGCAACGGCGGCGCACCGTCGAACCTGATCGGCCTGGCCCGAGCGGGCATCATCGTCGGCGTGCTGGTGCTGCTGGCCTTGCTGCTGTGGTGGCGGGGTCGGCGGCGCAAGGAAACATCGACAGCGTAAAAAGACACCCTGAAGCAAAGGCTGGGGTCAGACCCGACAAGGTCTGCCCCTTTTTTTATGCAGGATTTTGCAACTGGTTTGCATCTGCGTGAATTATGTACTATCATTAGTTACATGAGACGCGACAGCAAACTATCATCGATCCTCCATGTGCTGCTGCACATGGCCCATGCGGGGCGCCCGATGACGTCCGAGGAACTCTCCGGCTACCTGGATACGAACCCCGTGCTGGTGCGGCGCGTGATGGCCGGCTTGCGCGAGCGCGGCTACGTGGCGTCGGACAAGGGCCATGGCGGCGGCTGGCGCATCGTCCGCGACCTGCACCAGGTGACCCTGCAAGACATCTACGTGGCCGTGGGTTCGCCCACCATCTTCGCCATGGGCAACCGTGTCGATCAGCCGGGCTGCCTGGTCGAGCAGGTTGTCAACCAGTCGCTGGCCGGCGCCTTCGATGAAGCCGAGGCGCTGCTGATCCAGCGCTTTGGCGCCGTCACCCTGGCTGACCTGGCCGACCGTTTCAGCCAACAATACGCCACCCACAAAGGAGCACCACATGCACATTCCTGAATCGCCTGGCATCCCGTTCGATGCTATCATCGTTGGCGGCAGCTACGCGGGTCTGTCCGCCGCCATGCAACTGGCGCGCGCCCGCCGCCGCGTGCTGGTGATCGACGGCGGCCAGCGCCGCAACCGTTACGCCAGCCATTCCCACGGTTTCCTGACCCAGGACGGCAGCGGCACGGCCGCCATCGCGGCCGATGGCAAGGCGCAGCTGATGGAGTATGCCACCGTCACCTGGCGGGACGGCATGGCCGTGCAGGCCGCGGCCAGCAGCGATGGCGATGGCTTCGATGTGACCCTGGCGGATGGCCATGTCGTGCACGGCCGCCGCCTCGTGCTGGCCACCGGCATGATCGATGAACTGCCGCCCGTCGATGGCCTGGCCGAGCGCTGGGGCGGCAGCGTCTTTCACTGCCCGTATTGCCACGGCTATGAACTGGAGCAGGGCGCCATCGGCGTACTGGCCACCGGCCCCCTGTCCATGCACCATGCCTTGATGCTGCCCGACTGGGGCACGGTCACTTTTTTCCTGAATGGCGCGTTCGAGCCTGATGCGGCGCAGCTGGCGCAACTCGAGGCGCGCGGCGTCAAGCTGGTGCGTACGGCCGTGGCGCGGATCGACGGCGTGGCAGACGTGGTCATGGCCGATGGCAGCCGCCACGCGATGGCCGGCCTGTTCGTGGCGACCCGCACCCGCCTGGCCAGTTCCCTGGCCGGCGAATTGGGCTGCGCGCTGGAAGAGGGGCTCATGGGACCGTTCGTGCGCACCGACGAGCAAAAGGCCAGCAGCGTGCCTGGCGTCTTTTGCTGCGGTGACGCGGGCCGCATGGCGGGCAGCGTGGCGTTTGCGGTGGCCGATGGCGCCATGGCGGGCGTGGCGGCGCACCGCTCGCTGATGTTCGGACTCGATCAGGCGGCAAAACCGCCATCGATCTTCAGCCCGGCGCCCGTGACGAACGCCGCTTCCGCGCTGGCCAGATAGGCGACCATGCCGGCGATTTCATCGGCCGTGCCGTGGCGGGGCAGGGCCATCAGGCCGTGCATCAGGTCGGCAAAGTCGCCCGTCGGCGGGTTCATGTCCGTGGCGACGGGGCCCGGTTCCACATTGTTGATTGTGATGCCGCGCGGGCCCAGGTCGCGCGACAGGCCTTGCGTCAGGCCGCTCAGCGCCGATTTGCTCATGGAGTAGGCGGCCGCGCCGCCGAACGGCATGCGGTGCGCATTCGTGCTGCCGATATTGATGATGCGCCCGCCCGTCGGCATGTGCGCCACGGCCGCCTTGATGGCGACGAAGACGGCGCGCACGTTGACGTTCAAGGTCTTGTCGAAGTCTTCCAGCGAAAAATCGTCGATGGCGCCAGGCAGGAACACGCCCGCATTGTTGACGAGGATGTCGACACGGCCAAACTGCGCCGCCACCTTGGCGATGGCGGCCGTCAGGGCGGAGGCGTCGGCCGCATCGGCCTGCACGCCCAGAGCCTTGCCGCCGGCCGCCTCCACTTTGGCGGCCAGCGCCTGCGCTTCGGCGGCGGAGCTTTGGTAGGTGAAGACGACGTTGGCGCCCTGGCTGGCAAGGCGGCGCACGATGGCGGCGCCGATGCCGCGCGAGCCGCCCGTCACGAACGCGATCTTGTCTTGCAGTGGCAGGGAGGTGCTGATGGTGGCTTGGGTTTGCATGATGAGCTTTCTGAGTGGGGAGTCGAGGAATTCAGTATCTGCCTTTCATTCCTGCCGCGCTAGCCATGAATCGCTACAATCACTTTCAACCATTGGTATCAAATGAGCGGGTAGAATAGGCATATGGAAGCCCTCAATCACTTGCAATCGTTTGTGCTGTCTGCCGAGCTGGGCAGCTTTTCGGCGGCCGCGCGCCGCCTAGGGCTGACGCCGGCGGCCGTCAGCAAGAACGTGGCGCGGCTGGAAGCGAGCCTGGGGTTGCGGCTGTTCCAGCGCAGCACGCGCCGTTTGACCCTGACGGAAGGGGGCGAGCGCTTCCTGCAGCAGATCGGCGGTGCCCTGTCCACCTTGCGCGAAGCGATTGCCGGCGTGGCGGAAGAGGGCGGCCAGCCGGCCGGCATACTGAAAATCAGCATGGCGCCGTCGTTCGGGCGCAGCTACGTGGTGCCCTTGCTGGGCGACTTCATCGCCCGCTATCCCGGCGTCATCCCCGACTGCCATTTCGACAACCGGCAAGTGGACCTGGTCGGCGAAGGGTTTGACGTGGCCATCGGCGGCGGTATCGAATTGACGCCGGGTGTGGTGGCGCGCGAACTGGGCCACGCCCACATCGTCGCCACGGCGTCGCCCGCCTTCATGCGGGGCAAGGCCATGCCGACGCACCCTTCGGACCTGGCGCACTTCGACGGCGTGGCGCGCCGCTCGGCCGGCAGCGGCCGATTGCGCAGCTGGATACTGCGCGATGGCGCGGGCGGCGAAGGCGTGGCCGAATGCCGGCCGCGCGCCATCTTCGACGATCCGGAAGCGATGGCGCAGGCGGCCATCCTTGGCGTTGGCGTGGCGCTGCTGCCCATGCCGCACGCGCTGGCCCACTTGCGCAGCGGCGCCCTGGTCCGCTTGCTGCCCGGCTGGCATGCCGATTCCGGCCCCCTGTCCGTGTACTATCCGAGCAAGAAGCTGCTGCCCGCAAAGACGCGCGTGTTCGTCGATTTTTTGCTGGAACAGTTCCGCCAGCGCGATTTCGCCGCGCAGATACGGCCCGATTAATCAATGAAAAATTCTCATGCATAGCAATTACAGCCTGTTTTATACCTTTGACCATGACCAGCCGGCCCGCTTCCAGGAAGCGCGCGCGTTCGGCACCACCGTGTGGACGGCCAGCGGCGCGGCCATGACCTGGGGCGCGGAGACGCGCACGCAGTATGCGAGCGTCGCCGAAGCGCAGGCTGCCTATCTGTCCCATTGCGATGCGGCTGTCGCCGATGGCCATACCCTGGCGCGCGCCATGCTCATCGACCCGGCCGTCTTTGATTTCGCGCTGCTGCAAACACTGGTTGCGGATGCCGCGCGCAGTGCTTTCGCTGCCGTGCGCCGTGCCCATCCTGATCAGCACATCGACGCTTTCGCGCTCGTCAGCGACGACAGCGCCATGACCATCGGCCCGGCGGCCAACAGCCGCGAAGCGCTGGCCGCCTCGGAGTACGGCGAAGAGATGCTGTGGAATCCGGCGGAATGGGCGTTTGAGGACGGGGTCGCGTATTTCGACAGCGCCTACCGATTGCTGCTGCAGGCGCACCGCGACTTGCCCTTCGACGTCGATTTCGACACCTTCCGCAGCGGCGTGTTCGACGCCTGCATTGCGGCGCTGGCGCAGCTTGATGCCGAACGCTGTTTTGGTGCGGGCGCGCAGCGTGACGATTTCGTGCTGCTGTTTGAGGTCAGCGACAGCGAGGCGGTGGAAGGCGCGATGGAACGATTGAATCCGCCGGCCGTGGTGGCGCGTTTCGCGGCGTGGATGGCCAGCTGGGCCGATTAGGTTCTACGCCGCCACCAGCCTCAGTCTCGTAATCTCCGCCGGCGCGCCGATGCGTTTCGGCGGGCCCCAGTAACCGGTGCCGCGGCTCACATAAATCCACAATCGGCCGCGCCGGTGCAGGCCCGCCACATACGGCTGCTGCAGCGGCACGAACAGATTCCAGGGCCAGAATTGTCCGCCGTGCGTGTGGCCCGACAATTGCAGGTCGTAGCCGGCCGCTTCTGCCTCGGGCGCGCTGCGCGGCTGGTGCGCCAGCAGGATGCGGGGGATATCGGCGGGGGCGCCGGCGATGGCCGCTTGCGGGTCGCTTTTCTGGGTAGGGTCGAAACTGGCCGCATTGAAATCGGTGACGCCGGCCAGGGCCAGGCGTGCGCCGTCGTGTTCGAGCACCGTGTGCTCGTTCATCAGTACGCGCAAGCCCAGGCGGCGGAACTCCGCCACCCACGGCGCGGCGCCCGAATAGTATTCGTGGTTGCCCGTCACGAGGAAGACGCCATGGCGCGCACGCAGCTCGCCCAGCGGCGCCGTATGGCTGCCCAGCTGCGCCACCGTGCCATCGACCACGTCGCCCGTGATGGCGACGATGTCGGCCCGCAGGCCGTTGGCGCGCGCGACAATGGCTTCCACGTAGGCGCGCTTGATGGTGGCGCCCACGTGGATGTCGCTCAGCTGCACGATGGTCAAGCCCTGCAAGGCGGCCGGCAGGCCGGCGATGGGCACGTCGACCTCGCGCACGCGCGCTACCCTGCGGGCGTTGAGGTAGCCGACGGCGGTGGCCAGCAGTGCCAAGAGCAGGACAAGCACGGCGGACGCCTGCGCGTGCTGGCGGGCGGCGGGAATCAGCAGGGTGAGTTCGCGCAGCACGGTGAGCACGAACAGCGAGGAAAAAAAGCCCATGCACAGCGAGCCGGCCCAGCTCAAGCGGTCGGCCAGGCGCCCATCGTTGGTGACGGCGCGGGCGAAGATGGTCATCGGCATGAGCATGGTCGAGGCCAGCAAGACGGCGCCGCCCAGCAGCCAGCCGGCCAGGCCGACGGGCAGGGCAGGCAGCAGCAGCCAGCCCAAAATGGCGTGCAGGGCGCCCAGTATCATGGTGATGCGCAGCAGCGGCGTGCGGGTTTTCATGTCATGGTTCCAGAGGTGAGGCGGCCGCCGATTATAGCGGACGCCCTGGCAACACGCAGCCGCCACCCCCGCTCATGGTGCGATATGCAATCCCAGCATGGCCAGCTTGCCGAAATCGACGGGCTTGGCGAAGTGTTCGTTGAAACCCGACGCCAGGGCTGCCTGCCGGTCGTGTTCTTGGCCATAGCCGGTCAGCGCCACGAGCAGGAATTGCTGCGGTATCGGCAGCTGGCGCATTTTGATGGCCACGTCGTAGCCGCTCATGTCGGGCAGGCCGATGTCGAGAAAGACGATGTCGGGCTTGAATTCCAGGGTGCGCTCGGTCGCTTGCGTGCCCGTGTAGGCCGTGCGCACCGTGTGGCCATACATTTCCAGCAATTCGGCCAGGGTGTCGGCCGCATCGCAGTTGTCGTCGACGACGAGGATGCGCTGGCTGCCGCCGGCGGCCGCCTCCGGCGCTGGCGCGGCCGGCTGCGGCAGGTTGGCGTCGAGCGGCAGGATGACTTCGAAGGTGCTGCCCAGCCCCACGCCGGGGCTGTGCACGCTGACCTGGCCGCCGTGCAAGGTCACCAGGTTGCGCACCAGCGACAGGCCGATGCCCAGGCCGTCCTGCACCCGGTCGGGCGAGTGGCCGCTCTGTTCGAACAGGCCGAAGATGCTGTCGATGCTGGCGGCGGCGATGCCGATGCCGTTGTCGCTCAGGCTGATGCGCACATTGTCGCTTTCGCGCACGGCGGTGATGGCGATGCGCCCGCCCGGCGCCGTGAACTTGGCCGCGTTGAGCAGCAGGTTGGCGACGATCTGCGACAGGCGCACGGCGTCGCCGCAGACCCACAGTTCTTCCTTGGGCAGGTTCACGTCCAGCGCATGGCCGCGCGCTTCGACGCTGTGCGAGCTCGTTTCCAGCGCGCTGCGGATGACGCTGGCCAGGCTCACGCTTTCCCATTGCAGCGAGATTTTGCCCTGCGAGATGCGCGACACGTCGAGCAGGTCGTCCACCAGACGCACCAGGTGGTCCGTGTGGCGGCCGATGGTGCGGCGTGCGTTGTCCTGCACGGCCGGCACGACGGGGTCGAGCTTGCACAGCAGGGCCAGCGCCGTGCGGATGGGGCCCAGCGGATTGCGCAATTCGTGCGCCAGGGTGGCCAGGAATTCATCCTTGCGGCGGTCCACGTCGCGCAGCGCGCGCTCGACCCGTCCCAGGCGCAGCAGCGCCTTGACGTTGGCGATCAGTTCATCGGCCTCGATCGGCTCGACCAGGTAATTGTCGGCGCCGCCATCAAGGGCGCGGATCTTGTCGGCCGTGCCGATGCAGGAAGCGGACGTTTGCAGCACCAGGATGGTGTTCGTCTCGGCGCCGCCCTTCAGCTGGCGGCACACTTCCAGGCCGTTGATGTCGGGCAGCTTGACGTCGAGGAGGATCAGGTTGGGGCGGTCCTGGCGGGCGCGCAGCAGCGCGTCGCCGCCGTTCGACGCTTCGATGACCTTGAAGCCGGCGCGTTTGAGGATGCGCGATTTGGCGTAGCGTGCGCCGTCGCTGTCATCGACGTTCAGGATCAGAGCATCGCTGTTGTTATCCGGTAGCATGCGCATTGTCCCATGTGGTTGTGCCTTGCGGCGGAGCCGGCTCTTGCCGGTGATGTGTATTGCCGATCAGCGCGCGCAGGGTCGCCAGCAATTGCTGGCGCGACAGCGGCTTGATGTAGTAGGCCTCGGCGCCCAGGGCCAGGCCCTTGCGCACGTCGTCGATCTCGGTGGCGACGATGACGGGCACCTGGCGCCGCAGCGGGTCGTTTTTCAGCTCGGCCAGCCAGTGCCAGGCCGTTTCGCCGTGCAGCATAATGTCGAGGATGACGGCGGCGGGGCGCTGCTGTTCCCAGCGCTCCTGTGCTTCGCGCACGCTGCGCGCGGGAACGACGCGAAACTCGCTGCCGGCCAAAAATTTTTCATACAGCAGGCGCACGGGCGGATTGTCTTCCACCACCAGCACGGCGACGCGCTGGTCGTTGCCATTGTCGTTGGCCGGCGCGCATGGCGGCAGGCTGCCTTCGGGCGCATGGTAGCTGGTGGGCAGGACGACGGAAAACAGCGAACCGTGGCCCGGTGTGCTTTCCACGGACACCGTGCCATTGAGCAGGGTGGCCAGGTTGCGGCACAGGGGCAGGCCCAGGCCCGTGCCCTTGACCTTGCGCTGCATGTGGTTTTCCACCTGGCTGAATTCCTCGAAGATCAGCTGCACGTCTTCGGCATCGATGCCCAGGCCCGTGTCGGAGACGGAAAAGCGGATGGCGTCCTGCTCCGGCAAGGGCGTGGCGCTGACGACGATGGCGCCGGCCTCGGTGAACTTGAGGGCGTTGGAGATGAAGTTGCGCAGGATTTGCGACAGCTTGCCTTCATCCGTATGGATGTGCAGCGCCGGGTCGGGGTCGATGAAGGTCAGGGTGAGCGACTCGGACACCAGCAGCGGGCGCAGCATGCCGCGCAGGGCGCTGAACAGGTCGGCCACCTGGAAGCTGTTGGCGTGCACGTCGACCTTGCCCGCCTCGATCTTGGCCAGGTCCAGCAGGTCGTTCACCAGGTCGCTCAGGCTGACCGCGCTTTGCAGGATGAACATCACCTGCTTTTCCTGTTCCTCCGACAGCTCGCCGTCGATGCGGTCGAGCAGCAGCTTGGACAGGGCGCGGATGGAGCTGAGCGGGGTGCGGAATTCATGGCTCATGTTCGACAGGAAGCGCGATTTCATCTGGTCGGCGCGGCGCAGGTGGTCGGCTTTTTCGTCGAGTTCCGCGAACAGCGCCACCACGCCGCGGTTGGTGTCTTCCAGTTCGCGCGTCAGCTGCAGCAGGTCGTCCTGACGCGTCTTCAGTTCGGCCAGGGTGGTCAATAGTTCGCGGTTCTGCTGCTGCACTTCGGACAGCGTGATATCCGAAGGCAGCGCCTGCAGGCTGCCGGACAGCGTGCCGATCATGCTCCCGTCGAGCAGGCGCGCGTCGCGCGGGAACAGCTTGTGCAGCGTGATCTGCGTGCCTTCGCCGGGCGTGCTGTGGATATGGCAGCGGTCCATCAGGCGCTGGGCGCCCAGGATGCCCAGGCCCATGCCCGTCGGCGAGCGGTAGGTGCCGGCCAATATCTTGTCGAGCTGCGCGATGCCGGGGCCCTGGTCTTCGATGCGGATGCTGAGCACCTGCGGCGCCGTCTGGCCATCGATGGCGAAATGCACCTTGCCGCTGCCGGCGTAGTTGTAGACGTTGCGCGCCAGTTCCGACACGGCCGTGGCGATGCGCACCTGGTCCTGCACGCCGAAACCGCACAGGGCCGCGATCTGCCGCGCGCGCTGGCGTGCGCCCACCACATCGAGTTCGCTGCCGATATGGGCCGTCAATATGCGTTGCGTCATGCTGTTTCGCTCCTTTCCGCGGTGACGGCCTGGCATTCCTCATGTTCGCGCAGCACCACCACCGTGACGTCGTCGCGCCCGCGCGCAAAATCGCGGTACAGCACGGCGGCGACGAGGCTGGGGTGGCATTGCGCCAGGCCCGGATACTGTTCCAGGTCCCAGCGCGTGTGCAAGCCGTCCGAGTGCATGATCAAGGTTGCACCCAGCTGCCATGGATAGCAGAACTCCTGCACCTTGCGCAGGTTGCTGCCGACGATGCCGTTATGCGACAGCAGGTGCCGGCGCTGCTGCGCATCGAAGGCGCAGGCGGCGATATTGCCCACGCCCGCATAGCGCAATTCGCGGCGTGCGCTGTCGATATGCGCCACGGCCATGGCCGCGCCGCGCGTCGTGCGCAGGGCGCCGTGGGCCAGTTCGATGAAGGGGGCGGGCAGGGGCGGCAAGCCGGGCGTGTCGGTTTCCAGCAGGGCGCTGGCGCGTTCCGAGGCGCGCGCCGCCAGCGGGCCGTGGCCCAGGCCATCGGCCACCATCAGGCTCAGTTCATGGCCTTCGCAGACGACGTTCCAGGCGTCGCCGCACACCTGCTCCGACGCCAGCGGCAGGCACACGGCGCCGATGCGCCAGTTCGGATGGGCGGGAATGGCGCTGCTGGCGTGCTGCCCCCAGACCACCACCATCAGCACCGTGCCCTTGCCGGGCGCCGTGTACAGGTCGAATTCCTGGCCCAGGCGGCGTATCGCGCCCAGCCCCACGCCGTAGGTGCCCGTGGTGGAATGGCCATCGGCCATGTGCTGGCGCACATTGGCCATGCCGGGGCCGTTGTCGATGGCCAGCATTTCAATGCCGCTGGTGCCGCCTCGCAGCACCTTGCGCAGCAGAATTTCGCCGCGCTGCGCGTGCTTGACGATGTTGGTCGCCGCTTCGCTGATGATGATGGCCAGCTGGCCCGTGCGCACGTCGTCGAAGCCGATGCGACGCGCCAGTTCGTTGCCGGCGCGGCGGGCCGCAGCGATCTCGCTCGGTTCGCCGATGGAAAAACTTCTTTGCCTGAGAATGTCAGGCTGTGGTTCCTGGTGGTTCAAAACAGCTTCCATTTCGCGATGGTGACGGTGGTGCCCGCGCCGGGCGCCGTGTCGATGTGAAATGCGTCGGCCAGGCGCTTGGCGCCACCCAGCCCCAGTCCCAGTCCGCCGCCGCTGGTGTAGCCATCGGTCAGCGCCAGGGGAATATCGTCGATGCCCGGTCCCGCATCGACAAAGCGCAGTTCCAGTCCCTGCCGCGCGCCATCGCAGACGCGCGCGATGCGCGCTTCGCCGCCGCCGCCGTAGCGCAGGGTGTTGCGCGCCAGCTCGCTGGCCGCCGTGATGATCTTGGTCTGTTCGATCAGGCCAAACCCCATGGCGACCATGCTGTCGCGCACCTGCTTGCGCAGCCGCACGACGTCTTCGTCGCTGTGCAGGGGCAGGATCTGCTGCGTCTGCGGCCCTCCCGCCTGCGTCCGCTCCTGTGCCTGCGCGCCTAGCATGGCGCCCCCGTCATGCGCATGCGCCGCCCCGTTCCAGCATCTTGATGCCCAGCTCCACGTTGAGCGCCGTGCTCACGCCTTCCAGGGTCAGCCCCAGTTCCACCAGGGTGATGGCGACGGCTGGCTGCATGCCGACGACGACGGTGCGCGCGTCGAGGATTTTCGCCATCGCCGCCGTGTTGCTGATCATGCGGCCGATGAAGGAGTCGACGATGTCGAGCGCGGAAATGTCGATCAGCACGCCCGTGGCACGGTCCGTCACGATGCGGGTGGTCAGGTCGTCCTGCAAGGTCATCGCCAGGCGGTCGTGCATGTCCACCTGTATCGTCACCAGCAGCAGACGGCCCATGCGTAAAATGGGGATTCTTTCCATAGGCTCCTCAGTGTGCTTGCTGCTGGTAGCTGATGCTGGAGCCCGTGCGTTTCAGGGCCACGACGAAGGCGTCGGCCAGGGTGGCCTTGGTCATCACGTCTTCCAGGTTGACGCCCAGGTGCACGATGGTTTGCGCGATCTGCGGGCGGATGCCGCTGATGATGCAGTCGGCGCCCATCAGGCGCGCGGCGGCGATGGTTTTCAGCAGGTGCTGCGCCACCAGGGTGTCGACTGTCGGCACGCCCGTGATGTCGATGATGGCGATCAGGGCGCCCGTATCGACGATCTTTTGCAGCAGGCTTTCCATCACCACCTGCGTGCGCGCACTGTCGAGGGTGCCGATCAGGGGCAGGGCCAGCACGTTTTGCCACAGCTGCACCACGGGCGTGGACAGTTCCAGCAATTCCTGCTGCTGGCGCAGAATCACCTGTTCGCGCGCCTTCTGGTAGATGGCGATGGTCAGCAGGCCCAGCTCGTCGAACAATTTGCTGGTGCTGACGATGGCGTCGCCCAGCTGCTCCGGCTGCGCCGTGATCGCCTTGCGCAGGTAGCCGAACAGCGGTTCCTTGAGGGCGAACATGAAGCTGGCCGTGTCGATCGGCGAATAGCCCTGGCGCACGCGCGACTGCGATATTTCCGCGATCAGCTGGCGCGTATCGTCCCAGGCGCCGCCTTCGATGTCGAACGAGTCGCCGCTTTCCAGCGCGCCCGCCAGCAGCGGCAGCAATTGCGATGCCTGCTGGCGCAGCTCGTTTTCCGCGATCTTGTCGCGCCGCACGAGGCGGGCGATCAGGCCGGCCATCCAGCCATCCAGCAGTTCCGTGTGGTGTTCGTTGATGATGCCGGCCAGTTGCTGCGCCTGGCCCGTGCCCGTTTTGTTTTTCATGCTCATCCTTGGCTTGAGTGGAGGGTGCGGCACGGCCGCAAACGGGCCCGCGCTGTGATGAGCAAATTATAGGCAGGCATCGCGGAAGCTTGTGTTCTGTGCCGCACATAGTGGCACATGTCGATTTACATTCCTCCAGGAAACGTTGAAGCTTTAAAGATGCATGTAATTTGCATGTTTATGCCAATTCCGCTACACTTGCTACACTCAACAAGAGAAAAACGCCATGAATATCGACAAATTCAAACAGCAGCATCTGGCCATCCTGGCCGCCATCGACGACTTGCGCCAGCTGGCGCGCGGCGGTGTGGCCGCGCAGGCGCAGGCCATTGCCGAACAGATCATCGCTATGAGCGGCTTGATCAAGCTGCACCTGGCCGTCGAGCAGCGCTACCTGTATCCGGCCGCGCAAGCGTCCGGCGTGGCCAAAGTGGCCCAGCTGGGGCGCCAGTACGAAAACGAGATGCACGGCATCGCCGGCGCCTACCTTGATTTCGCCGGCCGCTGGAATACGCCCGTGCGCCTGGAAGCCGAACCGGAAGCCTTCCGCAGCGAAGCCAATACCGTGCTGCACGCGCTGTTCCAGCGCATGCGCCGCGAAGACCATGAGTTATATCCAGCTGTAGAGACGCTGGCCTGAGACCGCTTACCCATATCCACACAGGAGTTTTACATGCTGACCCAAGAACAACGCGCCATCATCACGGCCACCGTCCCCATCCTCGAGCAGGGCGGCGAAGCGCTGACGCGCCACTTCTACAAGAATCTGTTCCGCGACCATCCGGAAGTGCTGCCGTACTTTAACCAGGCGCACCAGCACAGCGGCGACCAGCAGCGCGCACTGGCCAATGGCGTGCTGATGTATGCCAAACATATCGATAAACTGGATGCGTTGGGCGACCTCGTGTCGACCATCGTCAACAAGCACGTGGCCCTGCAAATTCGCGCCGAGCACTATCCGCTGGTCGGTGCCAGCCTGCTGCAGGCGATCCGCGAAGTGCTGGGCGCAGAGGTCGCCAGCGACGCCGTCATCGACGCCTGGGGCGCGGCCTACGGACAACTGGCCGACATCCTGGCCGGCGAAGAAGGGCGCATTTACAAGGCGCAGGCGGCCGCACCGGGCGGCTGGAGCGGCGCGCGCGACTTTACCGTGCGCAGCAAGACAGTGGAAAGCGGCGAGATCACATCCTTCCTGCTGGCGCCCGTTGATGGCCGGCCCGTGCTCGACTTCGCGCCAGGCCAGTATATCGGCGTGCTGGCCACCGTCGATGGCGTGCCCATGCGCCGCCAATACTCGCTGTCGGCCGCCAGCAATGGCCAGACCTACCGCATCAGCGTCAAGCGCGAAGCGGGCGGCAAGGTGTCGAACCATTTCCACGACCACGTGCAGGCGGGCGACACTGTGCAGCTGACGCCGCCATCGGGCGACTTCGTGCTGAAAGACAGCGACAAGCCGCTGGTGCTGATCAGCGGCGGCGTGGGCATCACGCCGACCCTGGCCATGCTGACGGCGGCCCTGCGCGGCAAGCGTCCCGTGCATTTCATCCATGCGGCGCGCAACCACGGCGTGCATGCGTTCCGCGCGCAGATCGACGAGCTGGCCGCGCAGCACCCGCAGCTGCAGCGCTATTACTGCTATGCGGAACATGGTGGTGAACACGATGCACCGGACGCCGTCGGCCTGCTGAATAAAGAGCAGCTGAAAAACTGGCTGCCGGCCTCGCGTGACGTCGATGCCTATTTCCTGGGGCCGCAGCCATTCATGCGGGCCGTCAAGCAATACTTGCGCGAGCTGGGCGTGCCGGAACAGCAGACGCACCATGAATTCTTCGGACCGGCTGCCGCCTTGAACTGATTTTTCTTCCTGCCTTGTGTTGCCCCCGCGAGAAAAAACGCTGCCGTAAGGGGCGGGTAAGCCTCGCGCTGTACTGTGAATCCAAGCTCGCACAAAAGAGCACGCTTTTACATAACAGGAGGCAACACAATGCATGACGATCTGGTTCAAAAAATCAAGAGCGACCCCAGCTACCATCAGCTGGTCAAGGTGCGTTCCCGCTTCGGCTGGGCGCTGACGGGCCTGATGATGCTCGTGTACTACGGCTACATCCTGCTCATCGCCTTCAACAAGGAATTCCTGGCCACGAAAACGGGCGCCGGCGTGATGACCTGGGGCATGCCGATCGGCCTGTTCGTCATCGTGTTTACCGTGCTCGTCACCGGTATCTATGTGCGCCGCGCCAACAAGCAATTCGACGACCTGAGCAACGCCATCCAGGCACGGGTGCAAGCATGAGCGCCGCCAAGCATGCGCTGCGCGGAGCGTCCTGTCTGAGCGCCCTGGCCCTGCTGGGTGCCAGCAACGCCGCGTTTGCGGCCGGTGCCGACCTGGGCCAGGCAGTCAAGCAACCGACCAACTGGACGGCGATCATCATGTTCGCCGCCTTCGTCATCTTCACCCTGTTCGTCACCAAGTGGGCGGCCGCGAAGACCAAGTCGGCCTCCGATTTCTACACGGCCGGCGGCGGCATCACGGGCTTCCAGAACGGCCTGGCCATCGCGGGCGACTATATGTCGGCCGCCTCGTTTCTCGGCATTTCCGCCGCCGTCTTCCTGAACGGCTACGATGGCCTGATCTACGCCATCGGCTTTCTCGTCGGCTGGCCTGTCATCACCTTTTTGATGGCCGAGCGCCTGCGCAATCTGGGCCGCTTCACCTTTGCCGACGTGGCCGCCTACCGCTTCAAGCAGGCGCCGATCCGCATCTTTTCCGCGTCCGGCACCCTCGTCGTCGTGGCGTTCTACCTGATCGCGCAGATGGTGGGCGCGGGCCAGCTGATCAAGCTGCTGTTCGGCCTCGAATACTGGATCGCCGTCGTCCTTGTCGGTACGTTGATGATGATCTACGTGCTGTTCGGCGGCATGACGGCCACCACCTGGGTACAGATCATCAAGGCCGTGATGCTGCTGGGCGGCGCCACCTTCATGGCCGTGGCCGTGCTGGCGCAATTCAACTTCAGCCCGGAAGCGCTGTTCGCCAAGTCGGTCGACGTGCACGCCACCAAGGAAGCCATCATGGGTCCCGGGTCCTTCATCAAGGACCCGATCTCGGCCATCTCGTTCGGCATGGCGCTGATGTTCGGCACGGCCGGCTTGCCGCACATTTTGATGCGTTTCTTCACGGTGCCGAGCGCCAAGGAAGCGCGCAAATCCGTGTTCTGGGCCACCACCTGGATCGCCTATTTCTACATTCTGACCTTCATCATCGGCTTTGGCGCCATCGTGCTGGTGAGCACCAATCCCGAGTTCAAGGATGCGGCCGGTAAGCTGCTGGGCGGTAACAACATGGCGGCCGTGCACCTGGCCAAGGCCGTGGGCGGCAACGTCTTCCTCGGCTTCATGTCGGCGGTCGCGTTCGCCACGATTCTGGCCGTCGTGGCGGGCCTGACCCTGTCGGGCGCGTCGGCCGTGTCGCACGATCTGTATGCCACCGTCATCAAGAAGGGCAAGGCCACGGGCGCCAATGAATTGAAAGTATCGCGCATGACGACGATCGTGCTGGGCATCATCGCCGTGGTCCTCGGCATCGCCTTTGAAAAGCAGAACATCGCCTTCATGGTCTCGCTGGCATTCGCCATTGCCGCCTCGGCCAACTTCCCCGTACTGTTCATGTCGGTGCTGTGGAAGGATTGCACGACGCGGGGCGCCACCATCGGCGGCTTCCTCGGCTTGACCACGGCCGTCGCGCTGACGGTGGTGTCGAAGTCCGTGTGGGTAGACGTGCTCGGCCATGGCGAAGCGCTGTTTCCTTACGCCTCGCCGGCGCTGTTCTCGATGACGGCAGGCTTTGTCGGCATCTGGCTGTTCTCGGTGCTCGACAAGAGCCCGCGTGCGCGCATCGACCGCGCCGGCTACGAAGCGCAGCAGATGCGTTCGGAAACGGGCATCGGCGCGGCAGGCGCCAGCGCGCATTGATGTTTTAGATAGTCGCTGCAGGAAACAATGCCCGGTTCGCCGGGCATTGTTGTTTTTGGCGCGCTTACTTTGCCACGCGCAGGGGGATCACACCGGCCGCCAGCGCCGGCGCGCCCGGCGTCGCTTCAAGTATCGATGCCAGGGTCACCGTGTCGAGCACGGCCAGGAAGGCGGCCGTGGCCTGGCCCAGCTTGGCTTTCAGCAGGCAATCGGGTGTCAGCGGGCAGGTATTGTTTTCCTTGTTAAAACATTCCGCCATGAAAAAATCGTTTTCCGTCTCGCGCACGACGGTGCCGATATTGATCTCGGCCGGATCGCGCGCCAGGCGCAGGCCGCCATTGCGCCCACGCACCGTTTCCACGATGCCGGACAGGCCCAGCTGGTGCACCACCTTCATCAAATGATTTTTCGAGATGGCATGCAGGTCGGCGATGTCCTGGATGGTGACGAGGCGGTCGCGGTGCACGCCCAGGTACATCAGGGTGCGCAGGGTGTAGTCGGTATAGGCAGTCAGTCGCATGGGAGTAGAGAGTAAACACCCGACAAAGCTACTGCGCATCGCGATTTGCGGCCTGCGATGCTCACTGTGCATCCGCACAGCTGCGCTTCTCGGCCACAACTCTCATCCGCTCGCTACGTTTTTGTCAGGTGTGTGAAAGATGTGGATTACATCCTTGTTTCATCCGCAGCATACAGGAGAGCGCCGGCCGTGTGTGTTGCGCCGTCACTTTTCCGCTTCGAAAGACAAAAGTTGATTGCCTTTCGCTTAAATGCGTAGTAAATTTTCATATTGTTGCCCTGGTAAATAGCTCGTAAGCCCTTGTTGGCCCTTTGAGTAGGATTTTTTTTGATGGAAATCAAGAGGATGGTGAAGCAATAAGGTAAATTTACTACAAATTCGACGATGGGCGTTTCCCGGGCCGGGAAGCGCGAACTACGCAATCTGTGCGGTGCCGCCGTGGCCGCCCCAGGAAATACATACCATGCAAATGAATGAAGTGAAAGACGAGCTGCTGAGCAGCGATATCCGCCAGCTGGGCCGTCTGCTGGGCGACGCCATCCGCAACCATCTGGGCGACCCCGCCTTCGAGCGCATCGAACATGTGCGCCAGCTGGCCATCCGTTTCCGCCGCGACAATGATGAAGCGGCGCGCGCGCAGCTGTCGGACGCGCTGCAAGCGCTGTCGCAGGAAGAAACCACGCAATTGACGCGCGCTTTCAGCTATTTCTCGCTGCTGGCCAATATTGCGGAAGACCAGCACCACATCCGCCGCACGCGCGCCCATTTGATCGCCGGCTCGCCGCCGCGCCAGGGTAGCCTCAGCCATGCCGTCGGCAACGTGTTTGACGCGGGCAAGGCAGATGCATTGGAAACGTTTTTCGAAGATGCGTTCGTCAGCCCCGTCTTCACGGCGCATCCGACGGAAGTGCAGCGCAAGAGCATCCAGAATTGCCAGATGGCCATTGCCCGCCTGTTGAGCGAGCGCGACCGCGTGCAGATGACGCCGGAAGAAGCCGAGCAAAACGAAGAAGCGCTGGGCCGCGGCATCGTCACCCTTTGGCAGACGCGTTTGCTGCGTACGAGCAAGCTGTCCGTCATGGATGAAGTGGCCAATGGCCTGTCGTTCTACGACCATACGATCTTGCGAGAATTGCCGAAATTGTATTCTTCGCTGGAAACCATGCTGGCCCAGCGCGACGCGCGCTGGGAAGATGCGGAATTACCGAATTTCATGAAGGTCGGCAGCTGGATAGGCGGCGACCGCGACGGCAACCCCTTCGTTACGGCCGACATCCTGCGCAGCACCCTGCAAACGCAGGCCGACAAGGTGCTCGACTTTTACCTCGGCGAATTGCGCAAGCTCGCTTCGCAACTGTCGCTGGCGCAAATACTGAACGCCTGCAGCGAGCCGTTGCGGGCGCTGGCCGAACGCTCGGCCGATGCCTCGCCGCATCGCGTGGACGAGCCGTACCGCCGCGCCCTGCATGGCATCCATGCGCGCCTGGACGCCACGCGCGTGGTGCTTTCCGGCAAGGGCAAGCAAGCCGATGGCGTGCAGCCCTACGCCGCGGCTGCGGACCTGCTGGCCGACCTGGACGTGGTCCAGCATTCGCTTGTCAGCAATGGCTTGCGCGCACTGGCACGGGGCCGCTTGCGCCAGCTGCGCCGCGCCGTCAAGGTCTTCGGTTTCTCGCTGGCGCCGCTCGACTTGCGCCAGAATTCCGACGTGCATGAGCGCGTCGTGGGCGAACTGTTCGCGGGCGCCCAGCCGGGCCTCGTCTACCTGGACCTCGACGAAGAGCAGCGCATCAGCTTGCTGCTGGCCGAACTGGAATCGCCACGCCTGCTGACGTCGCCGTATGCGCAATACTCGGAAGAAACCACGTCCGAACTCGACATCTTCCGCGCCGTGCGCGAAGCCCACGTCAAATACGGCCGTGAATCGGTACCGAACTGCATCATCTCGAAGGCAGCCAGCGTGTCGGACTTGCTGGAAGTGGCCTTGCTGCTGAAAGAAGTGGGCTTGCTGCGCCAGGATAGCCGCGAAGTGGACGTCAATATCATCCCGCTGTTTGAAACCATCGACGACTTGCGCGCCGGCCCCGCCATCATGGCGCGCGCGTTCGGCTTGCCGTTCTACCGTGGCTTGCTTGCCTCGCGCGCGGACCAGCAGGAAGTCATGCTCGGCTACTCGGACAGCAACAAGGACGGCGGCTTCCTGACCTCGGGCTGGGAACTTTACAAGGCCGAGATCGAGCTGGTGACCGTCTTCAAGGAGTATCAGATCAAGCTGCGCTTGTTCCACGGCCGCGGCGGTTCCGTGGGACGCGGCGGTGGCCCCAGCTATGAAGCCATCCTGGCCCAGCCGGCTGGCGCCGTGCAAGGGCAGATCCGGCTGACGGAGCAGGGCGAAGTCATCACGGCCAAGTATGCGAACCCGGAAGTGGGGCGCCGCAACCTGGAAGTGCTGGTGGCCGCCACCATCCAGTCGACCCTGTTGCCGCAGGCCCAGCTGCAACCGAAGGCTTCGGCCGGCGCGGGCCATCTGGCCGCGATGGAAGAGCTGTCAGGCACGGCACTGAACGCCTACCGCGACCTGGTCTACGGCACAGAAGGCTTCGAACAGTATTTCTGGGAATCGACGGTGATTGCGGAGATTGCCGCACTGAACATCGGCAGCCGTCCCGCTTCGCGCAAGAAATCCACGTCCATCGAAGATTTGCGCGCCATTCCGTGGGTGTTGAGCTGGGCGCAATGCCGTTTGATGCTGCCGGGCTGGTTCGGTTTCGGTTCCGCCGTGCAAGCCTACCTGGCCGCCCATCCCGCCGATGGCGCGGACGTGCTGCGCGGCATGTACACGGACTGGCCATTCTTCACGTCCTTGCTGTCGAACATGGATATGGTCCTGGCCAAGAGCGACATCGCCATTGCCGGCAAGTATGCTGAACTGGTCAAGGACAAGGCCTTGCGCGACGCCATTTTTACCCGCATCCGCGCCGAGTACGCGGCCACCCTGGACGCCTTGAAACTGATCACGGGCCAGGAAGAGTTGCAGCAAGCCAATCCGCTGATGCAGCGTTCGATACGCAACCGTTTCCCCTACATCGACCCGCTCAATCACGTGCAGGTGGAGCTGTTGAAGCGCTTCCGTGAGGGCAAGCAGGATGCGGCGGCGCGCACGGGGATTCATTTGTCGATCAATGGTATCGCGGCAGGGTTGCGTAACAGCGGTTAATTTTTAGGGCAGAGCCGCCGAAAATCCGGGGTCAGACCCGCCGGGTCTGACCCCAGCAGTTGCACTTGGGTTGGCTTTATGAACTCAGCAGAAAACATCAAGGAGACAGCATGACCATCAAAGTTGCCATCAATGGCTATGGCCGCATCGGCCGCAACGTCTTGCGCGCGTTTTATGAAGGCGGCAAGCAGCAGGATATCGAGATCGTCGCCATCAATGACCTGGGCGACGCCAAGTCGAATGCGCATTTGACGCGCTACGACACGGTGCACGGCAAGTTTCCCGGCGTCGTCACCATCGACGGCGACAATATGCTCGTCAATGGCGACCGCATCCGCGTCTTCGCGCAGCGCGACCCGGCCCTGATACCGTGGGGCGAACTCGGCGTCGACGTGGTGCTCGAATGCACGGGTTTCTTCACGACCAAGGAAAAGGCCTCGGCCCACCTGAAGGGCGGGGCGAAAAAAGTCATCATTTCCGCGCCGGGCGGCAAGGACGTGGACGCCACCATCGTGTTCGGCGTCAACCAGCAGGTGCTGAAAGCCACGGACACGGTCATCTCGAATGCCTCGTGCACGACGAATTGCCTCGCGCCATTAGTAAAACCGCTCAACGACGCCATCGGCATCGAATCGGGCTTGATGACCACCGTGCATGCCTACACGAACGACCAGGTGCTGTCCGACGTGATGCATGAAGACTTGCGCCGCGCCCGTTCGGCCACGCATTCGATGATTCCCACCAAGACGGGCGCCGCTGCCGCCGTCGGCCTCGTCTTGCCGGAACTCAATGGCAAGCTCGATGGCTTTGCCATCCGCGTGCCGACGATCAACGTCTCGCTGGTCGACCTGTCCTTTATCGCCAAGCGCGATACGACGGTGGAAGAGGTGAATGCCTTGCTGAAAACGGCGTCGGAAGGCGCGCTGAAGGGCATCCTGACGTACCAGACGGAACCGCTTGTTTCCATCGATTTCAACCACAACCCGGCCTCGTCGAATTTCGATTCGACCCTGACCAAGGTTTCGGGCCGCCTCGTGAAAGTGTCGTCGTGGTACGACAACGAGTGGGGCTTCTCGAACCGCATGCTCGATACGACGGTCGCCCTGATGGCGGCCAAGTAAGAACGTAGTACCGCTGATCCAGCGCACCAGGACGGCCGGCCCACAAGGCTGGCCCTTGTAGCAACTTATTTTAGAAAGCAGCAACCATGACCATGCAAGTACAGCAACGCGCCACCAAGATCGTTTCCACCATCGGCCCCGCTTCGAACGATATCGATACCCTCGTCCGCATGTTCAAGGCCGGCGTCGACGTCGTGCGCCTGAACTTTTCGCATGGCAAGGCGCAAGACCATATCGACCGCGCCCGCATGGTGCGCGAAGCGGCAGCCCTGTGCGGCCGCGAAGTGGCCATCATGGCCGACTTGCAAGGCCCGAAAATTCGCGTCGGCAAGTTTGAAGAAGGCAAGATTTTCCTGGAAAACGGCGCCAAGTTCATCCTCGACGCGAAATGGGGCGAGAACGGCGAACTGGGCAACATCGAGCGCTGCGGCCTCGACTACAAGGAATTGCCGCGCGACTTGCGCACGGCCGATGTGCTGCTGCTCAACGATGGCCTGATCGTGCTGACGGTCGACAAAGTCGTCGGCAGCGAAATCCATACGACCGTCAAGATTGGCGGGGAGTTGTCGAACAACAAGGGCATCAACCGCCAGGGCGGCGGCTTGTCGGCGCCCGCGCTGACGGCGAAAGACATGGAAGACGTGAAAACGGCGATGAGCTTCCAGGCCGATTACGTGGCCGTGTCTTTCCCCAAAAACGCCACCGACATGGTCATGGCGCGCCAGTTGGCCAATATCGCCGGCGAAGCGTGGGATCACAAGCCGATGATGATCGCCAAGATCGAACGCGCGGAAGCCATTCCTGCACTGCAAGAAATTCTCGACGCATCGGACGGCATCATGGTGGCGCGTGGCGACCTGGCCGTGGAAGTGGGCAATGCGGCCGTGCCGGCCTTGCAAAAGCGCATGATCAAGATGGCGCGCGCATCGAACAAGCTGGCGATCACGGCCACGCAGATGATGGAATCGATGATCGTCAACGCCGTGCCGACCCGCGCGGAAGTGTCCGACGTGGCCAATGCCGTGCTCGATGGCACGGATGCCGTCATGACGTCGGCGGAAACGGCGTCGGGCCGCTACCCGATCGAAACGGTGGAAGCGATGGCCGCCATCTGCCTGGACGCGGAAAAGTGGGATACCTGCAAGCTGGACGCCGATTTCCTCAACGCCACGTTCTCGCGCATCGACCAGTCGATCGCGTATGGCGCCCTGTTTACGGCCCATCACCTGCGCGTGAAAGCCATCGCCACCCTGACGGAATCGGGCTCCACAGCCTTGTGGATGAGCCGCTGCAACATCGACATCCCGATCGTCGCCCTGACCCCGAGCGTGGGCACGCGCCGCAAGCTGGCCCTGTACCGCAACGTCAGTACCCTGGAACTGACGTCCGGCACGGACCGCGACAAGGTCTTGCAGCAGGCGGAAGATTTGTTGGTCGAACATAAAGTCGTGGCCAAGGGCGACACCGTCGTGCTGACCTGGGGCGAGCCGATGGGCAAGGTCGGCGGCACGAACGCGCTGAAAATCATGAAGATCGGCCAGCACTGATCGTATTACGACCCTATCCACCGCAAGGCAGATGTCCAATCTGCCATTGCGGTGGCCGCATTTCCGTGTCAGCATGGTTTTCTGTCCTTCCAGGGCACCTCCGGAGTTCATGATGACCGAGTACCTGCCTGCCTTGATCTGGTCGCTGTCGGCCTTCGCCTGCCTCTTCATTGCCAAACGCCGCGCCTTACGAATAACGGCCATCCGTGCCATCCTGGTGACTTTCCTGGGGCCGTTTGCCATTCCCTTCGCGCTGGCGGCAAAGCCCGGGATGTACGCCTAAGCGTGTGGCCTGCGCGCATTCCTCTTTGCTATATTCAAACTTTTAGTTAGAGGAATGCCCATGAAGCGCAGCGCGACCTTGCTCCTGATGACTATTTTTTCCCTGTGCGCGGCCACGTTCGCTTCGGCGGCCGAGCCTGCGCAGCGCTTGCAGCGCGCCACGGGGCTGTGGAAGGTGACGCCTGCCACCTCGCCATTTTCCTGGGAAATCTGCGTTGACCACGCGCGCGACCGCCTGATCGACGACGACCTGTGGTCCGGCTTCGAGCAGGAATGCAAGATCGAGTCGCAAAGCCGTCAGGGCGACAGTTACCAATTCGCGTCCAGCTGCCCGGACGCCAGGTTGGCCGGCACCTTCAAGGGAGACCTGGCCAAGGCATATACCCTGAGCGCCGACACCACCGTGCAAGTCAATGGCAAGAGCGAAGTGCAGCGCACGGAATTGGCTGCCGTGTTCCAGGGCGCTTGTCCGGCGGGGCTGGCGCCGGGCGCGAAGAAAATGCGCGGCGGCATGGTGATGAAGAGCTTGTATACCGACCGCTAGAAGAGCGCAGCCACGCTGAAACAACAGTTTCCAGGGATAGGCGGGCGCCGGCATTGACGCCGGAGGCAATGATTTGTGATAATGAGAATTATTATCAATTAGCCGCGCCTTGCCTTGCGCGCATCGGAGTCCCAGTGAACATTGCGCAGTCCAGCGAGTCGATAGCCGGCATCTACAGCAGCCACCACGGCTGGCTGATGCGCTGGCTGCGCGCCAAGCTGCAGTGCGCCGACCATGCGGCCGACCTGGCGCACGATACCTTCGTGCGCCTGCTGATGGCGCCGCCGGAGAACCGGCAAAGCTTGCGCGAGCCGCGCGCCTACCTGACGACCGTGGCGCAGCGCCTGCTGATCGACCATTACCGGCGCCTCTCGCTGGAGCAGGCCTGGCTGGAAACGCTGGCGCAACAGCCTGAATTGCTGATGCAGTCGCCGGAAGAGCGGCTGCTCGTGCGCGAAACCTTGCAGCGCATCGATGCCATGCTCGACGGCTTGCCGCCGCTCGTGCGCAGCGCCTTCCTGCTGGCGCATGTCGATGGCCTCGGCTACGGGGAAATCGCCCGGCGCCTGGCCGTGAGCGAGCGTAGCATCAAGCGCTATATGGTGCAGGCGTTCGAGCGCTGCATTCTGTTGATCCTGTGAACGTGGCCATCGATCCCCGCGCGGCCCGGGCGGCGGCGCAATGGCTGGTGCGCCTGCACGGGGGCGCTTTGACTTCCGACGAGCAGCAAGCGTTCCAGGCCTGGCGCGCCAGCGATCCCACGCATGAACTGGCGTGGCAGCGGGCCGAGCTGGTGTGCAGCACCCTGGCCAGCGTGCCGCCCGCTCTGCGCCAGACGGCGGACGCGGCGCCGCATTCGCCGCAGCGGCGCGCCGTGCTTTACGGCCTGGCCGGGCTGATTGCGGCCGGACCGGCCCTGTGGCTGGCCAGCCAGTCGGCACCGTGGCAAGCGTGGCGCGCCGGCATCCGCACGGCCAGGGGGGAAATCCGCCACATGACATTACCCGACGGTACGCAACTGGTGCTCAATACGGACACGGCCATCGACGTGCGTTTTGACGGCGCGGCGCGGCTGGTGGACTTGCATGCCGGGGAAATCCACGTCGCCACGGCGCACGACGCAGCCGTGCCCGCGCGCCCGTTCCTCGTGCGCAGTAGCAATGGCGCCGTGCGTGCGCTGGGTACGCACTTCAGCGTGCGCCACCTTGGCAACATGCTGGCGCCACGCACGCAGGTGAGCGTCAGCGAGGGTGCCGTCGAAATCCAGCCCGGCGAAGCTCGCGACGCCTTGCGCAGGATCGATGCGGGCCGGCAGGGCAGTTTCGATGACGGTGCCGTTTCTGCCTTGACGCCGCTGGCGCCGCATGCGGACGCTTGGCTGCGGGGCGTGCTGATCGCCGAACGCATGCCGCTGGGCGAGCTGCTGGAACAGGTGGCGCGCTATCGCTATGGGGTGCTGCGCTGCGATCCCGCGCTGGCGGCCCTGCCCGTGGACGGCATCTTCCAGTTGAGCGACCCCGACAACATCCTGCTGTTGCTGCAGCGCTCCTTGCCGATCCGGCTGGCGTACCGCACGCGTTACTGGATCAGTGTCGAGGCGGCTTGAGCTTGTCGGCTTACGCGTGGCTGCGCCCCGCTAAGCCGACCTACGGTTTGTGCGGATATGGGCAGTTTGGCGTGCTTGTGTAGATCGACTTGGCCCGCAGGGCGTAAGCCGACAGGCAACGTTGGCTGGCCTTGTCGGCTTACGCGCGGCTGTGCCCCGCTAAGCCGACCTACGGTTTGTGCGGATATGCCAAGTTGCCTGGTTGGCGTGCTTGTGTAGGTCGGCTTAGCCCGCAGGGCGTAAGCCGACAGGCAACGTTGGCTGGCCTTGTCGGCTTACGCGCGGCTGCGCCCCGTTAAGCCGACCTACGATGTTCCGCCAAGCCGACGCGCGCCGCTTATTTTGCATTTCCCCTGTCCCTTTTTCCGGATTGCTTCGTCATACAAGGTAGAGAACGAACAATCCGAACCATCGAAAGGGTCCACATGGCTTTGCAGCACCGTAACTTTACCGCAGCACGCATGACGCTCCATCCCACCACCGGCGCCGTGCGCGCCGCGCTGGTCCTGTTGCTTGCCGTGGGCGCGGCCGGCGCCGTCTTGCCGCACATGGCGGTGGCCGCCGAGGCCAGCCCGGCCGCCACCGTGCGCGAGTACAGCATTCCCGCCGGCAGCTTGCGCGATGCGTTGGCCGCGTTTGCCATCGCCGCCGGAATCAACCTGTCCACCCAGGGCGTGGCGCTCGAAAGTCTGGCCACGCCGGGTTTGCAAGGCCGCCATGGCGTCACGGCCGGCTTGCAAAAACTGCTGCAGGGCAGTGGCCTGGAAGCGGCGGATGGCGGCAATGGCAATTACCTGCTGCGCAAGATCAATGCCAACATGGCCGATGGCGGCCTGGCCAGCATGCCGGCCGTCGTCGTCAGCGCCGAGGCGGACCGCGCCACGGAAGGCACGGGTTTATACACGTCGAGGAATATGTCGACGGCCACGGGACTGAATTTGTCGCAGCGCCACACGCCGCAAACGGTCAGCGTCATTTCGCGCCAGCAAATGGAAGATTTCGATCTGACCACCTTGCAGGACGTGGCGCGCGCCACGCCTGGCATCTATGGCAAGACGCAAGGCGTGTCCGACCAGGAAACCACGTATTTCGCGCGCGGCTTTGCCTTGAGCCACGTCAACGTCGATGGCTTGCCGCTGGACGTCACGGGTTTCAATGAACGCAACGTCTCGGCCGACATGCTGATGTATGACAGGGTGGAAGTGGTGCGCGGCGCCACGGGCCTGATGGAAGGGGCGGGCGCGCCCTCGGGCAGCATCAATATGATACGCAAGCGGCCCACGGCCACGCCCTTGCTGAACGCCTCGGCACACCTGGGCAGCTGGAAGGACAAGCAATTGACGGTCGACGCCAGCAATGCCCTGAACGCATCGGGCAGCGTGCGGGGGCGGGTGGCGGCCAGCTGGCGCGACAGTGACAGCTTCGTCGATGTGGTCAACAACAAGAACAGCACCGTGTATGCGATCGTCGAGGCGGACTTGACGCCGTCGACCACGGCCGGTATCGGCTTTTCGCGCCAGCACAGCCGCACGGACGGCGTGTTTGTCGGCTTGCCGACCATGCTTGACGGCCGTCACATGGAATTGCCCCGCTCGACCTTCCTGAACAATGCCGACTCGTTCCAGAAGCGCGACAACAACGTCGTCTTCGCCGACCTGGAAACAAAGCTGGAGCAGGGCTGGCGCAGCCGCTTCGCCATCACGCGTATCGACGCTTCTTCCAGCACGCGCAATACCACCAATAGCCGCATCGATGGTGAAATATACAAGCTGAACCAGTCGGAAACGGGGTGGAAGTACAACACGGAGCAAGTCGTGGCCGACTGGCGCCTGAGCGGCCCCGTCACCTGGTTCGGCCGCCAGCATGACGTGATCGTCGGCGCCAGCTACCGCCACGACGATTCGGACGCGGGCCAGAGCTGGGAAGGCGCTGCCACGCGCGTGATCGATATCCGCCAGTGGAATCCCTACGCCTACCCGATGCGCGGCGCGCCGTTCGAGCCCTACAACTGGGGCCGCAAGACGGACGAGAAGGGTGTGTATGCGGCCGGCAACTTCAGCCTGGCCGATCCGCTGCGCCTGGTGCTGGGCGGGCGCTTCGGCTGGTATGCGCAGGATGTCACGGGCTGGTATTCCATCAATCCGACCTGGCGCCGCGGCCTGACGGAAAATGCGAAATTCACGCCCTACGCGGGCCTCGTCTACGATGTGGACCGGCATCACTCCGTGTATGCGAGCGGCACGCAGATTTTCGAGCCGCAAAGTTCACTCGATGTGGATGGCAACACCTTGCCGCCGTTGAGCGGCACCAACCTGGAGGTGGGCGTCAAGGGCGAGTATTTCGGCGGCCGCCTCAATGCCAGCGGCGCGCTGTTCCGCATCAAGCAGAATAATCGCGCCATGGCCGATGAGCTCAACTGTCCCACGGGCGGCACCATCTACTGCGCCCGCGCGGCCGGGCAGGTGCGGAGCGAAGGCATCGATCTGCAATTGTCGGGCTCGCCATTGCCGGGCTGGCAGATCGCGGGCGGCTACACCTATGTACTGGCCAAGTACACCAAGGACAGCGTGGCCGCCAACATCGGCCAGCGCATCGCCACGGACGAACCGAAGCAGCTGTTCAAGCTGATGACGAACGTACAGCTGAGCGGCAGCCTGGCGCAATGGAATGTGGGCGCTTCCGTGTATGCGCAAGACAAGATTGAGCGCCGTGACGCGGCTTACCTGACGCGGCAGGGCGGCTACGCCATCGTCGGGCTGACGGCCGGCTACCGGATCAGCGAGCAGCTGCAGCTGCGCCTGAATATCGACAACGTGCTCGACCGACGCTACTACCAGGCGCTCGGCTATGCGTGGTCGGGCGGGCTGGAGCGCTACGGCGCGCCGCGCAGCGTGCTGCTGTCCTTGCACTACAAGATGTAGCCGCTGCGCCAGCAGAGCGCGTCCCTTGCGGCGCCTCTGCTACACTGCCGCCGTCTTTATCTTTTCACTTTGCCATGACCGCTACTCCTGTCCTCACCCCCCTGAAAAGCGCTTTCCAGCAATCGCGCACCGAGAATAACATCGAGCTGATCCTGCCCGAACTGCTGGCCGCGCAATTGCACGTCGTTATCGGTGGGCAGAGCGAGCAGATCGACCTGTTCCTCGTGCCGTCGCCCAATCCCGAGCGCCAGTGCGTGACGGTGGCGGAAGACCTGGCCTTCCTGGCCGGCATCGCGTTTCCGAAGATTCCCGTGACGGGCGCGCAACTGGTCGCCTCGATTCCCGCCGAGATCGAAATCGTGATCCTGCACGGCGATGGCGCCAATTACCTGACGCGCGAGCAACTGGCATGGTTCCGCCGCATGCTGGGGCAGAACGCCTGAGCGCAATAAAAAAAGCATGACCGTCAACGCTGCCTTGACCCTGCGTCCCGTGTGCACCGCCAACGCCGAGGCCGTCATCGGGCTGCCGCTGCATGCGGCGCAACGCGATTTTATTGCCAGCAATGCCGAGTCGCTGGCGCTGGCCGCCAGCCACGCCAACATGGACCCGCGCGCCATCTATGCCGGCGACGAACTGATCGGCTTTGCCATGTATGCGCTGCCGGGCAGTACGGGGCGGCAGGATACGCACGTGCTGTACCGCTTGATGATCGCGGCGCCGTGGCAGGGGCAGGGATTTGCCAGGGCGGCCCTGGCCCTGCTGCTGGACGAGATGCGTTCGCGCGGGGCGGGCAGGGTGGTGCTCTACTACGTGCCCGCCAACGCGCGTGCCCGGCAACTGTATGCGCAGTCCGGTTTCGTCGAAACAGGGCTCGACGGCGATGGCGAGATGATGGCCGAGCGCCTGCTTTACTGAGCCTGTCGCATCGCGGCCGCAGAATAGTTTTCTTTTGGCAACTATATTGCTGAAGTCCTATGAATATTTTCGCAAAGCAACTATACTCATGGCTCTTTAAAAAATCATCGTCACGCTGGCGGCCAGACATCCGCGCCAGAGTTCGTACGCATTCCGCCTGTTCTCTCTGAACGGGCACCTTTCCCCCGCGCGGCAGGCGCGGGCGTGATGACCGAGCCTTGCCCTGGTCGACTGCTACCGTTGTCATTTCCGCTGTATTGCCGCTTTAGTAAAAAGCCTGGCGACGGCGCGCGGTGTGCCGTCATGTTTTGCGACGTTAGGTTTCACTCTCTTATGCCACGACAGTATGTTTAGTTCCATCTTCGCCGTATCAACCGATACCATGCAGTACATCTATGGCACGCACAATGCGTGGCTGGTGCTGTTTTCCATCGGTATCGCCATCTTTGCCTCGTTCATGGCCTTGCAGATCGCCGGCATGGCGCGCAGCAGCGAGCGCGGCTTCCAGCGCCAGACGGCCATCATCACGGGCGCGATCGCGCTCGGCGGCGGCATCTGGTCGATGCACTTCATCGGCATGCTGGCCTTCGATATCTGCACGCGCGTGTCCTTCGATCCGGGCCTGACCCTGCTGTCGATGCTGCCCGGCATGGCCGCTTCGTGGGTGGCGCTGCACTTGCTGGCGCGTCCGAGCATCAACTGGCGGCAACTGGTGGTGGGCGGTGTGCTCGTCGGCGTGGGCATCGGCTCCATGCATTACAGCGGCATGGCCGCCATGCAGATGTCGCTGGCCCTGCGCTACGAACCCTGGCTGTTCGCCCTGTCGCTGCTGGTGGCCGTGACCTTGGCCATGCTGGCGCTGTGGGTACGCTTCGGCCTGAGCGCCATGCGCCAGCGCTTGAGCCCATTGGCCTCCTTGCTGCTCAGCAGCGTGGTGATGGGCCTGGCCATTTCCGGAATGCACTACACAGGCATGCTGGCCGCGCGTTTTTCCGGCACGCCCACGGCAGGCGAGAACACGATTACGGTGCAAGCTTCGTTCGTGGCCCTGGCCGTGGCCCTGATCACTGTCACCCTGACCGTCTTCGTGGCGGCCGCGAACGGCTTGTTGCGCTACCGCCAGCTGTTGCGCCACGCCAGCGTCAGCGAATCGCGCCTGCGCGCCATCGTCGATACGGCGGCCGATGGCTTGATCACCATCGATGGCCAGGGCAAGGTGCGCTCCTTCAATCCCGCCGCGGAAAGCCTGTTCGGCTGGCGCGAAGCGGAAATCGTGGGGCGCGACGCCAGCGTGCTGCTGCAGCCGGCCGATGCGGCCGAATACGAAGGCTATCTGCGCGACTACCTGGAAACGGGCGCCTCGCGCATCCTCGACAGCGGACGCGAACTCGATGGCCGCCACAAGGATGGCGCCGTGCTGCCCATGCGCGTGGCGATCGGCAAGATCGATACGCCGGGCCAGCCCCTGTTTGTGGCGTTTGTCACGGACATGCGCTCGTCGCGCAGCATGGAGCAGGCGCTCAAGGACAGCGAGCGCCAGTACCGCACCCTGATCCGCAATATCCCAGGCGTGTCCTTCCACTGCAGCTTCGCGCCCGAATGGAAGATGATCTTCATCAGCGACGCCGTCTTCAACCTGACGGGCTGGCTGCCGCAGGACTTCGCCGAAGGGCGGGTCAGGCTGTTCGACCTCGTGCATCCAGACGACCGCCAGCGCGTCAACGACACCTGCGTGCAGGCGGCCGGCGAACGGCGCGATTTCGAGAACGTCTACCGCATGATCCACCGCGACGGGCGCGAGCGCTGGGTACGCGAAAGCAGCGGTCCCGTGCTCGATAACGACGGCGTGGTGCGCTGGATCGACGGCGTCATCCTCGATATCACGGAAAGCGAATTGCGCAACGCGGAATACGAGGGCAAGGTGACGGCGATCTCGCGCGCGACGGCCGTCGCGGAGTTCGACCTGCAGGGACGCATCCTGGCGGCCAACCAGAACTTCCTCGACCTGGTCGGCTACCAGCTCGACGACGTGCTGGGCCTGCACCACAGCATCTTCTGCGAGCCGGGCTACGTGACCTCGCCCGACTACAGCGCGTTCTGGCAGCAGCTGGCGCAGGGTGAATTCAATACGGGCGAATACAAGCGCATCGGCAAGCATGGCAAGGAAGTGTGGATACAGGCTTCGTACAACCCGATCTTCAACACGGACGGCAAGCCGTTCAAGGTGGTCAAGCTGGCCACCGACGTGAGCGAGCGGCGCGCCATGCAGGAAAACCTGCGCGCGGCAAAAGACCGCGCCGAGCTGGCCGCCGAATCGAAGACCAGCTTCCTGGCCAACATGAGCCATGAAATCCGCACGCCGATGAACGCCATCATCGGCTTTACGGAAGTGCTGCTGGGGACTGCCCTGGACAGCCTGCAGCGCCGCCACCTGGGCACGGTGCGCCAGTCGGCCCGTTCGCTGCTCGAGCTGCTCAACGACATCCTCGACATGGCCAAGCTGGAAAAAGGCGCCACCGAGCTGGAACTGGTGGACTTTTCGCTGCCGGACCTGGTCGACCACGTGGCCGCGTCCCTGCGCATCACGGCGCATGCGCGCGACCTGGTGCTGCATGTCGACGTCGATCCCGGCATGGGCCAGTTCTTCCTGGGCGACGCGCGCCGGGTGCAGCAGGTGCTGACGAATTTGATCGGCAACGCCGTCAAGTTCACGGAAGTGGGCCATGTGCGCGTGGCCGTCGGCATGCAGGGCGAGCAGGTGCATATCGCCGTGCACGACACGGGCATCGGCATCCCGGCCGACCGCCTGGACAAGATCTTCGCGCCCTTTACGCAAGCCGATTCCTCGATGAGCCGCCGCTTTGGCGGCACGGGCCTGGGCACGACGATTTCGCTGCAGCTGGTCGAACTGATGGGCGGCACCATCACGGTGGAAAGCACCCTGGGCGTGGGCAGCGTGTTTCACGTGCTACTGCCGCTGGCGCCGGGCAAGGCCGTGTCGCGCCGCAGCGAGCAGCCCGTGGTTGCCTTGCCGCCGCTGCGCATCCTGGCGGCCGACGACGTGCCGCAGAACGTCGAGCTGCTCCTGATCAGCCTGGGCGCGGCCGGCCACCAGGTGATCGCCGCCAGCGATGGCGAGAGCGCCGTGCGCGAGTTCAGCAAGGGCAGCTTCGATGTCGTCCTGATGGACGTGCAGATGCCGCGCATGGATGGCCTGGAAGCGACGCGTCTGATCCGCGTGCATGAGCGCGAACAGGGTCTGAAGGCGACGCCCATCATCGCCCTGACGGCCAGCGTGCTGGAACAGGACCGGCGCGCCGCGCAGACGGCAGGCATGAACGGTTTTGCTTCGAAGCCGCTGGAAATGCACAAGCTGACGGCGGAAATCGCCCGCCTGCTCGATATCGCCGTGTCCATGCCGCCGGCGGCGGCCGGCGCGGCGGCGCGTGCGGCCGCCGGCCAGGTCGACTGGCAGCGCGGCATCGCCCTGTGGGGCGGCCGCGAAGCCTTGCAGCGGGCGATTGGCCGCTTCGTGCAGGCCAATGGCGACTGCGCCGCCATGCTGGCGGCCGAACTGGAACGCGGCGGCAGCAGCGTGGCGGGCCATCTGCTGCACCGTATCAAGGGTGCGGCTGGCAACCTGTGCCTGGTGCAGGTCGAAAGCCTGCTGGGCCGCATCGAACAGGCGATCGCGCGCCAGCTGCCGGCGACTGAATTGCTGGTGCAGCTGGCCGCCGCCTTCATGGCGCTGGCCGGCGAGCTGGAAGAATCGGGCATGCCGGCCGTGGCAGTGGGTACACCGGCTGCCGGCGCGCCACTCGATGCCGACGCCGCCGGTGCCTTGCTGCGGCAAGCCATCGCCAGCCTGGAAGGCGGGCAGCTCGACGACGCCCTGATGGCGCAGATCGCCGCCATGCTGGCGCCGCACGGCCAGCAGCAGCGACTGCAGGCGCTGGCCAGCGCCATCGACGACTTTGAATTTGCGCGTGCCGCGGGCGTGCTGCGCCAGCTGCTGGCGTGGCTGGAAACGCCTATGCCGGCCGACCTTTCCTGATATTGGGCTTACGATGACCTTACACGAAGACAAACCGATCCTGCTGCTGGTCGACGATGAAGCGACGAATCTGCAGGTGCTGCGCCAGATCCTGCAGGACGATTACCGCCTGCTGTACGCCAAGGATGGCGAGAAGGCGCTGGAGCTGGCGCAAAACAACCCCGTCGAACTGATCCTGCTCGACATCATGATGCCCGCGATGACAGGCTATGAAGTGTGCCGCCAGTTGAAGGCCATGCCGGCCACCGCGCCCATTCCCGTCATCTTTGTTACCGCCCTGTGCGACGTGAAGGACGAGGCGGACGGTTTTGACGCGGGTGCCGTCGATTACATCACGAAACCCGTCAGCCCGCCCATCGTGCGCGCCCGCGTGCGCACGCATCTGTCGCTGGTGGACGCCGAGGAATTGCGCCGCTCGCGCCTGCAGGTGATCCAGACCCTGGGCCAGGCCGCCGAATACAAGGATAACGAGACGGGCATGCACGTCATCCGCATGAGCTATTACGCGCGCCAGCTGGCGCTGGCGGCCGGCTACAGCGCGGCCAGGGCGGAAGATCTATTGAATGCGGCGCCCATGCACGATGTCGGCAAGATCGGCATCCCCGATGCCATCCTGCAAAAGCCGGGCAAGCTCGATGCGGACGAGTGGCAAGTCATGCGCCGCCACGCGGAAATCGGCGCGGCCATCATCGGCGAGCACGCGAGCGGCTTGCTGAAAATGGCGCGCACCATCGCCCTGACGCACCACGAAAAATGGGACGGCAGCGGCTATCCGCAAGGCTTGAAGGGCGAGGAAATCCCGCATGAAGGCCGCATCGTCGCCATCGCCGACGTCTTCGACGCCCTCACCAGCGAACGCCCGTACAAGCGCGCCTGGACGATCGACGAAGCCATCGCCACCATGCAGCGCGACAGCGGCACCCACTTCGACCCGGACTTGCTGGCGCTGTTCATCGAGCAGCTGCCGGCCATGCTGGAGATCAAGGACAAGTGGCGCGAGCCGGTGTGATGCTGGCAGCACGGCAGGCTGGTAGGTCGGATTAGCGGGGCAAAGCCCCGCGTAATCCGACAACGCTGTTGGCGCTGTCCAAAGTGAAGCTAACAATGTTGTCGGATTACGGCTTCGCCTAATCCGACCTACGATTGCCAGCCCAGCCATGGGCACCAGTCGGGTAGGTCGGCTTAGCGCGGAGCGCGTAAGCCGACATCACCATGGGCGTGGCCAATAATGTTGTCGGATTACCGCCTGCGGCCTCGGCCATGCTGGAGATCAAGGACAAGTGGCGCGAGCCGGTGTGATGCTGGCAGCACGGCAGGCTGGCAGGTCGGATTAGCGGGGCAAAGCCCCGCGTAATCCGACAACGCTGTTGGCGCTGCCCAAAGTGAAGCTGATAATGTTGTCGGATTACGGCTTCGCCTAATCCGACCTACGGTTGTTAATCCGCCAGCCGCAAAATCCGCCGTATCTCCAGAATCGCCTGCGGGCTTTCCTGCACGCTGTGCCACGAGGGGATGACTTTTTCCGACAGGGCGCCGTCGAGGTGGGCGCTGGCGTAGGGCACGACGCCGTCGCTCGATTCCGCCAGCGGCAGGTCCGGCGTGTCGTTGCCCATGATGGAGTAGTAGCGCACGTTCGGGCTGATGGGCAGGTCGGCCACCAGGCGCACGAACGGGTCCTTGTCGCTGAGGTTATCGATGCTGTTAGGGATGCGCAGCGGCTCGCTGCTGCCCGTGTCGAGCTGCGCCAGGCTGCCGGCCGCGTCGGACAACTGGTCGAGCATGGTGATGGGCAGCGTGACGAGGTTGGCGATCCAGCGCGCCACCTTGTGGTTGGCGAACGAGGTGCCGCGGTGCGGCGCGGCGATGAAGATGGCGCGGTTTACCTGCGGCATGGCCGTGAAATTCAGATAGGGGGCCAGTCCCGCACGGACTTTTTCCGCCTTCTTGCCCTTCAAATTGTATTCTTCCGTGATGGCGTCGAGCAGGGTGTTGCTGGCGTCGGAGACCATCAAGCGCGCCAGCACGCCACCCATGCTGTGGCCGATCAAGACCATGTCGTTGGCCGCGTCGGCCTTGGCGGCAGGGTCGAACTGCGCCAGGGTCGCGTTCAGCGCCTTGCGGATGGCGGCGTTGTTGGCGGCCAGCGGCGCATTGCTCGGGTAGTACACCTGCCAGATCTGGTAGCGGCGGCGCAGCTGTTCGTCGCCCATCAGTTCATTCGCCACGTTGATCCACGCTTCCGGGCTGCTGGCCAGGCCGTGCAGCATGACGATGGTGCGCTTGTTCGGATCGTAGGGCTGCATCAGATGCACCTGCGGGCGCGAAATGCCGTCGGCGCTGCCGAACAGGGTGCGCAGCGCCTGCACGCCGAAGCCGGAGCGGGCCAGCCACAGGCCATAGCCGGCCGTGAAGTTGGCCGCCACCGGCAGTTCCTGTCCCGCCATGCGCGTCGATTCGCTGCGCGTCGGATCGACCAGCATCACCAGCAGCTGCTGCGTGGCCAATACCTCCTGCAGGCTGTTGCCGTCGAAGCGGATCAGCGCCGTGACGACGGGGAAACGCGTCTCCTGGTATGGCACATACTCGCCTTTCGGCGCCCGGGGCTTGGGCATGACGGCCACCAGGTCGGCGCCGAAGCCGTCGCGCCGGTACACATTGCGCAGGCCGGAAAACGACAGCGAGGTGGCCGGCAGCAGTTCGTCGGGCAGGGTGCCGTCATCGGGCAGGCGCAGGGCAGACAGTTCGCTGTCGATCTGCCAGCCGGCGACGCGGATCACATTGCCGTCGGGGCGGTACTCGCCACGGTGGCGGAACAGATTGCCGACGGCCTTTTGCACGGCATAGTTGTAGTAGTCGCGGATTTGCGTCTGACGTTCCTCGAAGGCGCGCTGGCCCGGCGTGCGCGTCGTGTAGAACAGGTAGGCATACGCGTAGCGGGCCGATTCGAGCCATGCGGCCAGCGTTTCGGCGCTCGGATGGCCGCCCTGTTTTTCTTCCGCCAGCGCGCTTTCCAGCCACAATTCGGACAGGGTGGCCAGGCGCTGTTCGTCGCTGAGCAGTTCGGAGCGGGCCAGGTCGGCGCGGCAGCTGCCCGTATTGGCTTCGCAGGCGGCGATGTCGCTGCCGATGATGCGCAGCACCTCGCTGGCCGAGGCGCTGAGTTTGCCCGTGGTGAGGATGTCGCCGCGCCGCTGCTGCAGATAGTCGGCCGGTGAAATGGAGCTGACGGTGACGGCGGCGCAGCCGCTCAGCAGCGCCGCCGCGCACAGCAGGGCGCCCAGGCGCAGGCGCCGCATCAGCGTGGCCCGCATGTCAGAACGAGTAGACCAGGGTCAGCGAGGTTTGCGTATCCGTGTTCTTCTTATCGTCCGGCACGCGCGTGTCGTTGCGGGCGCTGAAGGCGGCCTTCATCTGCATGGTGCCGTTGATTTTCGTGCTGAGGGCTGTTTCGGCGATCGAGTGGGTGTTCGAGGTGCCCCGTTCCACGCTGACCGTCTGCGTGAACATGGCCGACTGGCTGATCTTCCACTTCATGGCGGCCGCACCGCGCACCGTCAGGCCGTGTTCCGATTCACCCGCGTCGTTGGTACCGCTGAAGTAGCCAGGACCGAATTCCACGTCGACGCTTTTGTCTGTCGACTGGTACCAGCGCGAGCCATGACCGACGGCCAGGGTCGAGTACTTGGTGTAGGCGCCGAACTTGTCGTTCACGTGCGAGGCCAGCACGAACAGTTTTTCATGGTCGGCCATCAGCTTGTAGGCCGCCTTGGCGGAGGCGGAAAAGCGTTCGGCCGAGCGTTCGCGCACTTTCTCGCCATCGTCGTTCGTCGTTTCGTCTTCCTTGAAATAGCCGCTGAAGATGTACTGGTTGCTCCAGTCATCGAGTTCCTGGCGCGCGTCGATCTTGCCCGTGACGGAAGTGCCGACTGTGTTGCCCGAGGTGGTGATGGCGCCCAGTTCGGCGGAAGTGCTCCAGCTGCCGATGGGGATTTCATCGAACAGCATGCTTTGTTTGGTATCTGCTGCGGCGGCGCTGCCGCAAGTGATGGCCATGGCCAGCGCCAGTGCGAGAGAGTGGGTCGATTTCATGGCTGTATCGGTTTGTGGCGCGCGCCAGGCGCGCCTGATGTTCGTTAGTGGCAGTGATGGTTTGCAGGCCGCGGCAAGCCGGGAGGCGCCGATAAAAAATGCGCGCGCGGGCGCGGCCAAACATTGTCGAGGCTGTATTGTACCCGACCCTGTGATCGCGCGTCGCACGCGGCGGGGCTGGCAAGTGGCGCGCGCCTGGCGTATGCTGCGCCTATTTGCTGCCTGATCTTTACAAGGAATTCCCCGTGCGCTGCCTGGTCATCGAAGACGAAGCCGAAACTTCCCGCTATATCTGTGCCGGCCTGCGCGAGGCGGGCCACGACGTTACCGCATGCGACAATGGCATCGACGGCATGCGCCTGGCCTGCGGCGAAGACTGGGATGCGCTGGTGCTCGACCGCCTGCTGCCCGGCGAGATCGATGGCCTGGCCATCGTCGCGCGCCTGCGCGGCATGGGCCGCAACACGCCCGTGCTGGTGCTGTCGGCCCTGTCCAGCGTCGACGAGCGCGTGCGTGGCCTGCGCAGCGGCGGCGACGATTACCTGTCAAAACCGTTCGCCATCGACGAACTGCTGGCGCGCATCGAGGCGCTGCTGCGGCGCGCCGCGCCCGTGCCCGAATCGACGCAGCTGCAGGTGGCCGACCTGGTACTCGACATGCGCACCATGCGCGTGACGCGCGCCAACCGGCAGATCGCACTGCAGCCGCGCGAATTCCGCTTGCTCGAATACCTGATGCGCCACCAGGGCCAGTCCGTCACGCGCGCCATGCTGCTCGAAGCCGTGTGGGACTACCATTTCGACCCGCAGACGAACGTCATCGACGTGCAGGTGAGCCGCTTGCGCACCAAGGTGGACAAGGAATTTTCGCCGCCGCTGATCCATACGGTGCGCGGCGTCGGCTACACCTTGGGCGTGATCGACAGTGCGTAATTTGCACCGTTCGATCGCGGCCCGCCTGGCGCTCGGCTATGGCGTGCTGGTGGTCGTGTCGATCAGCATCGTCTGCGCCGTGTTCTATTTCGGCACCATCGGTGTGCTCGATCGCAGCGTGGACCGCAAGCTGACCCTGCTCTCGGAGCGCCTCGCCGCGCTGTACGAACAGGGCGGCAGCAGCCGCACGACGGCGGAAATCGCCCATTTGCTGACCGACCGCACCGACAGCGACACGGAGATTTTTTTGCTGGTGGATGCCGATGGCCGCCGCGTGGCGGGCAATCTGACGTCCTGGCCCGACGTGGGCAGCCCCGTGGGCCACCTGCTGCACCGCGACGTCACGCGCGAAGGGCGCAGGGTGCCGGCGCGCATGCTGATCCGCGATCTCGATGGCGGCGCGCGCCTGTTCGTCGGGCGCGACATGGAGGAGGGCAGGTCGATCCGCGCCCTCGTGCTGCGCTCGCTGGCCTATGGCGGCGGGGCAGCCATCCTTCTCGTGGTGGCCGGGGCCTGGCTGTTCCGCCGCCAGCTCGAGGCGCGCATCGGGCAGATCCGCCGCACGGCGGGCGAAATCGAGGCGGGTGACCTGAGCCGGCGCATTCCCGTCTTCAGCGAAGATGAATTCGGCTTGCTGAGCCGCGACATCAACCGCATGCTCGACCGCATCGAACACCTGATGGAAGGCGTGCGCCACGTGTCGAACGCCATCGCGCACGACCTGCGCACGCCGCTGGGCCGCATCCGCAACAAGCTCGATGGCGCCTTGCGCCAGCAGCAGGGCGTGGCAGGCTACGAGAGCGCGGCGCAGGCGGCCATCGACGACATCGACGACCTCACGCGCGTGTTCGACAAGCTGCTGCAGATCGCCGCAGCCGAATCGGGCATGCGTCCCGAGAATTTCGACGATATCGACCTGCACCAGATCGGCGCCGATATCGTGGAAATGTACGAGGCCACGGCCGACGAGCAGGAGGTGCTGCTGGTGCAGATGTATGGCGAGGGCGTACCGGCGCGCGGCGACCGCAACCTGCTGGGCAGCGCGCTGGCCAGCCTGGTCGACAACGCCATCAAATATGCGGGGCCGGGCGCCACGGTGGAAGTGTCGGCCGGCAGCGATGAGCGCGGCTGCTGGCTGGCCGTGCGCGACAACGGCCCCGGTGTACCAAAGGAAGAACTGCCAAAACTGACGCAGCGCTTCTATCGCCTGGACAAGAGCCGCCACCTGCCTGGCAATGGCCTGGGCCTGTCCATCGTCGCGGCCATCGCGGCGCTGCACGGGGGCAGCCTGGAGATCGAGGATGCGGCGCCGGGCTTGCGGCTGCGATTCAGGCTCGCCGGACTTGCGGCCCGCTAAACCTGCTTTACCAGCTGCCAGCTTATTGAAGGCGTAATATTGTCTTATTTGCTTCTTAATAAAACATCATGATATAATTTTTACACTTTTTGTGGCAAGCCCATACGCGGCAGCTCGTGCCCGTTGCCGGCTGGTCGCATCGAGTGATCGCCATATCTGCCTGGTTCTCATTGCTGGCGCGGTGCGTCAGTTCGACAGACCGATACCCGGAGTAAATATGGCTGGTGCTGGCATGAAGAGTGGTCATTTCAGTGGCCGTATTGTTTCCCTCGATGGTTTGCGTGGCGTGGCCGCGATGCTGGTCGCCGTTTATCATCTGCCGGCCATATTCGGTTTCAAGATCACGCACGCCTACCTGGCGGTCGACTTTTTTTTCATCCTTTCCGGCTGGGTCATGGCGTATAGTTACGAAGAGCGCATCCGGCTTGGCATGCCATTCAGGGAATTTCTGCACAACCGTTTTGCCAGGCTGTATCCGCTATACGCCGTAGCGCTGTTGCTGGCTCTTGGCGCCACCCTGATCAAGAGCCGCATTGGTACCACGTCGGCAAACATCGCGTGCTTCTTGCCCAATGCACTGATGCTGCCCTGCTTGCAGGATGAGGGCCCTTCCTTCCCATTGAATGGACCAAGCTGGTCTATTTTCGTAGAGGTAGCCATCAACCTGATCTGGTTCTTCGCCGTTCGCGTGGGCATGCACACTTTGCGCTGGAAGCTCGCGCTGCACTTTTTCTCAGCGCTGATGCTTTGGGGATTCGCCGTATGGGTGAACCGCTACCTGACCGGGCATGAGTCCGATGATGTACATGAAGGATTGCTGCGTGGTCTGCTGGGATTTGCAGGTGGTTTGCTGTTGTTCCAATGCCGGATGCATGCCTGGATATTGGCCTATTTTGCGGTCCTGGCGCTTGGCGTGTTGGCATCCTTTGTCGCTGGTGGTGATACCGCAGATGTCATACCGCTGGGTCTCTTCGTGATGGGCGTAATGCCGGCGACGGTATGGCTTGCCGCCAAGCTGCGGCCTGCGATGCTCGAAGGCCGTACAGCGGCCTTTCTGGGTGACTGTTCGTATGCCATCTACCTGCTGCACGTGCCGCTGGCCATGATGCTGCAAAAGCCGCTGCGCCTGATGTTTCCGGGAACGGGCATATCGGCTTACATGATGAAGGCAGTGATTTTCACCACCATTCTGCTCTTTGTCAGCAGCATGAGTTATCGCTTGCTGGAAGTACCGGCACGGCGCTGGCTGCTGAAACGGCTCAAACGCGACGTCATGGGGCCCGCAGCGGGCTCGATCCGGTGAGGTAATTGCGCGCGAGGCGCCGAGCTGACATTACCAACTTGTAACCCCCTTCATTTTCACCTCCCCCTATCATCCGCTCTACCCGGCGTGGAGCGGCTGCCAGCGTGCAGCCGCCTGTTCCGGGCTGCCTGCGGCCGTCGCCGTGTCCCGTTCATCAGACCCGTCATAGAGCCGTTCGCATGCGTACTTTTATCGCCACCGGCGACAACGCCGCGCCACAGCAGGCGCCACTGCGCCAGCATGGCCACCGCATCAAGGCCGCGCTGGGGGCCATCGTCTTTCCCCGGCAGCGCGCGCGCTGGCAAGCGTTCATCGCCGCGACGCCGGGACTGCCGGCGCTGGCGCAAGCCCATCCCAGCCTGCTGTACAAGATCTATCGTCCCTACGCCAACCGCCATTTCGGCTGCGCGGCGCGGGTGGACCTGCTGCGCGGGCATTACCGCTTCCTGTGGCAGGCGGGCGCGCGGCCGCTGGTGGAGTACGCGGCTCGGCGCGCGCTGGTGCTGGCCGCCATCGAAGGCAAGGATGGCGCCACCTACCGCCTGAAATTGACGGCCATCCGCGACAGCCACCGCGAAGGGGAACTGTGCCTGCGCCTGACACGCGACGGCGTGCCGCTGTACCTGGCCAGTTTCCTGTTCCGCCCCCAGCTTGGCGGCGCCGTCATCCAGCTGGGCGCCTTGCAGGGCTTGCGTTCCCCCGCTGGCGCGCAGGCGGTGAAAGAGGCCACGCGGGCGCTGCATGGCTGCCGGCCGAAAAACCTGCTGGTGGCCGCCTTGCGCGACTTCGGTGATTTCTTCGGCTGCGGCCATCTGGAACTGGTCAGCAACGCCAACCGCATCGCGCTGAACTGGCGCCGGCGCCGCCATATCTTGTGCGACTACGACCTGGCGTGGCGTGAACTGCATGCGCAGCCCGTCAGCGACGGCAATTTCCGCCTGCCATGCGGCCCCTGCCGGATGCCGGACCTGGCCCTGGTGCCGTCGAAAAAGCGGGCCGATGCGCGCCGCCGCAGCGCCATGCTGGTGCAACTGGCGGCCGACATGCGCTGGCAAGTGGCGGCCCTGCTGCACGCACAATGACGGCGCGGGGCGGGTTTTTTGACCTGTGCGGCTTTTTTGCCGGGCGGTCCGGCGCAACTGGCGTGATCGGCGTATACTTACCGGCGTTGTTAACCTGAAGCCAGTCACCCCATGCCAGCACAATTCCCCACTTCGCGCATGCGCCGCCTGCGCGCGACCCCGCAACTGCGCGAGCTGTTCCGCGAAACCGAGATCAATCCGCGCGACCTGGTCCTGCCGATCTTCGTCGACGAAGGCAGCAGCGATTTCATCGATATCAAGTCCATGCCCGGCGTGCGCCGCATTCCCGAAGCAAAGCTGGCGCAGGAAGTGGAGCGCTACGCGCGCGCCGGCCTGCGCTCCGTCATGACCTTCGGCATTTCGCACCACAAGGATAGCCACGGCACGGACACCCTGAACCCGGACGGCCTGGTGGCGCGTATGTCGCGCATCATTAAGGACGCCGTGCCGGAAATGGTGGTCATGTCCGACACCTGCTTCTGCGAATACACGGACCACGGCCATTGCGGCATCCTGCATGGCGACACGGTCGACAATGACAGCACGGTGCTGAACCTGGGCAAGCAAGCCGTCATCGCGGCCCAGGCGGGCGCCGACATCATCGCGCCATCGGCCGCCATGGATGGCCAGGTGGCGGCCATCCGCAGCGCGTTAGATGCGGCCGGTTTCCACGACACGCCCGTGATGGCGTATTCGACCAAGTTCGCCTCCGGCCTGTACGGCCCGTTCCGCGACGCGGCCGGCAGCACCCTGAAGGGCGACCGCAAGACCTATCAGATGGACCCGATGAACCGCCGCGAAGCCGTGCGCGAGTCCCTGATCGACGAAGCCGAAGGCGCCGATGCGCTGATGGTCAAACCGGCAGGCGCCTACCTGGACATCATCCGCGACCTGCGCGAAGTGACGCGCTTGCCGATTGGCGCCTACCAGGTCAGCGGAGAATACGCGATGATCAAGTTCGCCGCGCAAGCCGGCGCCATCGACGAGCGCCGCGTGGTGCAGGAAACCCTGGGCGCCATCAAGCGCGCGGGCGCGGACATGATCTTTACGTATTTTGCGATGGATGTGCTGAATAATCCGAATTGAGCATACCCGGCGTTTTTCTCACCCCGAAAGCAAATTCCGGGGTCAGACCCGGCGGGTCTGACCCCAGCATTTACGCTGTTGGGGTTCTTTCTGCATTCCCCGCCTCCCATGCCCCTGAAAATCTCCCGCATCCTGCACGCCGGCTATGTCTTCGAATGTGAAGGCACGGCCATCGCCTTCGATCCCATCGTCGAAAACCCGTTCAGCCGCAACTGCCACGCGTTTCCGCCCGTACGCTTCGACCTCGATGCCGTGCGCCGGCTGCGCTGGGATGCCGTCTTCATCTCGCACTTCCACGATGACCACTGCTCGCTCGACAGCCTCGATGTGCTCGACCGCGCCACGCCCATCTATCTGTACTGCGTCTTCGACGAACTGTTCGCGATGCTGCGCGCGCTGGGGTTTACGCAGGTGCGGCGCCTGCACGTGGACGTGCCCGTGCAGGTGGGCAGCATCGAGGTGATCCCGCGTCGGGCGCTGGACGACGATGTCGACTCGCTGTTCCAGGTGCGCGCGGACGGGCTGAACGTGCTGAACGTCGTCGATTCCTGGATCGGCCCCGAGACTTTGGCACAGTTGGCCGCCTTTGCGCCGTGGGACATGGTGCTGTGGCCATTCCAGACCATGCGCGAAATCGCCGTCATCGCGCCATCGCAGGCGCAGCCTGGCCCCGTCGAGCTTCCCGACGACTGGGTGCCGCAGCTGCGCGCGCTGGCGCCACGGTACATCGTGCCCAGCTCTTGCCAGTTCGTGCAGGAAGACTGGTCCTGGTACAACCACGCGATGTTCCCGATTACCTACCGCCGCTTTGCCGATGAAATCGGCGCCGCGCTGCCCGAGGCGCACATCTTCCGCCTTGATCCGTCCACCTCGGTGCTGCTCGACGCGCACGGCGTGACGCCAGCCACGCCGCTGCCCTGGGTCATCCCCGCGGGGCCGCAAGACGTGGATTTCGACTACCGCCCCGAGGCGCCGCCGCCCGCCACGGCGGACATCGCGCGCCACTTCGCGCCCTTGAGCGATGCCGACGCGGCGCTGGTGTTCGATTTCTGCCGCCACGGTTTGCTTGAACGCTACCGTGACATGGAGCTGTCCGAGGACAGCTACTTCCAGCAACCGCGTTTGTGGCGATTGTCGCTGTACGGCCATAACGGTGCGGCCACCGTCCTGCATTACCGCACGCACGGCGACTTGATCGACCTCGTACCGGAGACGGACGAGGCCCCCGGCTGGACGACCGAGGTGCCGCTGGTGAAATGCCATGCGGCGCTGGTGCTCGGTGAATCGCTGACGTCGATGTACATGCGCATCAACGATGGCCCTTTCGATGCCGAGGCGCGGGTGGAGCTGGACGAGGCCGACATCGTCGACGACCCGCTGATCCGCTGCCTGTTCAACGACGCCATCGGCGCCTACCAGGCGGCGCAGCTCAAACGCTTGCTGGCCCGCTGAAGAAAGTCGCGTGACAGGGTAAGATAGCTGCTTCTGACTAGAACGGGAAAGACACCATGGCACAAGACAATGAAACGGCAATCCTGGCCGGCGGCTGCTTCTGGGGCGTGCAAGACTTGCTGCGCCGCTATCCGGGCGTGATCGCAACACGTGTGGGCTACAGCGGCGGCGACGTGGCCAACGCCACCTACCGCAACCATGGCACGCATGCGGAAGCGATCGAGATCATTTTCGACCCGAACACCATCAGCTACCGCAAGATCCTGGAATTCTTCTTCCAGATCCACGACCCCAGCACGGAAAACCGCCAGGGCAATGACCGCGGCACCAGCTACCGCTCAGCCATCTATTACACGAACGACGAGCAGAAAAAGGTGGCCGAAGACACCATCCGCGACGTCGACGCCTCCGGCCTGTGGCCCGGCAAGGTGGTGACGGAAGTGGCGCCGGCCGGCCCGTTCTGGGAAGCGGAACCCGAGCACCAGGATTACCTGCAGCGCTTGCCGCACGGCTACACCTGTCATTACATCCGGCCGGACTGGGTCTTGCCGCAGCGCGGGCAGTAAGGACGCAGATATGCGTTACTGGCGCGTCGAGCGGCGGCAGGCGGAAGGGCAGCTGGACTTCGGGCGTACCCTGGAGCTGATGGCTGCCCTCGGCCATGCCGACGTGAATGCGGTCGCCGGGGCTATCCTGAAGACGGTCAGCACGGTCGCGCCGATTGCCCAGTGCACGATCTTTGCCTATGAATTCGGCAACCGGCCACGGACTGTCGCCGTGGCTGACCGGCGCGGTGGACGGTTCCTGCAAGATATTGCCGACAGCTACGCGCGCCATTACTACGCGCTCGACGGCAACCAGCGCGTGATCGCGCCGGCGCCGGGGCGGAAAATCGATCCCTCCATCGTGCTGCACCAGCAGGCCAGCGACGAGATCGACCATCCCGGCTACCGCGCCGCCTGCTATCAAAAACCGAATGTGTCGGACCGGCTATCCCTGCTGGTGCAGCCGGCCGGCGATATCTGGCTATCCGTCAATTTCTACCGCGACAGCAGCCAGGGCCAGTTCCAGGCCGGTGAAGTGGCCGGCATCGAAACCCTGTCACCGCTGTTTGCCCATGCCGTCAAGCATCACTACAGCCTGAACGGCCAGAATACGCAAGGCGTCGCGCCCATGATGCTGGCAAGGCTGCGCCAACATTGCCCGGCCTTGAGCAAGCGTGAACTCGATGTGCTGCGCTGCGTGCTCGAAGGTCTCACGGCCGTGGAAATCGCCGAGATCATGGGCGTGCAGCCGTCCAGCGTGACGACTTACCAGAAGCGCGCCTATAAACGCCTGGGCATTTCCAGCCAGCGCCAGTTGTTCGCCCTGTGCATGGCGCCAGCGCCTGTCTAGTTCCTTCGATGTAGCAATGGCTCCGCCTTTCTGACTGTTTTGGCCGCAAAATGTCCCCAAAATGGGGACAGCCGGCGGCATCGCCGTCTGCATACTGTGTTTCAAGCCGGGATCACCCGGCCGCTCTCACCCAAGAACAATAACAAGGGGAGGGCGACACCTTATGGAGACAAGCATGACCATCGCCACCCCCGCCGCCACCGCGCCCGTTCCTGACGTGGCCGCCAATCAACTGGAACAGCAGGTGATGCGCAAGGTATCGCGCCACCTGCTGGGATTTCTGTTCCTGCTGTTCGTGTTTTCCTTTCTGGACCGCATCAATATCGGCTTTGCCGGCCTGACCATGATGCAGGACCTGGGCCTGTCCGGCACCCAGTTCGGCTTTGCCACCACCCTGTTTTACATCGCCTATATCGCCTGCAGCATCCCCAGCAACATCGTGCTGGCCCGCATCGGCGCGCGTAAATGGATAGGCAGCATGATGATCGCGTGGGGGCTGGCCTCGACGGCGACCCTGTTCGCCAGCGGCCCTGTCAGCCTGTATGCGCTGCGCTTTTTAGTGGGCGTGACGGAGGCTGGCTTTCTGCCCGGCATGCTGCTGTACCTGACGTACTGGTTTCCCAGCGCCTACCGGGCGCGCGCCAATGCCCTGTTCATGATCGCCATGCCCGTCACGGCCGCCATCGGTTCGGCCTTGTCGGGCCTGATCCTGGGGCTCGACGGTCACTGGGGCTTGAAGGGCTGGCAATGGCTGTTCTTGCTCGAAGGCATGCCATCCGTATTCCTGGGGCTGGCCGTGTATGGTTACCTCGACGACTCGCCCAACAGGGCGAACTGGCTGAGCAAGCTGGAACAGCAGGTGCTGGAGCGCATGCTGGCGGCCGAGCACAAACCGGTGGCGCCGCGGCAGAACACCTCGGTGCTGGCGGAAATGCTGTCGCCCACGGTATTGAAATTCGGCGTCGCTTATTTTTGCCTGGTGAATACTTTGGCCATGGTGGCCGTGTGGACACCGCTGATCGTGAAAAGTTTTAACAGCAATGCCAGCAACACGCAGATCGGTCTGCTGGCCGCCATTCCGCAAGTATGCACCGTCATCGGCATGATTGCCTGGGGCCGCCGCTCGGACCGCTTGCAGGAACGCCGCTGGCACATCGTCTGGCCCATGCTGCTGTCGGCCGCCGGCTGGCTCTTCACCGCGTATTCGGCCAATCCCATCGTGCAGTTGCTGGGCGTATGCATGGCATCGACGGGCGCGTACACGGCCATGTCCGTCTTCTGGACCACGCCGGACCGTGCCCTGAGCCTGGGGGCGCGCGCCATCGGCATCGCCGTCATCAATGCGACGGGCAATATCGGCTCGGCCCTGAATCCCGTCGTCGTGGGCTGGCTGAAGGATTTCACGCACAGCTTTGCCACGGGCTTGCTGTACGCCAGCGTGCTGCTGGTGGCGGGCGCGGCCATCGTGCTGACCCTGCCCATCGCCCGTGGCGGCAAAGAACAATCTTGATTGAAGAGGACGCCATCATGAGCGACACGTTCCACCCTTATCCCCATGTGCCGAAGGTGTATCCACCCGGCAAGCCGGCGGGCACTGGCATCCAGCACGTCCCTGTCCTGATCGTCGGCGGCGGCCCCGTCGGCCTGGCCACGGCGCTGGGCCTGGCCCGCCACGGCGTACGCAGTGTGCTGATCGAAGCGGACGATGGCGTCTGCACGGGCAGCCGCGCCATCTGCATCTCGCGGCGCAGCCTGGAAATCATCGAACGCCTGGGCGCGCTCGACGGCTTTATCAGCAAAGGATTGCCGTGGGCCGGTGGGCGCAGTTTTTACCGCGACGAGGAAGTGCTGCACTTCACGATGCCGCAAGACGCGAACCAGAAGCTGCCGCCCATGGTCAACCTGGCGCAATACCATATCGAGCAATTCCTGCTCGATGCGGCCGAACGCCTGCCGGAGCTGATCGATATCCGCTGGCAAACGCGGGTCACTGGCGTGGATCGGCGCGTCGATGGCGCCACGGTCACTGTGGCCACGCCCGACGACACTTACCGGATCGACACGGACTGGCTGGTGGCGGCCGATGGCGGGCGCAGTGTCGTGCGCGAGGCGCTGGGCTTGAAATTGCAGGGCACCAGCTATGAAGGGCGCTATGTGATCGTCGATATCCACCTGAAGAGCGACCGCCCGACGGAGCGCCTCGCGTATTTCGATCCGCCGTCGAATCCTGGCTCCACCGTGCTCGTGCACAAGCAGCCCGACGATATCTGGCGCATCGACTACCAGTTGCGCGACGACGAGGATGCGCAGGCGGCCGTGCTGCTGGAAAACGTGGCGCCCCGCGTGGACAGCCTGCTGGCCATGATGGGAGAAACCGCGCCGTGGCATCCCGTGTGGATCACCATCTATAAAGCCAATGCACTGACCCTGGAAAAATACCGGCACGGCCCCGTGCTGTTCGCGGGCGATGCGGCCCATTTGGTGCCCATCTTTGGCGTGCGCGGAGCCAATTCCGGCATCGATGATGCGGATAACCTGGCCTGGAAGCTGGCCTACGTCGTCAAGGGCCAGGCGCCGCAGGCCTTGCTCGACAGCTATTCGGACGAGCGCGTGTACGCCGCCCATGAAAACCTGCGCCACGGCACGAAAAGCACGGAATTCATGGCGCCGCCCACGTTCGCCTTCGATCTCATGCGCACAGCCGTGCTGGGACTGGCGGGCAAGCACGCGCACGTGCGCTCCTTGATCAATCCGCGCCAGACGAGCGCCATCGCGTATGCGCAGTCGCCCTTGAATGCGCTGGAATCGGATGTGTTTGCAGCCGGCCCCGCGCCGGGCACAGTCTTGCCCGAGTGTCCGCTGGCGCTGCGGCACAACGGTGGGCAAAAAGCGGGGTATATTACCGATTTGGTGAACCGCACTGATGGCAATTTTACGGGCCTGTATTTCAGCGACGATGGCGCCATGCCTGCCGAACTGCTGGCGCTGTGCGATACATTGCCCTTGACGACCGTGGCGATCGCCCGTAGCGGGGCGCAAGGGGACGCGTGGGACCACACGGCGCAGGTATTCCCGCTGTTCGATGCCTTGCCAGGCAGTTTTTACCTCGTGCGGCCGGATGGGCATGTGCTGGGGCGCTGGCGGCAAGTGCAGGCGGAGCAGGTGGCAGCAGCGCTGGCTAAATCCGGGGTCAGTCCCTTCGGGAGCGGTACGCGCCCCATTGGGGCGTGCACCCCCGCCGGGTCTGACCCCAGCACTTTGCGCAGCGGGTCAGTAAAAGTTATTAAGGAGATAGCATGACCGACATCGAACTGGACAATCTTTACACCGAGCTATGCCACACCATGGGTGGCCTGGGCGAACAGCGCTCACCCCTGTTCCTGGCACGCTTTGCCTTGCTGGCCATGGGCGCCATCGGCAATGCCGACGTGGTGCAAGGCTTGCTGCGCGACGCGGCCGATGGCCTGGCGGAGCCGGCATGATAGGCGCCGGCTACCAGAGCGGCTTCGGCAACGAATTTGCCACGGAAGCCGTACCCGGCGCCTTGCCACAGGGGCAGAATTCGCCGCAGCGGGCACCACTGGGCCTGTACGCGGAGCAATTGTCGGGCACGGCCTTCACTGCGCCGCGCGCGCAGAACCGGCGCTCGTGGCTGTACCGCATCCGTCCCGCCAGCCAGCATCCGCCATTCACCTTGGTGGAAAACACCCGCATCGTCAGCGATTTCCATGCGATGCCGCCCACGCCACCCAACCAGCTGCGCTGGGATCCGCTGCCGCTGCCCGACAGCGCGACGCCAACGGACTTCATCGACGGCTGGCAAACGATGGCCGGCAATGGCAGCGCCGAAACGATGAGCGGCTGCGCCGTCCACGTGTATGCGGCCAACCGCTCCATGCAGCGTTTCTTTTACTCGGCCGATGGCGAATTGCTGGTCGTGCCACAGGAAGGCCGGCTGGCGATCGCCACGGAACTGGGCTTGATCGAGCTGGAACCGCAGGAAATCGCCGTGATCCCGCGCGGCGTGCGTTTCCGCGTGACCCTTCCGGACGGCACCGCGCGCGGCTATGTGTGCGAAAACTTCGGCACGGCCTTCCGCCTGCCCGACATGGGGCCCATCGGCTCGAACGGCCTGGCCAACAGCCGCGACTTCCTCACGCCGCACGCGGCCTACGAAGACATCGATGGCGAGTGCGAACTGGTGGCCAAGTTCGGCGGCCATCTGTGGCGCACGACCCTCGACCATTCGCCGCTGGACGTGGTGGCCTGGCATGGCAATTACGCGCCCTACAAATACGATTTGCGCCGGTTTAACGTCATCGGTTCCATCAGCTACGATCATCCCGACCCGTCGATCTTCCTCGTGCTGCAGGCACCGAGCGAAAATCCGCTGCTGGGCGCGATCGACTTCGCCATCTTCCCGCCGCGCTGGCTGGCGGCCGAACATACGTTCCGGCCGCCCTGGTTCCACCGCAACGTGGCCAGCGAATTCATGGGCCTGATCCACGGCGTGTACGACGCCAAGGCGGCCGGTTTCGTGCCGGGCGGCGCCAGCCTGCACAACTGTATGTCCGGCCACGGTCCCGATGCGCAGACGTTTGAAAAGGCCTCGCACAGCGACACGAGCACGCCCGTGAAGGTGGCCGATACCATGGCCTTCATGTTCGAGACGCGCACCATCCTCAAGCCGACGCCATTCGCCTTGAACGGCGAACTGCTGCAGAATGACTATTTCGAGTGCTGGCAAGGCTTGCGCAAGCATTTCGATCCCGACCAGGCATAGTCAAACGGCGCTCAAGCGGCCCGCGCCAGCGTGTGCGGGTTGCTGGGCAGGCCGCATTGCCTGCTTCCTTGCCGCAGCAAGGTTCGGGCCCACGCCGCATATGCAAAATCCGGATAAGCTAGCGCGGCACCATTCGTTCACGCCTGCGGATGGAGCGCGGTATAGTCGGCCCATGGAACTCTTAGCCCACAACTTCAGCAGCGATTTCGCGCGCAGCGCCCACCTTGCCCGTGGCGCCGGCGATGACGGCGACAGCGAGGCGCTGGTCGCCTTCCGCGACCCGCAGCAAATGAGCTTGCTGGTGCGCGCCACGGCCTTTGTCTTTGCCGATCCCCGCTCGCGCCAGTTGCACGAGCTGATCGAGCGCATCGCCCCCAGCGAGGCGACGGTGCTGATCACGGGCGAAACGGGCACCGGCAAGGAACTGATCGCGCGCCACGTGCACGGCTTGAGCGGGCGCGCCGAGCAGACCTTTGTGGCGATCAACTGCGGCGCGTTTTCCGAAACCCTCGTCGAGAGCGAACTGTTTGGCTATGAAAAAGGCGCGTTTACGGGCGCGCAGCAGGGCAAGCCGGGCTGGTTCGAGACGGCCAGCGGCGGCACCCTGTTCCTCGATGAAATCGGCGACTTGCCGCTGGCGATGCAGGTGAAGCTGCTGCGCGTGCTGCAGGAGCGCGAAGTGGTGCGCCTGGGCGCGCGGCGCGCCATCCCCATCGACGTGCGCCTGATCGCGGCCACCAACGTGGACCTGGCCGAAGCCGTGCGGGCAGGGCGCTTCCGCGAAGACCTGTATTACCGGCTGCAGGTGATCGGCCTGCCGCTGCGCCCCTTGCGCGAGCGTCCGGGCGACATCATGCCGCTGACGCGCCATTTTATGGCCATCTATGCGCAGCGATTGCACCTGGGCGAGGTGGAACTGGGCCCCGATGCGCAGCAGGCCTTGCTCGCTTATCCATGGCCGGGCAATATCCGCGAACTGGAAAATGTCATCCACCGCGCGCTGCTCGTCTGCCGCAGCGGCGTCGTGCGGGACGAGGACTTGAGTTTGTCTGGCTGGCACCGCGCGCCTGCCGCCGCACCTGTCTCTGTACCTGTTCCAGATGCGTGGGCCGGCGGCGCCGATATCGCGTATGCGGCCCATGGCGCGGCCGGCCAGGACGACTTGTTGGCCGCCGAGCGTTTTGCCCGCGCCTGGCAAGCCTTGCTCGACTCGGGCGAAGCCGTGGAGTTCGAAGCCATGCAGCAGGAACTGGTGCGCGCCGCGTGGGAGCGCAACGAGCGCAACCAGGTACGCACGGCCAGGCACTTGAACCTGAGCCGCAACATCTTGCGCACCTTTTTGAAAAAGGCGGGCGCCATCGACTAGGCGCTCGATGGACTTCCCGGAGCCGGCCCCGCAGTGATGCGGCTCCGGCTTTTTTCATGGCTGCTGCGCGCGCAACACATTGCTGCCGTGGCTGCAGCCGATTGCTGCGCAAGCAGCAGTTTCGGGCGCCGATGGGTAGCCAGCGCATGGCATGTTTTCTGCGAGGAGGGAAGGGCAGATCGCCACGCACGATGCGCCGCGACCTTTTCTTTGACCCACGACAGGAGTCCATGCATGACCATCGAATTCATCTGGCAATTGCCCACCAGCGGCGATGGCCGTTACGCGGCGCCCGGCATTTCTCGCCGGGGCGAGCGAGCCGCTGGCGCGCCCAGTCCCTTACAGGCGGGCGTGAGTGACCCGCGCGGCGTGCGTCCGCCCTTCAATTATTTCGATTACCTGCACCAGATCGCCCGCGCGGCCGACCTTTCCGGCTTCGACGGCATCCAGATACGCCACGATACGCAGGGTGATGAAAGCTGGATCGTCGCGGGGTATTTGGCGCGCAGCACGCGGCATCTGAAACTGATCGCCGAATTCGACGCGGCCTGGGGTTCGGCCGTGTATGCGGCGAAGAACGCCGTCAGCTTCCAGCGCTTTACGGGCGGGCGTTTCGCCTGGCAGATCGGCCACGGCGGCGATGCGGCAGCGCGCCGGCGCCAGGGCGACGCAGTGCCGGACGCGGATATCTTGCCGCGCATCGATGAATTCATCACGGTGGCGCGCGGCGTGCAAAGCACATCACCGTTCAACTTCAAGGGCAAGTTCTTCGAGGTGCAGGACGGCGGCTTCAAGGGGCCGCTGGCGAACCATCCCATTAACACCATCTACCTGAATGGGGACAGCCCGGAGGCGCTGGCCCTGTCGGCGCGCCAGGCCGACGTGCACGTGTTCGATGCGGCGCCGCTCGCGGATTTGCAGCCGGCTATCGCCAGCCTGCAAGCGCAGGCGCGCCAGCTGGGCCGCACGGTGGCGGCAGGCGTGCGCATCGACGTGCTGGCCCGCGAAACGTCCGAGGAAGCACTGCGCGATGCGCGCCGCTACCGCAGTGGCGCGGGGCTGCCCGACGATAGTGCGTTTGATGGCGGCACCGCTGCCTTCTGGCCCGGCTTTGCGCAAGCGCAGACGGGCGCCCACGGCGCCCTGGTCGGCAGCTACGAGCAGGTCAGCGCCGCGCTTGAAGCGTATGCGCAGGCGGGGGTCTCCAGCTTCGTGCTGGCAGCCATCCCCCATTTCGAGGAAGCCTACCGCATCGGTGAACACGTGCTGCCCCGCGTGCGGGCAGCTTTATACACGCAACGGCAAGCAGCCTGAATCCCCTTATTTGAAGGAGTACCACTATATGGCAATCGATTTTTTCTGGCGCATTCCCACGCATGGCGAACCGAGTTCGCACCGCGCCCGCACGCCGTTTCGCGGCGACTGGTTTCCCGGCAATGACAACCTGCGCCAGGCCGGCCTCGGTGGAGGCGGTGCCGACGGTTTTACGTATATCGACTATCTGGCGGAAATCGCCCGCGCGGCCGAGCTGTCGGGCTTTCAGGGCGGCCTGATTCCTTCGTTTCCCATGACGGACGAACCGTGGGCCATCTCCGCGCTGCTGGCGCGCGAGACGAGCACCTTCCGCTTCATGATCCCGTTCCAGCCCGGCTTCCTGAACCCCGTGGTAGCCGCGCGCATGACGGCCAGCCTGCAGCGGGCCACGGGCGGCCGCGCCCTGTACAACGTGATCACGGGCGGCGGCGGTCCGGCGCAGCTGTGGTGGGGCGATTCGGCCGGCCACGACGACCGCTACACGCGCACGACGGAATTTCTCGACGTGGTGCGCGGCGTGTGGCGTGGCGGGCCGTTTTCCTACCAGGGCAAGTTCTACCAGGTGGAAGATGCTGGCCTGGCCACGCCGCTGTCGGAGCAGGACTTCCCCGAGATTTATTTTTCGGGATCTTCGGACGCGGCCCTCGGGTCGGCCTCGAAACACGCCGATTACTACCTGACGTGGTTGGAACCGTTCGAGCAGCTGCGCGAGAAATTCGCCCGCGTGCATGAAAAGACGGCGCTGCTGGGCCGCAAGATCAAATGCGCCGTGCGCGTCGACATCGTGGCCCGCGCCACGGAAGAAGAAGCGTGGGACGAAGTGCGCAAGGGCTTTGACGCCGTGGACCCCGCCACCTTGCGCCAGTTCCTCGGTGCCGATGGCGGCGATTCCGTGGGCGCGGCGCGCCAGCGGGGCAACCGTCCGAGCACCCTGAACAGCTACAAGGATTTGATCACGGCGCCGAACATCTGGTCCGGTTTCAACTTGCTGCGCGGCGGGCAGACGCAGGGCATCGTCGGCAGCTACCAGCAGGTGGCCGAGCGCCTGGACGAACTGGTGCAGCTGGGTGCCGACGCCTTCATCCTGGCCAGCACGCCGCACCTGGAAGAAGCGTACCGGGTGGGCGAGGAAGTGCTGCCGCTCGTGCGCGGACACACGTCGGCACTATTGCGCGCCGCCTGAGTATCACCTGTTGCCGCGACAGCAGCATCACCGCCTGCTGTCGCGCAGGCAGCACGCGGCGGCGCCGCTGCTGCCAAATCAACAGCACTATCATGATGATAGTCTTCCTTTTAAATCAATCACTTGAGCACGATTTTGCTGCGCTGCGGCAGCGGGCATGCGCCTTGCAATGCAGGTCATCACCATCTCGCGTTTTGACTTTACTCAAGGATAATCACCCATGCGCCGTTCGACTGCCCCCACCGCCGTTTCTTCTTTCCCCTTTCATTTGACGCCGGTGCGCCGCGCGCTGCGCTCGGCCTTCGCCATCGGCGGCCTGATGCTCGCTTCCAGCATGGCCCATGCCGAAGCGCCGACCGCCGATGCCATTGCCGCCGTCGACGCGAATGGCGGGGGCGAGGGCGCCTCCCTGCAATCGGTGACGGTGACGGCGCAAAAGCGCGAGGAATCGGCGCAAAAAGTGCCGAGCGCGATCACGGTATTGGGCGGCAAGGAGCTGCTCGACACGGGCATCGGCCGCTCGGCCAGCGAAATCCTCAATTATGTGCCGAACGCCTCGGCCGGCACGCAGCAGCATGGCCGCCCCCGCTGGTGGATACGCGGCGTCGGCGCGGGCCAGCAGCAGATCGATTTCCCGAATCCCGTCGGCTTTTACCTCGACGACGTCTACATCAGCAATTCCAGCGCCACGGGCTTTCCCCTGTTCGACCTGGACCGGGTGGAAGTGCTGCGCGGCCCGCAAGGCACCTTGTGGGGCAAGAACACCACGGGTGGCGCCATCAACGTCATTTCGCGCAAGCCCTCGTTCAAGTCCAGCGGCTACGCCAAGCTTGACTACAGCAGCTACGACACCAAGCTGGCCGAAGGCGCCATTGGCGGCGCGCTGGTCGACGAGGTGCTGGCGGGGCGCTTGTCTTTCCACACGGAGCAGCAGGACAAGGGCCGCTTCCACAACCAGTTTACGGGCGAGCGCGATGGAAAACTCAAGGACAGCGCCATCCGCGGCCAGCTCAAGGCCCTGATCGGGCGCGACCTGACGGCCAATCTGAACCTGCATTACCGCGACTACACGACCAAGGGCGCCACGACGACGGTGGCCAGCTATGGCGCGAATGGCGTCTATCGCAATGGCTATATCCCCAGCACCAATCCCGATGACGTGAGCACGAACGCACCGGCCGACAGCGACGTGAAACAGGGCGGCGCGCAGCTGAACCTGGAATATGCGCTGGGCGAGCTGACACTGACGTCGATCACCGGCTATGAAAATTTCAGGAACGAAGCGACGGGCGACAGCGACAACACGCCGCTGGAAGTGGGCCGCAGCCGCTCCAAGGCCAGCAGCCGGCAAGTGTCGCAGGAGCTGCGCCTGACGTCGCCGCAAAACGGCGCCGTGAGCTGGGTGGCGGGCCTGTTCTACTTCAATGAAAAGATCGATTCCGATTCGGCCGGCGCCCGCCTGCCCAACGGCACCGTGCCGGCGCTGGCGGGCAGCACGCAGCCCGTCGGCTACAACCGCACCATCTACCAGCACAAGGCGCGCAGCGCGGCCATCTTCGGCAGCACGACCGTCAACTTCAGCGAACAGTTCCTGTCCACCTTTGGCCTGCGCTGGACGACGGAAACCAAGGACCTCGATTTGCAGCGCGTGCAGGCCGCATCGAATACGGTGACGTTTGGCGACGCAGCCAACTGGTGGAACACGGTCCGGGGCGGCAATTACGCTGCCGCCTCAGTCGCCAACAACAACTTCACGTCGAATCCCTCGACCACGTGGAACGCGCTGACCTACGACGTGACACCCGAATACCGCTTCAGCCGCACCTTGCGCGGTTATCTGAAATACGCGCATGGCATCAAGTCGGGCGGCTACAACACGAGCGCCACGGACGTGCGGGCCCTGAACACGGTCAAGCCCGAAACCCTGAACTCGTTCGAGGCGGGCATCAAGTCGGAATGGCTGGATGGACGTTTGAATTTCAACGCCAACGTTTTTCACTATGACTACAAGAACGTGCAGGTCAATATCACGGGCGTGTACAACGGCGACCCCACGCAAAGCGTCAATTACCTGCAAAACGTGCGCAAGGCTCACGTGAACGGCGCGGAATTCGAGATCGAGGCGCAGCCGACGGACAACTTGCACATCAACGCCAATATCGGCCTGCTGCGCACGGAATTCGACGATTTCGCCATCCAGAACAATGGCGGCGACCGCTCCGGCAATGAATTCGTGCGCTCGCCCCATGTGACGGCCTTGCTGGCGGCCGAATACCGCTACCCGCTGGGCAATGGCGCGCAGCTGGTCTTCAGCGGCGACGTGCGCTACACGTCCAAGCAATACTATTATGTCGACCCGCAAAACGCCGCGCGCGACCTGCTGAACCAGGGCGGCTTCGCGCTGGCCAATGCGCGCCTGTCGTATGTGCTCCCGGGCGGCAAGCACCGCATCACGGCGTATGCGAACAACCTGGCCGACAAGGTCTACCGCAACCACACCTTGACCAGCTTCGTGCCGGGCGCCGTCAACGGCGACACCGTCATCATCGGCCAGGGCCGCACGGTGGGTGCGTCCTACACGATCCAGTTCTGACCTTGACTGCCTGATGTAGAAAGGCCGGCGAATTCGCCGGCCTTTGCGTTTTCCCGTAGGTCGGCTTAGCGCAGCGTAAGCCGACAACACCAAACTAGGCCGCCACCCGCAGCAGCGCCTCCAGCCGCCGCTGCGCTTCCTCCAGCGGCCGCCGGTCGATCCAACTCTCGATATCCACGTCGCGGTCAAGAAAACCGTGCTGCAGCTGAAAATCCTTTTGCTGGCGGAACAGCGCCACCTTGTCATCGGACAGGTCGGGCGCCAGGGTCAGATGAAAACCGTCGCGGTAGGCTTCCGCCACGGCGTCGGCGCCGGCCCGCGTCTCGCCCTGCAGGATGGCCAGCACGTCGGCCTGGTGGCTGCGGGCCCAGTGCGCGGCGCGCAGTGTCTGCGTCAAAAAGCGCACGACCAGTTCGAAATGCTGCTCCAGCATTGTTTCATGCACGGTGATCGGCCGCGGCGTGCCGTTATTCACGCGGAAGCGCCGGTCCGGCAGGGCGTCGATGTCGATCCCCACTTCCAGTCCCGCCGCGCGGGCCGCTTCGGCCGCCGCCGCGCCTTTGACGTAGACGGCATCGACTTCGCCGCGCAGCAGCGGCGCGATGCCTTGCCACAGTCCCGCGCCGAGATTGGCCGATGCCTGGGCGTCGCCTCCCACTTCCACCAGCCGTACATCGTCCAAGGTGAGGCCGGCCGACGCCAGCACGCCCTTGTAGCCGGCCAGGCTCATGCCGCGCGCGATGCTGCGCCCGCGCCGGTTTTCGCGCAAGTCTTCGGCGCGAAACGCTGGCAGCGCCAGACGCTTGTCCTGCAGCTGCGCCGGTGTCGTGATGCCGGAACCGGGGCGCACGAGGATGGCTTGCCATTCATCGATCCACGTCAGGCCGATCAGGCGCGTGGGCGCCCCTTGCGCGCGCGCGGGCAGGGCCAGCAGGTTGCCGCCTTCGCGCACGAGCGTGGACAAGCCGTGGTCGTAATGGTGGCGCGCCAGTTCGCCGCCCACTTCCTGCAGGGTTTTCAAGGCGATGCCGTCGCGGGAGAATTCCTCGTCCAGCCAGCCCAGTTTATAGGCCAGGCCCGTGGCCGTGGGCACGGGACAGCGGGTGAACCAGACGGTATCGGCAGCGGGAGATGGTGCGGTAGTCATGGGATTCCTTGGTGATGGGTGGAGCCTTGAACCGTGCAGGAAACGTGCCCGCGCCGCTTGCTGGCTTGCCGACAGCGCGCTTCCACAACGCTGCTGCCACGCCAGCAACCGCTGTTGCGCAGGCAGCAGCGCCCCACCATTTTCGCGGCCCCGGCGCTGGCACGCGTCTTGCGAAAGTAGAGGCATGACTGACCCGTATTCCAACCCAACCAAATGGAGCATGACATGACGGACGTGGCACAAGCGGAAGCACAACAAGTACAGGTGCAGGAGTTGACGGCGGCCGAACTGGCCTTCGTGGAGCAGGTGCGGCGCGACGCGCAGATCGCCTTCGACGGCTTGCGCGAGACAGGCAGCCTGACGGCCAACGGTACGGTGGGCTTTGTCGAGCGCACCCCTGGCGGCGACAAGGTCGTGGTGGTCAACGATCCGGGTCCGTTCCGCCGCGGCCAGGCATTGAAGGCGGCCGTGCTGGCGCTCGATGGCACGGTGATCGTGGGCGATGCGAACAACGGCGGCGCGCGTTACTTAAAACTGTTCCGCGAACGGCCCGAGGTGACGTCGATCTCGCATGTGCATTCGCCGTCCCTGGGCGCGTGGGCGCAGACGCACCGCACCCTGCCGATTCGTTACGTGCCCGTGCAGCGCTTTCAGCTGATCCGCGAAATTCCCATCTATATCGACCGCCGCCAGCCGGAAGTCGATTTCATCCTCGACGAAATCGCGCGCAATACGCATGCGACGGCCATCCTGGAAGCGAATGGCGGCGCCACCGTGTGGGGCAAGCAGGGCTTGCTGAAGCTGGCCGAGTTCATCCTGCTGCTGGAAGAGGGTGCGCAAATCCAGATCGCCGCCGAAGCCATCGGCGGTTCGCGCGACTTCGGCCCCGGCGTGCTGCTGCAGCAATGGAAGATGAGCAAGCTGATCGACACGGCGCGCGCTCTCTCTCTGCTGCCTGCCACCGACCTCGTGTAACCCTTTCAAGAACAGGCCCCCGATGTCATTGCAATTCTTACGTTTGAACTGGCGCAAAGTACTCGCTACCGCCCTGGCGGCCAGCCTGCTGGCGCCCTCGATTGCGGCTGCCGCCGATCCGCTGCCGGCCGCCGTGCGCATCGCCGTCGTGGCCCGCACGGCGCCGTCCGGCAAGACCGTATTTGCCGGCTCGGCCGCCCAGGTGGCATCCCAAGGCTGGCTGGCGGCCGAGCTGGGCAAGCTGGGCGTGAAGCTGGAATGGGTGCCCGTCACGACCAATTCCGTGGCAACGCAGGTCAACGAAGCGTTTGCCAACCACTCGATCGACCTGGCCCAGTACGGCGATCTGCCATCGATTATCGCCAATGCCTCGGGCTTGCAGACGCGGCTGATCCTGCCCGGCGGCAGCGCCAATAACACCTATCTGGTGGTGCCGAACGGCTCCACGGCCAAGTCGATCAAGGACTTGAAGGGCAAGAAGATCGCGCTACACCGTGGCCGGCCGTGGGAATATCCGTTCGCGCGCTTGCTGGAAGCGAACGGCATGAGCTTGCGCGATGTGAAAATCCTCAATCTCAATCCGCAGGCGGGCGCGGCGGCCGTGGCGACCGGTGGCGCGGATGCCTTCTTCACCCTCAGCGACGCCTTTTTGCTCGAGGATAAAAAGGTCGGAAAGATCATCTGGTCCAGCAAGGCGCCGCCGCAGGACTGGAAGATGCGCGCCGAGCTGTGGGCCGACAGCGGTTTCCTGCAACGCTATCCGCAGCTGGCCCAGCTCGTGGTGACGGCCTATGTGCGCGAGCACCACCGGGCCGCCGGCGCGGGCGGCGAAGATGAGTATGTGCGCGCCGAGGCGGCTGCGGGCCAGGTGGAAAGCGTCGTGCGGCGCGAACTGGCGGGCGACCATACGCCGTGGCAGGCGCGCTGGTCGCCCCTGTTTACGGCCAGCCTGCGCCAGCATTACGTGGGCGAGGCGGCGTATGCGAAGAGCGCGGGCCTGATAGCGCGGCCCTTGCAGGTCGACAGCCTGTTCGCGCCCCAGTTCGTCAACCAGGCGCTGGCGCAGCTGAAATTGCAAACTTACTGGGCGCCATGACTTCCTTGACTATCGCCTTACCGCGCGCCCCTGCGCCAGCGCGTGCGGCCTCTGTTCCCCGGCTGCAGCGCTTCGTGCGCTCGCCCTGGTCCGTGTGGGCCTCGCCGCTGGCCTTGCTGCTGCTGTGGACGGCGGCCACCACCTTCGAATGGATGCCTGCGCACATCTTGATGTCGCCATGGCAAGTACTGCTGACGGCCCGCGACCTGGCCGAGAGCGGCGAACTGGGACAGCACCTGGGCATCAGCCTGTTCCGCCTGCTGGCCGGTTTCGGCCTGGGCGCCAGCGCGGGCCTGGCGTTTGGCGTCGTGCTGGGCCTGTCGCCTGGCTTGCGCAGCTATGTCGACCCGACCTTCAATGTCTTGCGCCAGCTGCCCACGGTGGCCTTGATTCCCCTGTTTATCTTACTGTTCGGCATAGGCGAGAGTTTCAAGGTGTTTATCGTCGCCAAGGCCAGCTTCTTTATCGTCGCGCTGGCCGTGCATGACGCCATCCGCAACCTGTCTGCGCGCTATTTTGAAGTGGCGCAAGTGTATTGCTTCTCGCGCTGGCAGCGCATCCGCCTGATCGTCTTGCCCGCCATCGTGCCGGCCGCGCTGACGGGCATGCGCATCGCCCTGTCGCGCTCGTGGATGGTGCTGGTGGGCGCGGAATTGCTGGCCGCCGACAGCGGCCTGGGCCAGATGATGGAAATGGGCCGGCAAATGTTCCGCCTCGACGTAGTGATGGTGGGCGTGGTGCTGACGGGCGTGATCGGCTTTGGCCTGGACCGGCTCTGCCACGCGCTGGAAGCACGGCTGATGCGCTGGAAACGTAGCGGAGATGGTAAGGGAGGCGCAGCATGAAGCAGCGTTTGATACTGATCATCAAGGGCGCGCTGTTGCCGCTGGCCTTGCTGGGCGCCTGGCAATGGGCGTCCGGCCAGGGTGCGGCGGCCGCCTACATTTTCGTGTCGCTGGGTGACCTGGCGCATAGCTTGCGCGATCTGGTCTTGACGGGCGAACTGTGGGTGCATTTGCGCGCCAGCCTGGGCAGGACGTTGGCCGGCCTGCTGCTGGGCGGCAGCGCCGGCATCGTCACGGGCGCGCTGATGGCGCAGTCGCCGCTGGCGGACCGGCTGATCGGTCCGCTGTTCCACAGCATCCGCCAAGTCCCGCTGCTGGGTCTGATCCCCTTGTTGGGCTTGTGGGTAGGCAATGGCGATGGCGCCAAGCTGCTGGTGATCGCCATCGCCGCCTTTTACCCGACCGTGCTCAACACGTATGCGGGCATGCGGCAGGTGGAAGGGCGCTTGCGCGAAGTGGGGCAGGTGCTGACCCTGACGCGCTGGCAGACCCTGCGCCAGATTTTGCTGCCGGGCGCCATGCCGGCCATCGTCACGGGCGTTACGCATGCGCTGGCGTTTGCCTGGCTCGCTTGCCTGGGCGGCGAACTGCTGTTTTCGGCTGGCCCCGGCATGGGTTCCTTGCTGCTCAACGGCGAAGTGTCGGGCCGCATGGACGTCGTCCTGCTGGCCGTGCTCGTGATCGCCTTGCTGGCGCAAGCGATGAACGTGGCGTTTGCGCGCCTCGCGCGTTTGCTGGTGAAGGGGCGCAGCAGTGAGTGAATCGTTGCCATTCCAGCCAGACGCGGCCGTCAGCGCGCGCGAAGACGAGCTGCGCGCCTTCTTGCTGCGCTTTATCGGCTTGACCCTGCTGTCGGGCGTGACCATCGGCATGAACAAAGTGCTGGCCACCTTGCTGGGGTTACATCTGCACGTGAGCAATTTCCAGCTGGCCGCGATCAGCAGCGCGGAAACCCTGGCCATGGCGCTCGGTACCATACCGGCCGGCTATATTTTGTCGCGCGGCAACCCCAAGCATCTGTATGCGGGAGTCAGCCTGAGCCTGGCGCTGGCTTTTTGCGTGCTGCCGTGGCTGCCCGGCTGGCAATGGGTGGCCTTGCTGATGTTTCTGGTGGGCCTGTGCATCTCGCTGCGCATTGTTGCCATGAGTACGGTCTTCCTTGTGCGCCTGCCGGAACTGGGGCAGGGCAAGGCGGGCTGGTACAAGGGGACATTGATCCTGGGCATGCAGTTCCTCGGACCCTTGTGCGGCAATTACCTGATCGCGCAGCTGGGGTTGAAGGCAGGCTTCTTGATTTCCGCCCTGATGTTCGCCATCCTGGCCGTGCTGGGCTGGCAAGTGTTGCCAAGCAATACGGCACCGCGCAAGCAGGAGGGGCACGTTGCCGTGCCCGGCGCGGCCAGCCTGCGCGAACTGCTGCGCCTGCGCGTCGTGCGCGTGACGTACCTGTTCGAGATCCTCGCCAGCTTCACGGCGTCCAGCGTGGGCGTGTTTTCCATCTTGCTGGCCATCCGCGTCTTGCACTGGCCTGCACATCACTCCGTCTGGCTGATGGCCGTGCAGGGACTCAGCTGCGTGCTCGTGCTGCTGTTCCTGGGGCGATTCGTGCTGGCCAGCCGTCATCGCGAGCAACTGTATGGTGGCGCCCACCTGGCCATCATGGCCGCCTTGCTGATCCTCGGCCTGTGGCCGGACAGCATCGCCTACCTGGCGGCCTCCGTGCTGCTGGGCCTGGGCTTGGGCGTGAATAACCTCGTCAACACGGACAATATCGCCCGCGCGCCCGTCGACAAGGCCAGGGTCTCGGCCCATTTGACCCTGTTCGGCATGGTGGGCGGCACGGCTGGCGCGCTGGCGGCGGGCCGCCTGGCCGACCTGACGGGCTTGCGCAATGTGTTCCTGATCTGGCTGGCTCCGTGGCTGGCCGCCTGGCTGGTTTTCCACGGCAGCCGCTGGCTGCGCCGGGCGCCGCCCGCCGCCATTCCTTCCATCGCCCCCACCGCAGAGAGTGCGCCATGAATGATTTCGTTTCCCCTTCGGCCTTGTCGCCGCAACAGCAGCACCTGAGCGGCGGCTTGCAAGTGCAGCACGTGAGCAAGTCGTTTTCGCTGAAAGGCGCGCCGCTGCTGGTGCTCGACGATATTTCCCTGACGATTGCTCCTGGCGAATTCGTCGCCATCGTGGGCGCGTCCGGTTGCGGCAAGTCCACCTTGCTGCGCCTGCTGGCGGGCCTGGACACCGATTACACGGGCTTGCTGCTGCACGATGGCGTGCCGATTCGGGGCACGGATCTGCATCGGGGCCTCGTGTTCCAGGACCACCGCCTGTTTCCCTGGCTGACGGTGCAGCAGAACGTGGCCGTGGCCTTCAGCAATACCAGGGTGCCGCTGGCCGAGCGCGAAGCGCGTGTGGCGGCGGAAATTGCGCGCGTGGGCCTCGATGGCTATGCGGATGCCTACCCGCATCAGTTATCGGGCGGCATGTCGCAGCGCGCCGCCATTGCCCGCGCCCTGGTGGGGCGGCCCGACGTGCTGCTGCTGGACGAGCCGCTCGGTGCGCTCGACGCGCTGACCCGCTTGCGCTTGCAGCAGGAACTGCGCCGATTGTGGCAAGACGAAGGCATCACCATGGTGATGGTCACGCATGACATCGATGAAGCCGTCTATCTGGCCGACCGTATCGTCGTGCTCGACGCGCGTCCCGGCAAGGTGTGCCGGGTGCAGGACGTGCCGCTGGCCCACCCGCGCCAGCGCGGTTCGCCAGGTTTTGTCGCCATCCGCGATGGCTTGCATGCGGATTTCAGCGACCTTGACGAATCGCATGCGCCCGTGACGCAGGAAGAACACCCCAGCAGCTTGTGGGATGGCAATGAATGGGCGCGCAGGATGGCGCTGTAGTTTCCTTTTTGACTGGTCCACCCACTCTGGAGATACACCATGAGCAATGACACTCTCGACACCCTGTGGTACACGCGCTGCCCCGTTCCGACGGGCCTGGGGATAGCCCTGCAGCAAGGCTGGCTGGAAGAAGCGTTGCGCGCCGACGGCACCAGCTTGCGCTCGCTGCGCGAATCGGACCAGGAAGCCGTGCGCGAATCGCATTTCGACCATACCTTGCAAAATTCCGTGCGTCACGGCGGCAATATTCCTGCCCTGTGGGCGCGCGCGGCGGGGCGCGAGACGCGCGTGATCGGCCTGTCGTGGTCGGACGAGACGCAGCTGATATTGACCCTGCCCGACAGCGGCATCCAGACCGTGCGCGACTTGAAAGGGCGGCGCTTCGGCTTGCCCTTATGGGCCAAGGCGCAGATCGACTTTGCGCGCGCGCAAGCCTTGCGCGGGCTGGAAAACGCGCTGAGCCTGGAAGGGCTGGCTGTGTCCGACGTGGAACTGGTCGATTATGTGGTCAACACCGGCCAGAGCGAAGCGGCGCCGGAGAAAAGTGCGGCGACGAATCTGTTCAGCGGCGCGCGGCGCGGCGGCCAAAGCCCCGAACTGCTGGGACTGCTGCGGGGCGAGGTGGACGCCATCTTCCTGAAAGGCGCGTCGGCGGCCCTGCTGGCGCAGCAATTCGGCTTGCACACGGTGATCGACACGGGCATTCATCCGGAACCCTTGATCCGCGCCAACAACGGCACGCCGCGCACCTTGAGCGTCGATGCGCACCTGCTCGACAATCATTTCAATTCCGCCGTGACCCTGGTCGACCAGGTGTTGCGGGCTGAAGCGTGGGCGCGCGGCCATGCGGACGAGACGCGGCGTTTCCTCGCGCGCGAATCGAATGCCAGCGAGCACTGGGTGCAAGTGGCGTACGGCAAGGATGCCCATCTGCGGCTGGACACGGACCTGGCGGAAACGTCGGTCGCCGGCTTGCAGGATTTCAGCGACTTTTTGTTCCGCTGGAATTTTTTGCCCAGCAAGGTCGACGTGCGCGCATGGATCGACCCCCGTCCTTTCGAGGCGGCGCTGGCGCAGACGCGCCGGGCGGCTTGAGCGGGAAGCACGTCAACAGTGGCCATGTTCGATGATGAGGAGAATGCGATGCGGCGACGCACGGTGATGGGCGGGCTGGCCTTGCTGCCCCTGGCGGGACAGGCGGTGTCGGCAGTGTCGGCAGCGAAAGGGGCGGGGGCGCCGCCTGCGGCCCTGCGCATCGCCTCGACGGGCTTTGCGGAAAACGGCAAGGCGGAACTGGGCGGCATCGCTTACCGGGTGCAGCAGGAAGGCTGGCTGGCGCGCGAACTGAAGCAGCGGGGCGTGCGGCTGGAATGGCTGCCCGTCACGGGCGACACGGGCGCGACCATGAATGAGGCGTTCGCCAGCGGGCGCATCGACATGGCGGCGTACGGCGACTTGCCGTCCGTCATCCTCAACGCGGGCGGCGTGCGCACGCAGGTGATCGTGCCGGCGGGGCGGGGCACGGACCAGTTCCTGCTGGTGCCCAGCGGTTCGCGCGCGACGTCCCTGGCCGAGCTGAAGGGCAAGCGCATCAGTGTGCACCGGGGCCGGCCGTGGGAACTGGGCTTGCGCCAGCTGATCGCCGACCAGCGCATGTCGCCCACGGATTTTCGTTTGATCAATATGGATTTGAAGCCTGGCACGGCCGCGCTGGCCACGGGCGCCGTCGACGCCTTGTTCATGATCAATGGCTATCCGCTGGAAGACAAGGGTATCGGCCGCATCATCTGGTCCAGCAAGGGGCAGCCGGAACGCAAGATGCGGGCGGAACTGTGGGCGCGGCGCGACTTTACGCAAGCCCATCCCGACATCGCCGAACTGGTGGCCACGGCTTGGCTGCGGGCCCAGCACTGGGCGGCGCTCGATGGCAACCGCGAAGCGATCATCAAGGATGGCACGCGCAACGGCACGCCCGACAGTGTGGTGCGGCGCAGCTATGACGATCCGGGCTTGCAGTGGAAAGAACGCTGGTCGCCCCTGTACGACGACGCCGTCTACCGCCATTACCGCCGGGTGCTGGCGTTTGCGCAGGAACAAAAGCTGATCCGCCAGCCTTTGACGGCGGAGGAATTGCTGGAACCGCGTTTTGTCGCGGCAGGCTTGAAAAAGCTGGGGCTGGCCAATTACTGGGAGCCGGCCAAGGTGTAGTGCTAGGTTGGGGCGTGGCTCAGTGCGGCAAGCACACGCGCCCGGCCACATTGACCACGTCGTCGCCCGCATGCGCGCGCAGTTGCAGCAGCATCAGGGCCACGCCCAGCATCAGCGCCGCGGCGCAGAGTTTCTTGTGCATCGTCTTTTCCGTTTTCACTATCTATGGAGGTGCTCAGCGATATTATTGCCGAAATTCACCGTGCGGGCTGAGCAAGTGCCGGGCGTGCTTTACAATTATGCATCGTGCGCATCCGCGCCATCCGAATTCTATGCATAGTATGTGAAGGGAATGACAAGCCTGTGACTTCCAAGCCGATCAAAATCGCCGCCACCGTCGTCGTGGCTCTCGCCGCTGGGGCCGGCATTTATACGTACACCCGTCCCGCAGCCACCGCCACGCCAGGCGCCCCGGCCTCGGGCAGCCCGGCCGCCGCGCCCCAGTCCACTGTCGATACGGCCGCCGTAGCCAGCCAGTTCCGCGACTTGCTGGGCAATTTTCGCAAGATTATCGTGCTGCTGGCCGACGAGCAAAGCTTGCCCGAAGGCGCGCGCGACGAAGCCCGCAAAGTGGGGCAGGCGCTGTTCCATGAAAACCAGGAACGCATCGCCAAGCTCGATGCGGCGCTCGATCAGCTGACGGCGCCCACCAATCCGGGCCGCTTCGAGGCGCTCGACAGCCTGTTGACGTATATCGAGTCCGATCCCGGTCTGTACGATGCGGATCACCTGGCGTTCCGCGAGCTGCTGCAAAGCATGCTGGCCGACGTGGCCAAGGATTCGTCCTTGCCGGCGATCAAGCTGCACAAACGCATTTCCGAAGACCTCGATGCGCTGGGCGAGATCGAGCGCAATTACGAGAAGGAAATCCGGCAAATCTTCGGCAACCTGGGCCAGCGCGCCATCGAGCTCAAGCGCGAACGGTGGGACGATTACGTGGCGCAGCTGAAAAAGCTCTACAGCCGCGAACAGATTTTGAAGGAAAACGGCATCGTCGTGCCTTACACCGTGCCACCGGCCGGTTCCATTCCGGAAGCCAAGCCGGCGCCAAAAAAAGATGAGGCGGAAATCTTCGGCCTGGGTTTGCCGAAGAAAACCATCGTGCTGACCTTTGACGACGGCCCGCACCGCCGCTATACGGAAGAAATCAGCGCCATTTTGAAACAATATGGCGTGCCCGCCGTGTTCTTCAACGTGGGCCGCAATCTCGGTTCGCTCGATGCGGACGGTCACGCCAAGCTGAACGCGGGCGCGGAAGTGAGCCGCAAGCTGATGAAAGATGGCTATGCCGTGGGCAACCACAGTTTCAGCCACGCACAGTTATCCAAGCAGACTGGCGACAAGCTGAAAGGCGAAATCCTCGGCACCGACACTTTATTGAAAGCCATCAGCCCCGAGCGGGCCGCGCTGTTCCGCTTTCCGTATGGCGCGCGCAACAGCGAAGGCATGGCCGCGCTGGCCGATGCGCATTTGAAATCCGTGATGTGGAATATCGATTCGCTGGATTGGGCCGATCCCGTGCCCAGCTCGATCACGAACCGGGTGCTGGCGTCCGTCGACAAGGCGGGACGCGGCATCGTGTTGTTCCACGACATCCACGAACGCACGGTCAAAGCCTTGCCGGCCGTGCTCGACAAGCTGATCGCCGAAGGCTATCAATTCGCCGGCTGGGATGGCACGAGTTTCCAGGTAGCGAAAAGCTCGGCGCCCGCGCCGGAAAAAGTGCCCGTCACCACCGGTTACGCCAATTCCTGGGCCGTCGTGATCGGCATCGACGATTATGCGAAATGGCCGAAATTGCAATATGCGGTGCGCGACGCGCAAGGCATTCGCGAAACCCTGATCGAAAAGTTTGCGTTCGCGCCCGAGCGTGTCGTCACCCTGAAGAATGGCGAAGCGACGCGCAACAACATCCTGGCCGCCTTCCATGACAAGCTGGCCCATGGCGGCGTGCAAAAGAATGACCGCATCTTCGTCTTCTTCGCCGGCCACGGCGCCACGCGCAAGTTGAGCTCGGGGCGCGACCTCGGCTATATCGTGCCCGTCGATTCCGACCCGGCGCAGTTCGCCACGGATGCGATCCCGATGACGGAAATCCAGAATATCGCGGAAAGCCTCACGGCCAAGCATGCGTTCTTCGTCATGGACGCCTGCTATAGCGGCCTGGGCCTGACGCGCGGCGCCGGTTCCAGTTCCTTCCTGCGCGACAACGCCAAGCGCATCGGCCGGCAAATGCTGACGGCCGGCGGCGGCGACCAGCTGGTGGCCGATGGCGGGCCGAACGGCCACTCCGTGTTCACGTGGACCCTGCTGCAAGGTTTGGCGGGCAAGGGCGACCTGAACGGCGACGGCCTGATCACGGCGACGGAACTGGCGGCCTACGTGGCGCCGGCCGTGTCCAGCGTGTCAAACCAGACGCCCGCGTTTGGCAGCTTGCCGGGATCGGAAGGGGGCGACTTCGTCTTTGAACTGCCAGGCGAGACGGAATTCCTCAGCCCGAACACGACACAGCTGTCGACGGAAGCCATCGCCCTGAACAGCAAGCTCGACGCCAAGCCGGCGGCGGCCAGCGTGACGGTCAAGGATTTGCAAGGCGGCGAACAGAAGATCGTCACGCCGGGCGCCGTGCCGAGCTCGACGCGTCAGCTGGCGCAGCGGGCCAACGACCGCGGCTTGCAGCTGTACAAGGAGAAACAGTATGCGGCGGCGGAAGCGCAATTTACGGAAGCGCTGAAACTGCGTCCCGATTTCGCGCTGGCGGCCAACAACCTGGGCTTTGTGTTCTACAAGCAGGAAAAATACCGCGAAGCGGCCCGCTGGTTTGAAAACACGGTCAAGATGGACCCGTCGCGCGCCATCGCCTATCTGAATCTGGGCGACGCGTATGCCAAGGCCGGCGATGCGGCCAAGGCGAAAGCCGCCTATAAAACCTATCTGGAACTGGCGCCGACGGCGGCCACGGCGCCGGCCGTGCGGCAAAAGATGGAGAAACTGTAGTTGGCCACTACTTTGCCCATCGTCCACGTATTTGCCTGCAGCGGCCGTTTCCCCAGCTGGGAGGCGCTGCAGGCCTACCTGTCGCCCACGTACACGGAGGATGGCGATGCCATGCCATCGCCATTCATCCTGGAAACGGGCCTCACGTGCTACGAGCCGGCCTGTTTTGAAAGCGCCATGCTGGCGTCGCCAGTGCCGCTGGCGCAGTTGCTCGATGGCGTGTCGTACCCCGACAGCTGGCTGGCGCAGGCGTGCGCGGACGCGGATGGGCAGGGCGTGCTGGCCGACACGGCCGTCTGCGTGTTTGCGCCGAACCAGCTGGCGCACCCCCACCGCAGTTCGCTGCATTACGTGGGCAGCTACGCCTACGCCGGTGGCTGAGCGCCATCCTCGCGTTGCTCATGCAGTAACTTGTTGATTGCCGCCAGCAGGCTGGTGCCCGACGTGGTGATGAAACGGGCGCCTGCCGCCTGCGCTTCCGTGCCGTAGCTGGCGACCGTATCCTTGCTGCAATATACGACGATGGGCAGTTCCGGCAAGGTCTGGCGCACTTCGCGCACCGTGCGCACGCCCGCATCCTTGATGCGCCGGCGGTTTTCCACCCGTGCCATGTCCGTGATCAGCAGCGCATACGGTTTCTGTTGCAGCATGGCCAGCGCCTGCCGCGTCGACACGGCCTGGTCCACCTTGATGTTTTCCCGTTCCAGCTGTTCCACCAGCAAGGTATTGTTGCGCGGATGGTCGTCCAGCCACAGCACCAGGCTGGCCGGCTTTTGCCCCGTTGGCACGCCGGCCAGGGCCGTGACTGGCGCGCCGCCATCGGGCGGGTAGGCCAGCAGCAACTGCGTGACGGCTTCCTGCATGTCATCGAGCGACTTTTGCTGCAAGCGGCTCAGTTCCGTCACCTCGATTTCCTTGCCGCTCTCCAGGCGCACGGATTCGTTCTTGACCATGCTGTCGGCCCGCTTGATCATGATGGACAGGTAGATGCGCGTGAGCAGGTAGCCGATCAGGAAACCATGCACGGAAAAGAACAGCATGATGCCGCCGACCACCGCCATCGCCGTGGCCGTATCCGTGGCCAGGCTGGGCGCGATAAAGGCGGCCATGCTGCGTGCGCTGCCGGGCAGGCTTTTGAGTTCGATCAAGCCCACGCCGACGATGATTTTCGTCAGCCAGTCCGACACTTCCACCAGATTCGAATTGATCTCCATGGGCGTGGGCGTGCCCAGGAACAGCGTATTGCTGGGGGCGGCGGCCGCCGTGTCGGTCCCTGCGGCCGGTGGTTCGTCCGTGGGACGGCTCTTGCCATTGTTCCGCTCATCGGGCGGTGCGGCGCTGACGGTGCCCGAGGGCAGGCTGCGCGGGATGCCGAACAAAAAGCCCAGCAGCATGCCGCTGACGCAAAAGCCCAGGCTCCACAGCAGGGCCGGCACGGCCTGGTAGTAGGGCGGCAGCAGGGCGCCCGCCATCACAGCCAGCAAGCCTGCCAGCAGGATGAACAACAGGATGTAGGGCAACACATCGCGTTTGCGCACGGCCGCGGCGGCGGTTTTTGTTGCCTTGCCGGCACTGTCGCTCAGGTCCACGGTCGCTCCTTGAAAAATGCTGAATCCAAACAAGCAGCCGGCCGCGTATATATACGGTAGGCTAAATCCAGCCCTGGACCCATACTGACATCATAAAAACTGGAGACGCGATGCGATTGAGAAAACGCAAACTGGTAGCAGCTTGTGCGCTGGCATTGCTGGGCTTGGGGCGCCAGGCGGCGGCCCAGGCCCAGTCCGATGCGGCGCCAGTTGCCGATGAAACACGCACCGTGCGCGTGACTGGCCATTACGACAACGCCGTCGGCACGTCGGATGCGGCCAGCCAGGGCGTCATCACTACTGAATTGATTGTCAACCGGCCCGCCTTGCGTACGGGCGAATTGCTGGAATTCGTGCCCGGGCTGATCGTCACCCAGCACAGCGGCGACGGCAAGGCCAACCAGTATTTCTTGCGCGGCTTTAACCTTGACCATGGCACGGATTTCGCCACTTACGTCGACGGCATGCCCGTCAATATGCGCACGCATGCGCACGGGCAAGGCTATTCCGACCTCAATTTCCTCATTCCCGAACTGGTGCAGCGCATCGATTACAAGAAGGGACCGTATTTCGCCGGCGAAGGCGATTTCGCCTCGGCGGGCGCGGCGCGCATCCGCCTGGCCGACAAATTGCCGCAGGGGCAGGCCAGCGTCTCCGTCGGCCAGCACGGTTATGTGCGCGGCGTCGTCGCCGATTCGTTGTCTGCCGGGCCAGGCACCTTGCTGGTCGGCCTGGAAGTGCACCGCAATAACGGTCCCTGGGACGTGCCGGAGCGCGTGCGTAAATACAGCGGCGTGCTGCGCTACAGCCAGGGCACGCCGGACGACGGCTTCAGCGTGACGGGCATGGCCTATAAAAACAGCTGGAACGCCACCGACCAAGTGCCGCTGCGCGCCGTGGAATCGGGCCAGATCGGCCGTTTTGGCAGTCTCGCGCCCAGCGATGGCGGCGACACCTCGCGCTACAGCCTGTCTTACGCGATGCGCAAGCGCACGGACAACCGGCTGTTCGAGCTCGACGCCTACCTGATCCGCTCGCAGCTGGAACTCAACAGCGACTTCACGTATTTCCTTGCCGATCCGGAACAGGACGACCAGTTCCAGCAAAGCGAGCGGCGCACGGTGGCCGGCGTGAACGCCAGCGAAAGCTGGACCATGGAGCTGTTCGGCCTTCCCCTGCGCAACAAGCTGGGCGTGCAGGCGCGTTTTGACCGGCTGTCGCCCGTGGGCTTGTACAACACGGTGGAGCGCGTGCGGCAGAGCACGGTGCGCGAAGACCGGGTGCGCGAAAGCAGCATCGGCCTCTACGGCGAAAACACGGTGCAATGGCTGCCGTGGCTGCGTTCCGTGGCGGGCGTGCGCTATGACGCTTACCGTTTCAAAGTGGACAGCAGCATAGACGGCAACAGTGGCGCGGCGAACGATCACGTGGTGTCGCCGAAGCTGTCCTTGATACTTGGGCCGTGGAGCAAGACGGAATTTTTCGTCAACTACGGCAAGGGATTCCACAGCAACGATGCGCGCGGCACGACGCAGACGCGCTTGCCCGACGGCACGCCATCCACGCCCGTCACGCCGCTGGTGCCGACGAAAGGCATGGAACTGGGTGCGCGCACGGAATGGCTGCCGGGCCTGCAAAGTTCGCTGGCCCTGTGGCGCCTCGATATCGCGTCGGAATTGCTGTTCGTCGGCGACGCGGGCGAAACGGAGGCCAGCCGCGCCAGCCGCCGCCACGGCATCGAATGGAACAACCATTATATTGCCGCACCGTGGCTGCTGTTCGACCTGGACCTGGCCGCTTCGCGCTCGCGCTACACGGAAAACGACCCCGCCGGCAACTATATACCCGGTTCGATCGACAAGGTGGCGTCGTTCGGCGTGACCATGACGGACCAGGGGCCTTGGTCGGGCGCCTTCCAGCTACGTTACTTCGGCCCTCGTCCCCTGATTGAGGACAACAGCGTGCGCTCGGCCTCGACCACCCTTGCGTATGCAAGAGTGGCTTACCAGCTCAACCGCAAGACGCGCGTCTCGCTCGACGTATTCAACCTCTTCGACAAGCGCGCCAGCGACATCGATTATTACTATGCGTCGCGCCTGCCTGGGGAAGCAGCGGAAGGGGTGAATGACCGGCATTTCCATCCGGTGGAGCCGCGTTCCGTGCGTTTGACCTTGGCATATGCGTTCTGACAAGGCTACACTGGGGCATGACAGATCATTTGGTAAATACCAGTAAATTCCTTTCCCTCATACTGCGCCACGCGCCCGAAAAAATCGGCCTCGCGCTCGATCCCCAGGGTTGGGCCGACATCGGCCAGCTGCTGGCGCTGGCGGCCCAACATGGCCGCAGCCTTTCCCGTGAACAATTGGATGACGTGGTGATGCGCGACAGCAAGACGCGCTACGCCATCAGTGCCGACGGCTTGCGCATCCGTGCCAACCAGGGCCATTCGCTGGCGGCCGTCGATATCGCCTTGCCGGCGTCCACGCCGCCCGCCATGCTGTTCCACGGCACGGCCAGCCGCTTTGTCGACGCGATCCGCGCCGGCGGTTTGCTGGCGGGATCGCGCAACCACGTGCACCTGTCCAGCAACCGCGAAACGGCCGTGGCGGTCGGTGCGCGCCACGGCAAGCCCGTCGTGCTGACGGTGGATGCGGCCGCCATGCAGGCGCAGGGCTACGTGTTTTACGTGTCCGACAATGGGGTGTGGCTGACGCAGACCGTGCCGGTGACCTTCCTCGGCTTCCCCTGATTAATGGCTTAGCGCTTTGGCCCTGGCTTGTCCCTGGCGCTTGCGGCGCCAGATCAGCACGCCCGTCACGCTCAGGCCCGCCACCAGCACGCCCATGGCGCAAATGAACAGTTTGAAAGGCCAGCCCCACATCGAGGCCATGTGCAGGGCGCTGATCCAGCTGCGGATGGTGTCGCCGCTCGCTGCACCCGTGGGTAGCCAGGTGGCCAGCTGCCGGCCGCTGGCCGCATCGAAAAAGACGGTGGTCAGGCCCTTGTGGGCGCGCACGTCGCGGCTGCTGCGCACGTTGTAGCTGTACACGCCCAGCGCGCGTTCGTAGGCCAGCGCGTTTTCCTCGATGATGGTGAATGCGTGCTGGCGCGCCAGCGCGTCCATCAACTGGCGGCCCTGCGTGCGCGCGGCAGGCCAGTCCAGCTGCGGCCCCGGCGACGGCGTGTGCCGCGCGACGATTTCCTCGGCACCCTGGTGGGCAAACAGCGGATGCATGACGGCCGCATAGGCGCCGTACAGATTGAAGGCGACGCCGCTCCACGCAAACACCAGCAGCATGGCCCACAGCCACAGGCCGCCCGCGCGGTGCAGGTCGAACACCAGTTTATAGCTGCCGCCATGGCGGCGCAGCAGCCATGACGGGCGCCAGCGCAGCAGCCACGGTTTCGTTCCCGGCGAGCGTTTTTTCAGACGCGCGGGGAAGGTCAGGGCGGCGCCGATGAAGCAGTCGAGCGTCCACACGATGGCGATCAGGCCGAACATCAGCAAGCCCGTGTCGCCCAGCGCCAGCGCGTAATGCAGGCGCTCGATGAAGGGCAGCAGGTTGATGGCACCCTCGCTGATCTGGCCCCAGCGACGCTGGCCCAACACGGCACCCGTGTAGGGATCGACGAACACTTCGTCGCTGGCCAGCGGTGCATTGCCGGACTGGCGCAGGTAGAACACCATGCTGTGGCCTTGTGGCGCAGACAGCGGCGCGTAGCTGACCTGCGCCTGGGGAAAGCGCGCGGCGATCGTCTCGCGCAGCTGCAGGGCGTCGAGCGGCGCGGCGTCGTGCATTGGCGGCGCTACGCGGAAGACGGCGGGCAGCATGGCCGCCTCCAGTTCATCCTTCCACGCGAGCGCGCTGCCCGTCACGCCGGTCACGATGAGGAAGCCGGCCATCAGCAGGCCGGCATAGCGGTGCAGCGCCGCCAGGACGGGGCGCATGTGCAGCGATGGCATCAGAAGCGGTACATCGCGCTGACGTTGGCCGTGCGTTCGGCATTGCGGTAGCACAGGTTAGGCAGGTAGCCGCAGTCATACAGGGTCTGCTTGTTCAGCACATTGTTGACGTTGAGGGCAAACTGCCACGGCCCGCGCGACACGCCCAGCGCCGCATCCCACTGCGTGATGCCGCCATTGCGGATGTTCAGGTTTTCGCCATCGGAATTCGAGCGCATGGCGCCGAGAAAACGCATGCCCAGCGCCGCATACGCGGGCAGGCTGCCGGCCAGCGTGAACGATTGGCGGGCCCAGGCCGAGGCGCTATGGCGCGGCGCGCCCGCTTGCTGCAAACCCAGGTCGCCATTGTTGCTCTTTGTGACCTCCGTATCGAGGTAGGTGTATTGGGCGATCAGGCTCAGACGGCTGGCGAACTCCGTGCGCGCTTCCAGTTCGACGCCGCGCGACTTGACCTGGCCCGTCTGCAGCAGGAAACCCGGATTGCCGATGTCGGACGTGGAGACATTGTCGCGCACCAGGTCGAACACGGCTGCCGTATAGCTGGCGCGCTGGCCCACGGGTTCGTAGCGGACTCCGGCTTCAAACTGCTTGCCGCGCGACGGTTTCAAGGCGCCGCCGCCCATCATCGTGCCCAGTTCGGGCGAGAACGAGGTGGCATAGCTGACATACGGCGCCCAGCCGTCATCGAACAGGTAGACGGCGCCCAGGCGGCCCGTGGTGGCCGATGGCGACTGGCGGTAGTCGGGTTTGACGGCGCCGGTATTGAGGTCCGTGACGTCGCGCGACTGCGTGGCCTTGTCGCGGCGTAGGCCGGCCGTGACGACCCAGCGGTCCCATTTCAATTGATCCTGCGCGTACAGGCCCAGCTGGCGCGAAGGGGCATCGGCGCGCGTGGGCGCCTTGGACGGGACCAGGGGCTGCTTGCCGTACACGGGCTGGTACAGGTCGAGCGGCTCGATGAAGCCCCGCTGGTGGCGGTAGTCGTCCGTGTTGCGGATGTTCGCGTAATCGACGCCCAGCAGCACCTGGTGCGTCAGGCCGCCCGTGGCAAACCGCGCCTGCAGCTGCGTGTCGGCGAACAGGCTTTTCGAGTCCGTGTCGACGGGCCAGAAATATCGATCAACGGTACCGTCGTCGTTCAGACCGCCGGGGAACATGTCCGTGCGGTCGTTCTTCAGGCGCGTATAGCGCAGGTTCTGGCGCAGCGACCAGGTATCGTTGAATGTGTGCTCGAACTCGTAGCCCAGCATGGTATTGCGGCGCTTGAAGCGGTTGTCGTCGCCCATCAGGTTCACACTTGGGTCGACCTGGCCGCGCGGGCCAGGCTGCAGCAGCTGGTTCGGGAACGCGTACTGCTGGTTGTCCTGCTCGTAGCGGGCCAGCAAAGTCAACCGCGTGGAGGGGCCTGCCTGCCAGGTGAGCGAGGGGGCGAAGTACAGGCGGTTGTCGCGGTCGCGGTCCAGCCGCGTATGGGCTTCGCGGCCCAGCATGACGACCCGGAAGGTCCAGGCGCCCGGCGTGTCGATGGTGCCGCCCACGTCGGCTTTCAGCTGGCGGCGCTGGTAGCTGCCGTACTCAATTCCCACTTCGCGCACGGCGTCCGCGCTGGGACGCTTGCTGACGGCGTTGACCATGCCGCCCGGCGGAATCTGCCCGTACAGCACGGATGCGGGGCCGCGCAGCACTTCCAGGCGTTCCAGGCCATACGGTTCGATCGAGGCGCCAAAAGTGCGGCCCGAGTTGCGCAAGCCATCTTGCAGGATGCCGTTCGTCTCGATGGTGAAGCCGCGCAGCAGCGAGGAATCGTCGCTGCCCAGCGGGCGCTGGTTCGGCGTCACGCCGGCCGTGTAGCGCAGGGTTTCGTCGAGCGATTCGGCATTGCGGTCGCTGATTTCATCGGCCGTGACCACCGACACGGATTGCGGGTTTTCATTGAGCGCCGTATCCGTCTTGGTGGCCGAGCCGGCGCGCCGCGCCACGTAGCCGCGCACGGGGCCCGTCGCCGTTTCGCGTTCGCTGCTGGCATTGATGGTGATGGCCGGCAGGGTGGTGCTGGCCTGGGCCGGCGTGGCTGCCGGTGCAGTCTCCGCCCGCAGCGCGTACGCGCCGTTGGCGCCCGCCACCACGCGCACGCCCTGGCCGCGCAGCAGTTCCTCGAAACCCTGACGCACCGTGTAGCTGCCCGCCAGGCCGCCGCTGCGCTTGCCCTGCAACAGGGCCGCGTCGGCCGACAGTTCCACGCCGGCCGCGCTGGCGAACGTGGTCAAGGCCCGTTCCAGCGGTCCGGCGGGGACCGCGTACTGGCGCTTCGCTTGCGTCGCGTCGGCCGTCTGCGCGCAGGCGGCAGGGGCCGTGACGGCGACGGCGCCCACGGCGGCGCCTGCGAGGAACAGGGCCTGGATGGCGGCGGCGAGGGGGAACGGACGCAGTTTGTGCGCAGGTGCGGTCAGGCGAGGGGGCATGGTGCAAATCCTTGGAAAGTGGCGGGAAAAAATCGGTTCTTCCCGTATTCCGAACGAAAAGCCAAAACCCTCAACGTTTTTTCACTTATTTTTTCAGCTGGCCTGGCGCGGCCCCACGCTGACCCAGTAGCGCGTGCGGTAAACCAGCTGCACGGGCAGGCTGGCGGCCAGGTTGGCCAGCGAGCGGTCCGTGTCGCGCAGCGAATACACGCCCGTCACGCGCAGGCTGGCGATCGATTCGTCGCAGCGCAGCACGCCGTGGCGGTAGCGCCCCAGCTCGGCCAACAGCTCGTCCAGGCGCATGCGCTCTGCCACCAGGCTGCCATCGGTCCAGGCGGCGGCGCTGTTTTCGACGTTCGTCACATCTTGTACTTCCAGGCGCGTGTAGCCAGCCTGCTGGCCCGCCTGCAGGTGCAGCGAGGGGGCGCCGTCCTGCATCGGCTGCAGCGGCTGCAGGGCGACTGTACCCTGGAACACGGCGACACGGCTCTCGCCATCATCGAGGCGCACACTGAAGCGCGTGCCCAGCGCCGTGGCCGTGCCTTGCGGCGTTTGCACCAGCAGCGGACGGTAGACGGGCGCTGTTTCATGCGCGCTGGTGACGAGGATGGCGCCCGCGCGCAGCACGATGCGCCGTTCGCCAGCGCCGTAGCGCACGTCGATGGCGCTGGCCGTGTCGAGCACCACTTGCGTGCCGTCGGCCAGCACGATGGTGCGCGTCTCGCCGACCGACGTGCGGTAGTCGCTGGCGGCGCTCTGCCACAAGTCCGTTTCGTGCGCCAGCAGGGCCGTGCCCCCGCCCGCCGCGATCAGCCCCAGCAGTTGCAGGGCGCGCCGGCGGCCGGCGGCATGGCGCGGCGCCGGCGCCAGGG